>NZ_JBFUKW010000008.1:0-454248 GCF_056400665.1 Variovorax sp. P5_A3 | reverse complement strand
GCTTCAGGCGGAAAAAGGGCCGCGCGTGTTTGAGCGAAGCGAGTTTGCGCGGACCMCGCCTGAAGCGAGCACTGCAGGGAAGCCCGAAGGGCCGGCGCAGCGGGGTCGGCCAGCCCACACCGCATATCGGGCGCCCACCCAAGGGACAACAGCAGCCCAATCATGAAGCCACCGCAGAGTGATCCCCGCCCCCCATGTGCGCTCCCAGCACGTGCCTCTCCGCCGTGGCCGCCGGAGTCTCGAACACCACGCGCCCTTCGCTCATCACGACGATGCGATCCGCCATCTCGAGCAACTCATCGAGGTCCTCGCTGATCAGCAGCACCGCACCTCCGCGCGCCCGCACTTGCACGATGCGGCTGTGAATCTCCGCGACGGCCGCGAAGTCCAAACCGAACACCGGATTGGCCGCAATCAGCACGTTGATGTCGCCGGCCAATTCACGGGCCAGCACTGCGCGTTGGACATTGCCGCCAGACAGACTGCGGATCGGCGCACCCTCCCCCTGCGTCTTGACCCCGTACTCGGCGATCCATTCCCGCGCCCTGCTGCGCCACAGCGGGAAGTTGAGCACCCCCGCGCCCAGCGCCTTCCACGCCAGCGGCGGCTGATCGAAATCCCGCAGCGCCATGTTTTCCGCGACGCTGAGATCGCCGACACAGGCATTGCGCAACGGCTCTTCAGGCAGGCTGCGCACCTTCAGGCGCCGGTTCTCCTCGCGCTTCGCCGCGTAGGGCTCGCCCATCACGGTGACCTGCCCGGCCAGCCGCGGTCGCTGACCCACCAGCGCCTCCACCAGTTCCCGCTGACCATTGCCCGAAACACCCGCCACGCCCAGGATCTCCCCTGACCGCACGCTGAGACTCAGGTCGTGCACGGCCAGCGTTCCCCGATCGCCCTGCGCCTGCAACCCCTCGACGCGCAAGGCGACGGGCGCATCCGCCGCCGTGTCCTTCATCGCATGCAGCGCACGACCGGTCGGTGCTGCCGTATCGCTTTCGGGCGGCGGCGCTTCGCCCTCGCCCATCATGGCCGCCGCGAGCTTCGCCGGATTCGTCTCCGACACCTTGCAGTGATGCACTGCCTTGCCTCGACGCAGCACCGTCACGCTGTCGGCGTACGACATCACCTCGCGGAATTTGTGCGTGATGATCAGCACCGTGCAAAGCCCGCTTCGCGCGAACTCCCGCACATGACCCAGCACCTCGTCGGCCTCCTGCGGCGTCAGCACCGAGGTCGGCTCGTCCAGGATCAGCAATCGCGGCTTGAGGTAGAGCTGCTTCAGCAATTCCAGCTTCTGCTTCTCGCCCGCCGCCAACTCCGAGGGCCGCATGTCCAGGTCCAGGCTGAAAGGCGTGGTCGCCAGGAAAGCCTTGAGTTCGGCGCGCGTGGTCTTCCAGTCGATCATGGCCGGCGTCTTGCCGCCCGCCAGCAACAGGTTTTCCGCCACCGTCATGCCCGGTGCCAGCGTGAAGTGCTGGTAGACCATGCCGATGCCGAGCGCGCGCGCGACGATCGGGTTGGCAATGTCCTGCTCACGGCCGTCGATCAGTATGCTGCCTTCCTCGGCACGCTGGAACCCCGCCACGCACTTGACCAGCGTACTCTTGCCCGCGCCGTTCTCGCCGAGCAACGCGTGAACCGTGCCAGCCTCGACGTGCATGGTCACGCGATCCATGGCTGTGAAGCTGCCGAAGCGCTTGGTCAGCTCATAGGTGTCCAGCGCCAGCGCGCCGGTGGAAGGCGGCATCGGGTCGACGGGTGCGATCATTCGGGTGACTCCGTTCCTAGAACGCCGACAGCGCCTCGAGCAAGGCGCCGGAGGTCGCATGCGCGCCGAACACGCCGCCTTGCATGGTGATCATCTTGAGCGCCGCGAGATGGTTGCCGTGATCCGTCGCTGCCGTGCAGTCCGACAGCAGCAGGCATTCGAAGCCGCGATCATTGGCATCGCGCATCGTCGTGTGCACGCACACGTCGGTCGTGATGCCGGCGAGGATGAGGTTCTCGATGCCCCGCGTGCGCAGCACCAGTTCGAGGTCCGTCGCATAGAACGAGCCCTTGCCCGGCTTGTCGATCACCACTTCGCCGTCGATCGGCGCCAGCGCCGGAATGATTTCCCAGCCAGGCTCTCCACGCACGAGGATGCGACCACACGGGCCCGCGTCGCCGATACCCACGCCCTCGGCGCCGATCTGGCGAGAACGCCAGCGCTTGTTGGCCGGCAGGTCCGCGAGGTCGGGACGATGCCCCTCCCGCGTGTGGATGATGTGAAAACCCAGCGGCCGCAGCCGCGCCAGCGTTCGCGCGATCGGCTCGATCGGCGCCTGCACCAGCGAGAGGTCGTAGCCCATGACGTCGACATAGCCCCCCTTGCCGCAGAAGTCGGTCTGCATGTCGATCACGAACAGCGCGGTGTTGTCCGGCCGGAGCGCGCCGTTGTAGGGCCACGGATACGGGTTCGCGGCCACGAAGCATTCGGGTTGCGTGGAGGAAGCACTCATGGGTCGACGGTTCAACGTGTGGAAGACAACTCGCCGGGGCTTCCCACGGCGACACTGCCCGGCTTGCAGGTCAGCACGAGGATGACCAGCGTGAGCACATAGGGCACCGTATTGAAGAGGTGATAACCCCAGCCCACGCCGATCGATTGCAATGCCGGTCCGATGGCGCCCGCGCCGCCGAAGAGCAGCGCGGCACCGATGCAGCGCAGCGGACTCCATCGCGCGAAGATCACCAGCGCCACGGCGATCAGGCCTTGGCCGCTGGAGATGCCTTCGTTCCAGCTTCCGGGATAGAACAGCGTGAGCGATGCGCCGCCCAGTCCTGCTATGAAGCCGCCGGCCGTGGTGGCCGCGATGCGCAAGCCGGAGACCGAGTAGCCGAGCGCTCGCGTCGCATTCGCCGAATCGCCCGCCATGCGGACGAGCAGACCGGCGCGCGTGTGCGCGAAGCCCCACCACAGCAGCACGGCGAGGACAATGCCGATGGGCACCAGCGAATTCACCTGCAGTGCCGCGCGGATGACCGGGTTGTCACTCCAGTTGCCCAGTGGAATCGCGGGAAGCTGAGGCGCCTGCGGCTGGATCAGCGGCTTGCCCAAGTAAAACGCAAGGCCCGTGCCGAACAGCATCAGCGCAATGCCGGTCGCGACGTCGTTGACCCGGTCGAGCGAACACAACAGTCCGTGCAGCAGCGCGAGCGCCGCGCCCACGATGCCGCCGATCAGCACGCCCAGCCACGCGGAGTCGGTGAGCCAGGCGCCGCCGAAGGAGGCCATGGCCGACAGGACCAGCACGCCTTCGAGGCCGAGATTGATGCGGCCCGATTTCTCGGTCAGGCACTCCCCGAGGCTGACGAACAGGAAGGGTGCGCCCACGCGCAGGGCGCCGCCGACGATGCCGGCGACCAACGCGATCCACTGGTCGGCGGTCATTGCGCGACCTCCTTCACCAGCGGGGAGGGTTGCGCGACATGCGGCGCACGGTTTCGGAACAGTGCCTTCCAGTCGATCATCCGCAAGCCTTCGCTCGCAAGGATCAGCACGAAGGCCAGGCCTTGCAGCACCAGCACCGATGCATCGGGCAGGCCGAGCCGTCTTTGCAGCAGACTGCCCGCGGCACCGAAGCCGCCGAACAGGATCGCGACGGGAATCACGGCCACCGGGTTGTGGCGCGCAATGAACGACACCAGGATGCCCGCGTAGCCATAACCGGCGATCAGCGATGCATTGGCGTTGGTGTGGACCGCCGCCACTTCCACCGCACCGGCCACACCGGCACAGGCGCCGCCCAGTCCGCAGGCCGCGAGGATGAGCCTGCTTGCCGGCAAACCGACCAGCTGAGCGGTCCGGGGGTTGCCGCCGACCACGCGGACCGAGAAGCCCGAGGCAGTGGCCCGCAGCCAGAGACCCGACACGAGGCACGCGACCACGCCGATCGCGAGTCCCCAGTGCACATCCGAGCCGCCGATGCCGCCGATCGCCAGCCCGTCTGCGAGCGAGCGCGTCGCGGGCTTGTTGAGGCTTGCCGGATCACGCAGCGGACCCTCGACCACGTGCTTGAAGAGGCCGATCGCGACATACGCGAGCAGCAGGCTGCTGATGGTTTCGTTGATGCCGCGGTACTGGCGCAGCCAGCCCGCCAGGGCGATCCACGCCGCGCCGGCAATGGCGCCCGCGATGCACAGCGCCACGGTGCCCACGATGTTCGCCGGCAGCGGCATCAGGTACGGCAATGCCGCGCAGGCGAGCCCGCCGAGCACCAGCGCACCTTCGCCACCGATGATCACCAGCCCCGCACGAGCGGGAATCGCGACGCAGAGCGCCGTGAGCATCAGCGGCGCCGCGCGCTGCAACGTGTTCTGCCACGAGAACCAGTCGCCGAAAGCCCCCTTGAAGAGGATGACCCACACCTCCACCGGACTCACGCCAGCAAACCAGACGAACACGCCGAACAGCAGCAGCGCCGCCGCAATGGCGAACACTGGCAGTGCAATTTCCTTCAATGCGTTACGCATGGTGATGTGCCCCAGTCAATCAGCGCCCCCAGACCCGGCCCCTTCCAGAAATACCGCGGACCCGGCTTCGCCGGCCCGCCGGTATTGCCCCCGGTGAGGGGGTAGGCGAAGCGACACGAAGTGCGCGCAGCCTGGGGGAGAGCCATGTCACCCGATCGACCCCACGACACCTTCCACCAGGTAGTTCATCTTTTCGAGTTCCAGATCGGTCTGCTTGAGCGTCTTGCCGCCTGCGATGACAACCGCACCCTTGTTGTCCTTCACCGGGCCGGCGAAGATGTCGAAGGTGCCCGCGAGCATCTTGGCCTTGACGTCGTCGGCGTTCTTCTTCGCCGCATCGGTCACCATCGGGCCGTAGGGCGACATCTTGACGTAGCCTTCCTTCAATCCTCCGCGCAGGAAGTTGGGATGCGGCTTGCCGGTCTGCGCGGCGTCGACGACCGTCTTGTACGCGGTGAGCCAGTTCCACTCGGCGCCGGTGAGGTAGGCATTGGGCGCCAGCTTGGCCTGGCTCGCGTGGTAGCCGCACACCATCTTGCCGCGCTTGGCAGCAGTCTCGACCACCACCTTGGGTCCGTCGACGTGCATCGTGAACACATCGCAGCCCTGGTCGGCAAGGCTGTTGGTCGCCTCCGCTTCCTTGACGGCCATCGACCAGTCGCCGGTGAAGATCACGCTGCAGGTGATGCCGGGCTTGACCGAGCGCGCGCCCATCGTGAAGGCGTTGATGTTGCGCAGCACCTGCGGAATCGGCTTGGCGGCCACGAAGGCGATCTTGTTGCTCTTCGTCATGTGGCCGGCGATCACGCCATTCAGATACTGGCATTCGTCGATGTAGCCGAAGAAGCTGCCGACGTTCTTGGGGTGCTTGCCTTCGGTCCAGAGTCCGCCGCAGTGCGAGAAGCGCACATCCGGGTTCTTCGGCGCCACGGCGAGGATGTGGGGATCGAAATAGCCGAACGACGTCGGGAAGAGCAGGCCTGCGCCGTCCTGCGCGATCATGCCGGTCATCGTCTTCTGGACGGCCGCGGTCTCGGGCACGTTCTCTTCCTCGATCACCTTGATGCCGGGCATCTTCTTGAGCTCGACCGCGGCCTGCGCATGCGCCTGGTTATAGCCATAGTCGTCGCGCGGGCCGACATAGATCACGCCGACCGTCAGCGGCTTCTGCGCGCTGGCGAGGGCACTCCATCCACCCAGCGTGGTGGCGGACGCCAGCGCGGCCAGAGACTTGAGGGAATCGCGACGATTGATCTGGCTCATGGTGCTTACTCCTATGAATGTGTTGGAGGGGTCGGAGGGCCGGGAAGTCCTGTCTTGGATACAAGAAGGTGTGCATAAACCGTACCAGTGCAAACCGCAGGTTTTGGCGCCGAAATCAGCCCATCAGGCTCACATGCGCCGCCACGACGCGCCAGCCTTGGGCGGTACGCATCCATGTCTGGCTCTGGCGCCCCGTCTTTGTGCTTCCTTCGCGGCGAAATTCGACGTTGGCAGTGGCGAAGTCGTGGCCGTAGGTGGTGATGACGGTGCGCAGGATCTCGCGTGCCAGGCCCTGCGACGGGCGCGCGGCGCGAAACGCCTGGATCTCCTGGTAGCCGTAGAGGTTCTCGGTGGCGCCATAGCGCAGCGTGTGCGGGCTGTTCCAGAACAGCTCGTCGAGGATCTCGACCTTGTTGTGGACCAGCGCGTCTTCGTAGCGATCGAAGGCCGCCGTCACTTCGGCCAGCACCTCGGGCAGGTTGATGGGCGTGTTCATCGTGTTCTCGGTCAGAGCGCGGCGACGGGCGCGTGCGCCACGCCGGCCGATTCGAGCGCAGCGGCAACGCGCAGCACCAGGTCTTCACGCCACGGCGCGGCAATGACCTGCACGCCGATCGGCAAGTCGGGATGGGCTCCCCATACAGGCACGGCGCAGACCGGCAGGCCAATGCACGAAATGGGTTGGGTCAGCACGCCCATGCTGGGGCGCACGGGAAGCCGCTGGCCATTGATCTCGAACCACTCGGCGCCGATGGGCGTTGCCGCGCAGGGCGTGGCAGCGGCGAGCAGCACGTCGAAGCGCTCGAACAGGCGCGCCACCTGCTCGGCGTAGAGGCGGCGGACACGCTGGGCACGGGCGATCCACGCGGCGGGAAGCAACGCGCCCGCAAGGAAGCGATCGCGCGACAGCGGCTCGAAATCGTGTGCACGCGTGCGCAGGTCCGGCAAGTGCAACGCCGCACCTTCCGAATTGGTGATGAGAAAGGCCGCCGCACGCCCCGCCTCGACCATCGGCAACTCGACGGTCTGGCTCGCTCCGAGTGCCTGCGCGACGGCATCGACCGCGGTCAGCGCCTCGGGCTGGGCACGTTCGCGGAAGTAGCCGCCGAGCACGCCGATGCGAAGCCCGTTCAGCCCGCGCGATACCACCGGCATCGTGGGCTCGACGGCGCGCTGTGCGCAGCCGGGATCACTCGGGCCGGCGACTTCCGGGCCCTGCATTGCGTCATAGGCCAAGGCGAGATCGCGCACCGAACGCGCGAACGGTCCGAGGTGATCGAGGCTCGACACGAAGGGATAGCTGCCGGTGCGCGGCAGGCGGCCAAAGGTCGGCTTCAGGCCGAATACGCCGCAGAGCGAAGCCGGCACGCGGATCGATCCATTGGTGTCCGAGCCCAGCGTGAGCGGCACCTGTCCCGCCGCGACGGCGGCGCCGGAGCCGCCCGACGAGCCGCCGGCGATGCGCGACAGATCGTGGGGGTTGTGCGCCGCCCCGACATGGCTGTTCTCGGTCGTAAAGCCGTAGGCGTATTCGTCCATGTTGAGCGCCCCGACCAGCACCGCGCCCGCGTTTTCCAGTCGACGAACCAGCTCGGCATCGCCACGCGCCGGTGCGCTCTCGCGCTCGATCTTCGAGCCGGCCAGGGTCGGCAGGCCGGCGATGTCGAAGAGATTCTTCACCGCAAAGGGAACGCCGAGCAGGGGCAGCTCGCGAGTGCGCGCGGCCCTGTCCGAGAACAGCGAGGCGTCGATCTGTGCCGCCCGCCGCAACGCGCGCTCGCGCACCACGTCGGTGAAGGCATTCACGCGGCGGTCCGTCGCATCGATCCGGTCCAGGCTGGCCTGGACGAGGGCAACGGCGGTGACCGCCCTGGACTGCACCGCGGCAGCCATGGTCGACGCATCCTTCTGGAGCAGATCGCCCCCGTTCATGCGTCTTTCTCCCGCGGGGCAACCGGTACGAAGTTCACCGCCGGCTCGTCGTGCGGACCCAGCGGGACGGCCTCCACCAGCGCAGCGAATTCCGCGGCCAACCCGAAGAAGCGAACGACCCCGGGACGATGGTCAGGCCGCAAGCGCAACCCGAGGGCCGCCGAGGTGGCATCGACAAAAGTTTCGATCTGTGCGGGCGTCATGCCAATCCCCTATCGCCGCACTTCGCGTTGGAAGATTTCCAGGCTCAGCTTCTTCATGCTCACGAAGCTGGCAGAACTCAGCGTCTCGAGCGTGCGAGGCCGCGCATCGCCGTAGTCGAGGATCTCGGCCACCTTGGTCGGTCGCTTGGTCAACAACAGCACCTGGTCGGCGAGGTACACGGCCTCCTCCAGGTCGTGCGAAACGAGCAGCATCGTGGTACCCGTCTGCATGAACACTTCCTGCAGCTTCTCGCGGATGAAAAGCGTCATCTCGAAATCGAGGGCGGAGAAAGGCTCGTCGAGAAACAGCACCTCCGGGTTCGGCGCCAGCGCCCGCATGATCGAGGCGGTCTGCTGCTGCCCGCCCGAGAGCTCATAGGGATAGCGCTTGAGATCGAACTTCACGTCGAACGAAGCGACCAGTTCCTGCATCCGCCGATCCACCTCGGCCTTGGAGCGCCCCTCCAGCTTGAGCGGATACGCGATGTTGTCGATGGTGCGCATCCACGGGAACATCGCCTCGCGGTAGTTCTGGAACACGTAGCCGATCTTGGTGTCCTTGAGCGACTTGCCGTCGAACAGGATCTCGCCCGAATCGATCGGGATGAGCCCCGCGATCATGTTGATCAGCGTCGATTTGCCGCAGCCATTGGGCCCGAAGACCGAGACGATCTTCTGCTTGGGGATGTCGAGGTCGAAGTTCTCGTACAGCGGCCAGCCGGCGAAGTACTTGGTGAGCCCCCGGATGGTGATGTGCGTGCCGGTCGGGCCCGGCGTGAAGACGGGCTTTGGCACATCCGCGTAGACGGGCCCGTTGATCACGTTGTCGACGGTTCTCATCGTCCGCTCCAATGCACGATGCGGCGCTCGGCCAGCAGGAAGAGGATGTTCAGCGCATAGCCCAGCGCGCCGGCCGCGAGGATGGACGCGTACATGTCCTTCACGTTCATCACCTGCTGCGAGTTGATGATGCGGTGGCCGAGACCGCTGTCGGAGCCGATGAACATCTCGGCCACGATCACGATCACGAGCGCCATCGACACGGCCGAGCGCAGGCCGACGAAGCTGGGCTGCAGGCTTTCCCACACCAGCACGTCGCGGAAGATCTGCCAGCGCGATGCGCCCATCACCTTCGCGGCCATGACGCGCTGCTTGCGCGCGTTGATCACGCCGTAGGCGCTGTTGAACACCACGATGAGCATCGCGCCGAAGGCGGCGATCGCGACCTTGTTGACGTCCGAGACACCGAAGATCATCAGGAACAGGGGGATCAGCGCGGAGGACGGCGTGGAGCGGAAGAAGTCGATCAGGAACTCGACGCTGCGGTACGCCTTCTCGTTGCTGCCGAGCAGCACGCCGAGCGGCACGCCGATGATGGCCGCGATCAGGAAGGCCTGCAGCGTGCGCCAGACGGTGACCGCGAAGTCCGCCAGCAGCGGTCCGCCCGCCAGCCCGGAGAGCAAGGTGCCGATCGTGTCCGCCGGCATCGGCAGCAGGATCGCCTTGATAAAGCCCAGGCGGACGGCGAGGTCCCAGATGATGAAGAGCACCACCGGGCCGATGAAGGGCAGCGCCTTGACCCAATGCGATTCGCGCGGCGGCGCAGAGACCGTGGCAGCAGCCGGCGCAGCCCAGGGTGCCGTGCCCGTCGGTGCAGGAGTGCTCATGTCTTCACCCCTTGTAGAGCATCGAGTCGACCATCAGGCGCGACGAGAAGATGCCCTTTTCCGAGAACAGGTCGAAGAACTTCTGGAAGTACGCGACGTCGGCTGGCGTGAACTCGTTGTACATGGTGTACGCCGCCAGCGGCACCTCGCCGGTGAGCGGACCTTCGATGGCGGTGTAGCCCTTGAGGTACTGGCGCGCCTCGTTGGGCTTGGTGCGAACGAAGGCCACGCCCTGGCCGTAGGCCGTGATGAATTTCTTTGCCGCGTCGGGGTTCTTCTTGATGAAGGCCGACGTCAGCGAGGCCGAGCCGCCGAACCATGGCGCCATCGGATCGCCCAGGACGTACTTCGCGATCACGCCCGATTCGAGCACGCGTGTGCTGCCGTTGAGACGGCCGATCGTTCCGGTCGGCTCCAACGTGTAGCAGCCATCGACCTGGCCGGCCGCGAGCGAGGCGACGTGCTGGCCGATCGGCAGTTCGACGACGGTCGCGCCGGTTGCACCGCCACGCTCCAGCACGGTCTTCGCCAGCGTGACGTTCTGGATGCCAGGCCCGGACGCGACGCGCTTGCCCTTGAGATCGGCCATGGTCTTCGCCGTGCTGGCGGTCGGCACCAGCATCTGGTCGAGCACGTTCTTCACGTTGCTCGGGTTGGAGCAGAAGATCTTGAAGCTGCCCGGTGCCGCGATCTCGCCGATCGCGATGTTGGCGGAGCCGGTGCCGTTCGCGCTGCCATCGCAGCGTTCGGACAGCATGGCTTCCATGATCTGCTGCGCGCCGGCAAAACGCTGCACTTCGACGTCGAGACCGGCAGTCTTGAAGAAACCCTGCTCCACGGCGGCGTAGAAGGGCAGCCCCGCGGCAATGGGCCAATAGCCGATGCGAATCTTGGTCGCAGTCTGTGCACGAACGAACGCTGGCGCGGCGAGCACGATCAGACCGGCGGCCCCGGCCTGGAGCACCTGGCGCCGCGAAGCCGGTTTGGCGATGGAGGGCAACGTGTGTTTGAAGGCCATTGGATACTCCGGAAGGTTCGAGGGGTGACAGGTCTTGAAAGCGCTCAGGCTGCGAGCGCGGCGCGCGAGGCGATGTAGGCACGCCATCCGCCGAGCTGCGTGATGTCGTCGGCGCCCGCGACTGCGAGCGCTTCGCACAGGAACCCTTGCACGCTGCTGCCATCGGCCAGCGTGAGGCTGCCGATGCCGAGCGGCGCTGGAATGAGCGCGACGAAACTGCCGTACTGCGTCATCGGCATCTCCCAGATTTCGAGCGCGATCGCTGCACCTTCGCCAGGCTGCACGCGCAGCAGGCCAGGCTTGGGCGGCACCGTGCCGGGCAAGGCGTAGAGGCGGTAGAGCGGTGCGGTATGCGTGGCCGTCAACAGCCGTGCGCCGCGCTCGGTCAATTGCCCGTTGAGCGGCATGCCCGACAGGTGTGCGCCGACCACCGCGACCTTGACCATCGGCACGGGCGCGATCACCGGCAGCACTTCGGCAGCGGGCATCGGCTCGCCTGTCGCGCCGAGCGGCAGGCCGGTCGCGTGATGAAAGCGCTGCCCGAGTTCCGCAAGCTGGAAATCGCTGCCGCAGCGGCCGATCATCGTGATGCCGAAAGGCAGGCCATCCTCGCGCAGGCCGGAGGGCACCGAGATGGCCGCGTAGTCGAGGAGGTTCACGAAGTTCGTGTACTCGCCGAGGTTGCGATTGAGCACGACCGGGTCGGCCTGCATTGCCTCGATCGTGTAGTGACTGGGCGCGGTCGGCACCAGCAGGACGTCGAAGTCGCCCCACATCGCCGCGGCGCGCTGGCCGATCGCCTGGAGCTTGGCGCGCGCGTCGACGAAGTCAGCGGCGCTGTAGCCCCGACCCTGCGCCAGGATGCTGCGCACGGGTTCGATCACGTCGGCCCCGTGCGAATCGAAGAACTCGCGCACTGCCGCATAGCGTTCGGCAACGAGCGCACTGTCGTAGAGCAGCGATGCGGCCTCGGCCAGCGGCGCGTAGTCGATCGCGACCGGCGTACCGCCGAGCGCCTTCATCTGCTCGACCGCCCGATCGAAGGCAGCGGCCGACTGGCTGTCGCCGAAGAAGCGCAACGGCGTGGGCACGCCGAAGCGGAAGCTGGCAGGCAGCGGCTGTGTCGCGAGCGCAAGGCTGCGCGAATAGGGATCTTCCGCATCGAAGCCCATCGCCGCCTGCAATACGCGCGCCGCCATGGCCACGGTGCGCGCGAAGATCGATACGCAATCCACGCTCTGCGCCGCCGGCACCACGCCGCGCGCGCTGAGCAGACCGCGCGACGGCTTGATGCCGACGATGTTGTTGAGCCCCGCCGGCACCCGCCCGGAGCCCGCGGTATCGGTGCCCAGCGCGAAGTCCACCTGCCCCGTCGCCACGGCGTAGGCCGAGCCCGAACTCGAACCACCCGATACGTAGCGCGCATCGAAACTGTTCGGAACCGCGCCGTAGGGCGACCGCGTGCCGTTGAGGCCACATGCGAACTGATCGAGATTGGTCTTGCCGAGCAGGTCCGCACCGGCTTCGAGCAGGCGCCGCACCACGTAAGCGTGTTCGCTCGGCGTGCGCGAGAAGGCCGGACAGGCCGCCGTCGTGGGTACGCCGGCTACGTCGATGTTGTCCTTGGCGGCAAACCGAAGTCCGGCGAGCGGCCCCGCGCCAGCGCCACGCAACGGCGAATCGAGCCGAGCGATCCACGCCGCAGCAGCCAATTCCTTCAACTGAATCCCGGCCCCACCCTCCGGCAGGCCTCTTTCGTGCACCATCATCACGCATCCTGTCTTGTGTACAAGATGCCATGCAAAGCCTATGCCAACATGTTGCTCGCCCCCAGGCTGCGCGCACTTCGTGTCGCTTCGCCTACCCCCTACCGGGGGCAACACCAGCGGCCCGGCGGAGCCGGTTCCGCGGTGTTTCACCAACAAGCCCTCGACGGAGCTTTGCAATTTCAGGGCTGCCCCGGAACTGGCTCCGCCAGGCCGGAGGCGGCGCCCCCGGCAGGGGGTGGGCGGCCACACGAAGTGGGCAAGCCTGGGGGCGAGATAATGGTTCATGCCTGCACCATCGGTTGACGAAGCCTCTCCTTCCCTACCCTGGCGCGACGCGCTCAAGGTCTATCTCGAACCCGCGACGCTGCGCATGCTGGCGCTGGGCTTCTCCGCCGGTCTGCCGCTGTTGCTGGTGCTCGGCACGCTGAGCTTTCGCCTGCGCGAGGCGGGCGTCGATCGCACCACCATCGGCTTCCTGAGTTGGGTCGGGCTCGCCTACGGCTTCAAGTGGGTGTGGGCGCCACTGGTGGACCGGCTGCCGATCCCGCCGTTCACCACGCTGCTTGGCCGCCGCCGGGGCTGGCTGCTCCTGGCGCAGATCGCCGTGATCGCGGGGCTCGTCGGCATGGCGTTCAACGATCCGCGCGACGGCCTGCCGCCCCTGGTGTGGTGCGCCCTGCTGGTCGCCTTCGGCTCGGCGACGCAGGACATCGCGCTCGACGCGTTCCGCATCGAATCCGCGGCCACGCGCAAGCAGGCCGCGCTGGCTGCCGCCTACCAGACGGGCTACCGGCTCGCGATGATCTGGGCCGGCGCCGGCGTCCTCTGGGTCGCGGCCTGGGCCGAACTGCCGGGCCTCACGGGCTACCAGGACAGCGCCTGGAAGACGGCCTATCTGGTGATGGCTGCGTCGATGGCGGTGGGCGTTCTCACTGTGCTGCTTTCGCCGGAACCCGTGCGCGCCGCACTGCCGCAGCCAAAGACCGCGGGCGCCTGGCTACAGAGCGTTCTGATCGAACCCTTCGCCGACTTCATCCGTCGCTACAAGTGGCAGGCGGTTCTGATCCTCTCGCTGATCGCCGTCTACCGGATCAGCGACGTGGTGATGGGCATCATGGCCAACCCCTTCTATGTCGACATGGGCTTCACCAAGGACGAGGTCGCGACAGTCAGCAAGATCTACGGCGTGATCATGACGCTGGCCGGCGCGTTCGTCGGCGGGGTCCTGTCGATGCGGCTCGGCGTGATGCGGGTGCTGATGCTGGGGGCAGTGCTCAGCGCGGCCAGCAACCTGCTCTTCGCCGCCCTCGCCACGCGCGGGCACGACCTGACGGCGCTGGTGCTGGTCGTCTCGGCGGACAACCTGGCCGGTGGCATCGCATCCGCGGCGTTCATCGCCTACCTGTCGAGCCTGACCAACATCAGCTATTCGGCCACGCAGTACGCATTGTTCAGCTCGCTGATGCTGCTGCTGCCGAAGTTCATCGCGGGCTACTCGGGCAAGTTCGTCGACCTCTACGGCTACCACGCTTTCTTCGTCGGTACGGCGGCGCTGGGGGTTCCGGTGCTGTTCCTGGTGGCGCTGGCATCCCGAAACTATTCGAACGGCAAGGTGCCGGCGACCGCAGCCAGCGCGACGCCCACATGAAATGAATCCATAATGGCGCCATTTTGGAGGCGCCATGACGAATCTCTCCGTGAAGGATGTGCCGGACGATCTGGCCGAGCGATTGCGGCAGCGAGCCGCTCGCAACCATCGTTCGCTGCAGGGAGAGTTGATGGCCATCATCGAGCAGGCCGCCAATGAACCGGAGCCGCAGGTCGCCCGCCCGGTGCCGTCCAACGTCAAGGACCCGGACGTTGGATGGAGCGCCAGTCCTCCCGTGCGGCGCGGCAGCAAATCCATCGAGCAAGTCGCTGCCGAGCACCGGATCCGCTTCCCGCAACCGATCGCGCGAGGGCCTCGCGCCGTAGACATCATTCGCGCGGATCGGGATGCACGGTGAGCAGTGCGGCAAGCCCCCTCTTCCTCGCCGAACCGCCAGCGGCCTACCGCACGCGCCCTCCGATGGTGGTGGACTGCAGCGCCCTCAGCGCCGTCCTTTTCGATGAAACCACGCGCGACGAAGCCCTGGCGCGGCTCGTCGGCTGCAGCCTCCATGCGCCGAACCTGCTCGATCACGAGATCGTCAGCGTGGCACTGAAGAAGCGGCGGCAGGATTGGCCCGCGGACTCTCTTGCGCTGGCACTTGCCGACTACGCGGCGTACGACATCGAATTGCACGCGGTCGATCCAAACGCCCAATACCAGCTCGCTGCCCGCTATGACCTGTCCGCATACGACTCGGCGTACCTTTGGCTCGCAGCAAAACTCAAGGCGCCACTCGCGACCTTCGACCGAAAGCTTGCAACCGCAGCCCAAGCCCACCTCAGCGCGTTGCCCTGAGCCGTGGTTTGCACCCCACTGCGGCAAGCCGGCATATTGACCGACGCGGGTCTGGCGGCCCTAGCTGGTAGGCTGTGACGTCTTGCACGCGACCGTCAATTATTTACCCCCTCTTCACCGTGTCACCCTCCCGCATACCCCCCCTGCAGATCAGCGCCTACACCGCGACGTCGTCGGTCGGTGTGGGCAAGACCGCCCTACTCGCAGCGCTCGAACAGTCGCGCAGCGGCCTGCGCGCCAATGACTTCGGCCCCACGCCCCTGCCTACCTGGATCGGGCGCGTCGACGGACTCGAAGAACTCCGCCTGCCGGAGCAGCTCGCGGGCTGGGACTGCCGCAACAACAGACTGGCATGGCTCGGCCTGCAGGCCGACGGCTTCATGGAGGCCGTGGCCGCCGCTCGCGAGCGCCATGGACCGTCGCGCATCGCACTGATCCTGGGCACTTCGACCTCGAGCATCGGCGAAACCGAAGAGGCCTACACGCGGCTCGATGACGGCGCGTTCCCCGCCGACCAGCGGCGCCCGAAGGTCCATACACCGCATTCGCTCACGATGTTCGTGCAGGAGGCCTTGGGCCTCGAAGGCCCGGCCGAGACGATCTCCACTGCCTGCTCGTCGAGCGCCAAGGTGTTCGCATCGGCCGAACGCCTGATCCGTCTCGGCCTGGTCGATGCAGCCGTCGTCGGCGGCGTGGACACGCTGTGCGGCAGCGTGCTGTTCGGCTTCAATTCGCTCGAACTGGTATCGCCCGAACCCTGCCGGCCCTTCGATGCAGCGCGCAACGGCATCAGCCTGGGCGAGGCCGCGGGTTTCGCGCTGGTCGAACGCGGCCCCGGCAAGCTCGAACTGCTCGGCTACGGCGAAGCGAGCGACGCGCACCACATGTCGACGCCGCATCCCGAGGGCCTCGGCGCCGAGAAGGCGCTCGACGATGCACTCGCACGCGCCGGCCTGAAGACCGACGCCATCGACTACATCAACATGCACGGCACGGCCAGCACAAAGAACGATGAAGTCGAAGGCGCACTGGTGGCGCGACGCTTTCCGGACACCACCCACGCCAGCTCGACCAAGGGCTTCACCGGCCACACGCTGGGCGCAGCCGGCATCGTCGAGGCCGTGATCAGCCTGCTGGCGATCGAAACCGGCCTGAAGCCGGGCACCGTCAACACCACGACGCTCGACGCCGAATGCGGTCCGCAGATCAAGCTGCAACCCGCTCGCGGCGAGGTGCGCTACGCACTGAGCAATTCCTTCGGCTTCGGTGGCAACAACTGCTCGCTGGTCTTCGGCAAGGGAGCCTCGGCATGAGCGCACACAAGACACCCACGCTGTACATCGAAGGCCCGGCCTTCTGGGCGCCCAGCCTGCCCGGCTGGGAACTCGCCAGCGCGGTATTCCGCGGCGAAGCCTCGCCCAACGATCCGCCGGCCAAACGCCCGTCACCGCAAGTGCTGGCACCCGCCGAACGGCGCCGCGCGCCAGATACCGTCGCGCTGGCGCTGGAAGTCGCGGCGGCCGCCATCGCCGCCTCGGGCCGCAATGCGGCCGATCTCCCATGCGTCTTCGCATCGGCGCATGGCGACCTCGGCATCAACGACTACATGTGCAGCACGCTGGCGAGCGAGCCGACGCTCCTGTCGCCGATCAAGTTCCACAACTCGGTGCACAACGCGGCGGTTGGCTACTGGACCATCGGCACCGGCTGCATGGCGGCGAGCAACTCGCTGACCGCCTATGAGAGCACTTTCGCCTCCGGCCTGCTGGAAGCGGCGGCGCAGTGTGCGGCCGACCATCGCGCCGTTCTCCTGGCCGGCTACGACATGCCCGCCGTGGGAGCGCTCGCCTCGGTAACCACGAGCCGCGACATGTTGGCCGTGGCACTGGTGATCTCCCCGACGCGCACCGAACGCACCGTGGTGTCCTTCGAATGGTCGCTCACTCCGGGGACTTCGCCAGCGCCGGCGCTTCGGTCCGACGCCGCGCGCGCACTGAAGGTCAACGCCATGGCCGACGCGCTGCCGCTCTACGAGGCCCTCGCGCGCGGCAAGGCCGAGTCGCTTGAGTTGCCGCTGTCAGCCGCGCTGTCGCTGCGGCTCGACCTGCAACCCGAACTGCAGCTCGAAGCGCAGAGTTGACGCCCATGGCCGCGATCCTCCACCAGCACGATGTCGTGATCATGGGCGGGGGACTCGCGGGGCTCACGCTGGCGCTTCAGCTCAAGCAGCGCTTCGCCGACATCGACGTCGTGGTGCTGGAGCGCCGTGGGCATCCGGTGCCGCATGCGACACACAAGGTGGGCGAGTCGTCGGTCGAGATCGGCGCGCACTACTTCGATACAGTGCTCGGCCTCCAGCCGCACATGCACGACGCGCAGTTGCGCAAGTTCGGCTTCCGCTTCTTCTTCAGCGAAGGCCGCCGCGACATCGACCAGGTGACGGAGATCGGCGCCAGCCGATACCTCTCGGTCCCGAGCTACCAGATCGATCGCGGCATCTTCGAGAACTACCTCGCCGAGGAGGCTGCGCGCGCCGGCGTGCGCTTCATCGACAACGCGACGGTGCGCCATATCGATCTGGCCAAAGACGCGCGCCAGCCGCATCGCATCGAGTGGTCGCAGGATGGCGAACGCCATGTCGTCCATGCGCGCTGGCTGGTCGATGCCTGCGGACGCGCCAGCATGCTCAAGCGCAAGCTGGGGCTGGCGCAAGCCAATACGCACGACTGCAATGCGGTGTGGTTCCGCATCGGCGATCGCATCACGATCGACGACTGGTCCGACGATCCTGCGTGGCGTGCCCGATGCGAGCCGCAGGCGCGATGGCTCTCGACCAATCACCTCGTCGGCGCGGGCTACTGGGTCTGGCTGATTCCGCTGGCGTCCGGCTCTCACTCGGTCGGCATCGTCGCAGACCCGCGCCTGCATCCGCTCGAATCGATGAACAGCTTCGACAAGGCCATGGAGTGGCTCCGGAGGTGGCAACCACGCCTCTACGACGACCTCGATGGCAAGCGCCACCTGCTGCAGGACTTCGCGTTCTTCCGCAACTTCTCCTACGGATGCAAGCAGGTGTTCTCGGGCCGGCGCTGGGCACTGACGGGCGAAGCGGGGCTTTTCCTGGACCCGTTCTATTCGCCGGGCAGCGATTTCATCGCCGTGGGCAACACCTACATCACCGACCTGATCGCGCACGACCGTGTCGGGCATGCGCTGGAGGCCCGCGCGCAGCTCTACGACCAGATCTACCACTCCTTCTACGAAAGCACGCTCGCGCTGTACACCGACCAATACCCGCTCTTCGGCGATCCGGAAGTGCTGCCGGTGAAGGTGATCTGGGACTACACCTACTACTGGGGCGTGCTCTCGCAGATCTTCTTCCAGCAGCGGCTCACCGACATGGCGGTGCTGGGCAGCCTGCGCGAAGAGCTGCAGCAGTGCCAGCGTCTCAACATCGCCATGCAGGACTTCCTGCGCGCATGGTCGGGAGTGAGCCACCGGCGCAACCGGCCGGTGATGCTCGACCAGGCCACCCTGCCGTGGTTCGCCGAGCTGAATCGCAGCCTGAACGACAGGCTCGACGACGACGCCTTCAAGGCACGCATGCGGGCTTCAGCCCGGCAGCTGCGGGCGCTGGCCGCCGAAATCCTCGAGCGCGCCACTTGCAGTCACCCCGGTCTCGCGAGCGAGGACTTGCGCGCCGTGCTGGCCGACAATTCGAGCGAGGCTCCAGCGAACGCCGTGCGGGAAGCCATGCTTTTCGAGCCGGGATGAAGGCCGCGGCCTTCCGCAAGGTTTACCCAACTTTACGAAGCGTTCAAGCCTGCTTGGCGCCGCAAGAAGAATCTAGGACTTGAGCCTTCCTCCGAGGCCACACCGCAGCGCAATGCGCGAAGGACATCCAACGATGAGCACCCCCCAACTCCTCATGATCGAAGACGACACCCGCCTGGCGCAGATGGTGGGCGAATACCTGACGCAGTCCGGCTTCGGCTTCACCCACGCGGCCGACGGCGCCAGCGGGCTCGAACAGCTCCAGCAGCGCACGCCCGACCTCGTCATCCTCGACCTCATGCTGCCGGACACCGATGGCCTGGAAGTCTGTCGCCGTATCCGCGCACTGCCCAACGGGCTCGCCAAGGTATCGGTGCTGATGCTCACTGCCAAGGGCGACCCGATGGACCGCATCATCGGCCTCGAAATCGGCGCCGACGACTACCTGCCGAAGCCCTTCGAGCCACGCGAGCTTCTCGCTCGCATCCGCGCGGTACTGCGCCGACGCGGAGAAAGCGCGGCCGACACAAGGACCCCGTCGGTGCTGCGTTTCGGCTCGCTGGAGATCGATCGCAACGCCCGTAGCGTCACAGTCAGCGGCGAAACCGCGGACCTCACCTCCTACCAGTTCGACCTGCTGGTCGCGATGGCCGAACGTGCGGGCCGCGTACTCACGCGCGACCAGATCATGGAAGCCGTGCGCGGCCGCGAGCTCGAAGCCTTCGACCGGTCGATCGACGTCCACATGGGCCGCATCCGAGCCGCGATCGAGGTCGACGCCAAGAACCCCAAGCGCATCCTGACCGTGCGCGGCGTCGGCTACGTGTTCGCCAAGCAGCAAGACTGACGCGATGCTCCTCAAGCTCTACCGGCGGCATCTGTATGTCCGCATCTGGCTCGCGGTCGTAGCGGGCGTGTTCATCCTCACGCTGACCGCCAACTGGATCGTCCGCGAAGCCGCCGAGAGCGAACGCGAACGGCTGGCGCCGGTGCCGCGCGATGTGGTGGTGCTCGACTCGAACGACAAGCAGATCGGCTCCGGCAAGGCCATCCGCGTGCCGGGCCAGGGCCTGGAGTTCGACGTCACGCTGGGCGACGGCCGCGCGGTCACGCTGCAGGTGGCGCCGCGTGACCGCGCGATCGGTCCTCCGCCGATGTCGCCGTGGCGCACGCCCTTCGGACTCGGCTGGATGGTGGCAGTGGTAGGCGTCATCGTCGCGCTCGGTGTCTATCCGATCGTGCGCCGGCTCACGAAGCGGCTGGAGTCGCTGCAGCGCGGCGTTCAGCGCTGGGGCGAAGGCGATCTGTCGGTGCGCGTCGCCGAAGAGGGACAGGATGAAGTGGCCGATCTCTCGCACGGCTTCAACGCCGCCGCGGCCCGCATCGAACAACTGGTGCACTCGCACAAGTCGCTGCTGGCCAATGCATCGCACGAGCTGCGCTCGCCGCTGACGCGCATCCGCATGGGCCTCGAACTGATGGGCGAACGTCCCGCGGCGGGGGCGCGAGAGGAGATCTCTCGCAACATCGCCGAACTCGACCAACTGATCGACGAGATCCTGCTCGCCAGCCGTCTCGACGCCAAGGAAGCGGACATGGGCACCGTCGAGACCGTCGACCTCACCGGCCTCGCAGCCGAGGAGTGCGCCCGCGTCGATGCTGACCTCGAAGTCAGGGAAGGCGCCGACAGCGACGCCCTCACGGTGCGCGGCGTTCCGCGCCTGTTGCGCCGGGCGATTCGCAACCTGCTCGAGAACGCCCGCCGCTATGGCGCCGGCGAGACCAGCGTGGAAATCGGCAGCCGTGCCGGCCAGGCCGAGATTCGTGTCAACGACCGTGGCCCCGGCGTGCCCGCCGCGCTGCGCGAACGCATCTTCGAGCCCTTCTACCGACTTCCTGGTGCCAGCGAGCGCAATGGCGGCGTCGGCCTCGGCTTGGCATTGGTCAAATCGATCACCGAGCGCCATGGCGGCAGTGTCCACTGTGAAGACCGTCCCGGCGGCGGCGCGAGTTTCGTCATTACCCTGCCGCATTGAGCTCTCCCCCAGGCTTGCCCACTTCGTGTGGCCGCCCACCCCCTTCCGGGGGCAACGCCAGCAGACCGGCAGAGCCGGATCTGCGGCGTTTCACGACAACGGCCCCTGCGGAGGCCGCCCCTAGAATTCGGGACATGCAGAGATCGAAGTTCGTCGGGCCCGCGGCCATGTTCTGGGGGCTCACGGTGTTCATGCCGGTCGGGGTCACGTACGTTGCGTCGGTCCTGATGCTGGTCACCCTGCTGGCCGCCGGCGGCTTGCGCGAGCGAGCGATCAGGTTGCGCAACAACCCCATGTGGTGGCCGGTCGTGGCCTATGTGGTGTGGACGTTGATCATCCTCGCGGTGGGGCGCCACTATCCCGAGACCGGGTCGAACCTTTTCCACGGCTTGCGCATCGCGGCCACCATATTGATGGCGCTGGCACTCACGCGCGAAGAGGCGATCTGGGCCCTCCGCGGCTTCTGGATCATCGGGCTGGTGAACATGGTGATGATCGCGCTGTACTACACGGTCGGCTTCCCGATGCTGGAGCCGTGGCGCGGCGTGCTGATCCTGATCGGCAACAAATCCATCAGCAATGCGCTGCTGTTCACCATCATGGCCGCCTCTGCTGCGGTGTTCGGCCTCAAGTGGCTCACCGAGCATCGCCCGGCAAGGGTCGTCGCGGCCGCTGCGTTGATCGTGGCCGTGATGGCGATCATCACGTTCACGCTGCCGTCACGCACCTCGC
This sequence comes from Variovorax sp. P5_A3, assembly GCF_056400665.1. Taxonomy (NCBI): domain Bacteria; kingdom Pseudomonadati; phylum Pseudomonadota; class Betaproteobacteria; order Burkholderiales; family Comamonadaceae; genus Variovorax; species Variovorax sp. P5_A3. The sequence continues at coordinate 432,890 of NZ_JBFUKW010000008.1, read as the reverse complement.
TGCTGGCGCTGCTGCTGGTCATCCCGGCTGCCTGCGTGCACAAGTGGCGCCGGCAACTCAAGGTGTTGGCCGTGGTCCTGATGGTCGGTGGTGTCATTGCTGCGGCCGGGCTGTGGAACACACCGATCGTGCAGCAGAAATTCGCCGTCGGCATCCAGGAGATCGAGGCAGCGCAGGCCGGCGAGATCTCGGAAGCCAGCTGGGTGGTGCGCTACTACATGTACCGCGATACGGCCCGCATGATCATCGACAGGCCCCTCACCGGATGGGGCATCGGCGGCTGGACCGAGCAGTGGCACCTGCGCGGGCCGAAGCTGCTGGACTACAAGAACATGCCCCACAACGACTTCCTGTGGATGGGCGCACAGAGCGGGGTTCCCGGCGCGCTGACCCTGCTGGCGATCCTGCTCGTGAGCGTCTGGGTGGCATGGAGACGGGACGACCTGGCCGGACGCCTGGCCTTCGTCGCCACGCTGATCGTGCTGATCGCCACCAGCGTGAACTCCGCGCTGCGCGACGCGCAGATCGGGCTCGCGATCCTGTGGGTGGCGATGGTCTACCTGCGGCTGGCGCAGGAACCGGGCGACTCGTGGCGCGGACTGGTGCCGCGCCGCGAACCATCATCCGCTCTCAGTGGTGGTGCCCCACCACTTCGCCCGCTTTGAGTCGGTAGACCGTACCGCAGTAGGGGCACTTGGCTTCGCCGGTGCGGGCCACGTCGAGATAGACCTTCGGGTGCGCGCTCCAGAGCTGCATGTCGGCCTTGGGGTTCGGGCAGAACACGCCGCCCTGGTCGTTCAGGTCCTTGGCGAGCAGTTCGATGGCGGCGTTGGGAGTCGACATGGTCTTCAGACTTTCGTGAGCCAGTGGGCGTACTTGGGATTGCGTCCGTTCACGATGTCGAAGAACGCGCTCTGGATTTTCTCGGTGACCGGACCGCGCGAACCGATGCCGATCTCGATGCGGTCGAGTTCGCGGATCGGCGTCACTTCGGCCGCAGTGCCCGTGAAGAAGGCTTCGTCGGCGATGTAGATCTCGTCGCGCGTGATGCGCTTCTGCACGACTTCGACGCCGAGGTCCTTGCAGATGTGCAGGATCGTGTTGCGCGTGATGCCGTTGAGCGCGCCGGCCGACAGGTCGGGCGTGTAGACCACGCCGCCCTTGACCACGAACACGTTCTCGCCCGCGCCTTCCGAGACGAAACCGCTCGCATCGAGCAGCAGCGCCTCGTCGTAGCCGTCGTCCAGCGCTTCCATGTTGGCGAGGATCGAGTTGCTGTAGTTGCTGACCGCCTTGGCCTGCGTCATCGTGATGTTGACGTGGTGGCGCGTGAAACTCGAAGTCTTCACGCGAATGCCGCGCTTCATGCCTTCGTCGCCGAGGTAGGCACCCCAGGCCCAGGCCGCGACCATCGCGTGGATGCGGTTGCCCTTGGGGCTGACGCCGAGCTTCTCGGAGCCGATCCACACCAGCGGGCGCAGGTAGCAGCTTTCGAGCTTGTTCTCGCGCACCACCTGTTTCTGCGCCTCATTGAGCTGTTCGGGCGTGAACGGGATCTTCATGCGCAGGATCTTGGCGCTGTTGAAGAGCCGCTCGGTGTGCTCGGCCAGCCGGAAGATCGCGGTGCCATTCACCGTGTTGTAGGCGCGTACGCCTTCGAAGGCGCCGCACCCGTAGTGCAGCGTGTGGGTCAGCACGTGGATCTTGGCATCGCGCCAGTCCACGAGATCACCGTCCATCCAGATCTTGCCGTCACGGTCGTCCAGTGCGGGGGGCAGCGCGCTCATGTTCTTGGTCCTCAGGCGTTGGTATGTCGCAAAAGCTGACGATTTTACGGCGGCGTCCCATTGCACCGCACCGACAATGCACAGCTTTGCCAATCAGCCATCAAAGGGTTTCAGTGTCCGTCTTCAAGAACGTCATCGTCTACCGCATCGAAGCCACGTGGTCGCAGTCGCTCGACCAGGTCGAGCAGGGCCTCGGCACGCAACGCTTCGTCCCCTGCAGCCCCTCGCAGGAAAAGTCCGCCGGCTGGGTCGAACCCCGCGGCCAGGAGCATGGCCCGCTCGCCGAATCGATCGGCGGCCAGTGGCTGCTCGAATTCATGATCGAAACCAAGGCGCTGCCGGCTTCGGTCGTGCGTCGCAAGGTCGACGAACGCGCCGCGCAGATCGAGGCCACCACCGGCCGCAAGCCCGGCAAGAAGGAAAAGAAGGAACTCAAGGAGGACATCACCCACGAGCTGCTGCCGCTGGCCTTCACCCGCCATGCGCGCGTCGCGGTGTGGATCGACCCGGCTGCGCGCCGGCTGGTCGTCAACTCCAGCAATGCAGCCCGCGCCGATGAAGTCGTCACGAACCTCGTGAAGGCGCTCGACGGATTTGCCGTTTCGCTGATCAACACGCAGGTCGAGCCGGCTGCCGCCATGTCCGAATGGCTGTCCAGCCAGGAACCGCCGGCCGGCTTCACCATCGACCGCGAATGCGAGCTGAAGGCCAGCGACGAATCGAAGGCCGTGGTGCGCTACGCCAAGCACCCGCTCGACATCGAGGAAGTGCGCCAGCACATCGCCGACGGCAAGCGCCCGACCCGGCTCGCGATGACGTGGGACGACCGCGTGTCCTTCGAGCTGACCGAAGGCCTGCAGATCCGCAAGATCGTCTTCCTCGAAGGCACCTTGGACGATGCGCCGGCCTCGTCGGGCAAGGAAGACAACTTCGACGCGGATGCCGCGATCGCGACGGGCGAACTCGGCCAACTCGTGCCGGAGCTGCTGGAAGCGTTGGGCGGCGAAATGCGCCTGGGCACTGCATCCGCCGATGCAGCCCCTGCGGCCGCGCAGCCAAAGGCTGAAGCAGAAGAGCTGGCCGACGAATCGGCGCCGTTCTAGACCGGCGGCCGCAGCGCGTCCGTCGCGCCCGGCTTGATCGCATCGGCGCCCATCGGCTCGGCCTGAGGCGCATCGTCCTCGGGCTGCTCGGGCCGCACCAGCTTCCACTCGGTGAGCTTTCCGCCGACGAAAGTGGCATCGACCCACGAGCCGCCCGCGTCGGTCCAGCGGAAGACTTCGGGTTGCGCGTCCTGCGGCGAACGCAGCTCGCCGAGCGCGCGCGTCATCGCGATCACGTGCAGCAGCGTCGACTTCGGCTTCATCTTGGCGTTGAGCATCACCGCGCTCGCGACCGTGCCCATCGGACGGTCGGCTGCGCGCTTCAGCACCTGCATCGTGCGGTTGAAGTGCATGAGCAGGAACATGACGATGGCACCGCCGACGAGCGCCACGCCCGCCCACCCGTAACTGCGATAGGCCACGCCGAGCAGCACGAGGCCGCCGACGGGGACGAAGACTTTGCTGAGATTCATGGGTGGGGATTGTCGCGCGGCCGCCAACGGGCTCAGGATCGCTTGCGCAAGAAGACGTGCGTTGCGCGTTCGCCCGCGATGCTTTCCGCGCATTCATAGCCCAAGGCCGGGAGATCGAGCCCCTGGAAGAGCGATTCCCCCTTCCCGAGCAGCACCGGCCGCACGGCCAAGTGGAGTTCGTCGATCAGACCCGCACTCAGGTACTGCCGAACCGTCTCGGCGCCACCCCCAATCCGCACATCGAGGTCGCCGGCCGCAGCCTTCGCCTGTTCGAGCGCGGCATGGATCCCTTCGGTGACGAACCTGAACTCCGTCCCCCCGGCCATTGCCAGCGGCGCTCGCGCGTGATGCGTGAGCACGAAGACAGGCGTGTGATACGGCGGCTCGTCGCCCCACCATCCCTTCCAGCTGTCATCCGGCCACGGGCCCCGGACCGGGCCGAACATGTTGCGGCCGAGGATCCAGGCGCCGATACCCTTGAAGCCCTCCTCGGCCACGCGGTTGTCGACGCCCGTCTCGCCTTCGCCGATGCCTTGCATCTGTTGCCACAGGCGGGTGGGCATGAACCATTCCATCAACTCTGGGCCACGGATGCCGAGCGGATTCTGCAGATCCTGGCTCGGGCCGGCACCGAAACCGTCGAGGGAGACGGCGAAGCTTTGGACGCGGACTTTGGGCATGGGAGGGCTCCTGGCTTGATAAAGACGGGATCGGGGACGCGCTGTTGTGGCTTGCGAGACACAAGCGACGAGCTATTTTTGCCGATCCTCCGGTCTTCTTCAGAATCGCCGGCGTGCATGTACGCATCCACCCCCGCCAGGAGGACAATGGCGACTGGATCGCCAGCTGCCACATGGCCGCTCTGCCACTCCAGCATTGCCGATGTTTCGCACGAACCCTGATTCCCTCTCCCGCACCACCCCCTCCGACTCCCCCGATATCGTTCACGGCCCAGACCGGGCCGACCTGCTCCGGCCCGAAATCCTCGCCGACCTGTTCGAGGCCACCGCCGAGCGGATACCCGCCCAGACTGCGCTGATCTTCGGCGAGCGGGCGCTGAGCTACGGAGAACTGGGTGCTGCAGCGGATCGCGCCGCGTCGAAGCTGATCGAAGCCGGCGTGCGTCCCGGCCACATCGTGGGCCTCTGGCTGCCCCGAGGCATCGACCTCCTGGTCATGCAACTGGCCATCGCCAAGACGGGCGCCGCCTGGCTCCCGCTGGATGCCGATACACCGGTCGAACGCATCGCCGTGTGCCTCGACGACGCCGATGCCGCCGGCCTCGTGAGCTGCGCAGCGCTGGCGCCCCGGCTGGCGGCGATCGGCCGTCCCCTCTGGACCGCGGAGGCGCTGCTGGCCGATGAGGCCCCCGACGCCACTCTGCACCGTCGTCAGGGTGCGCTGCCCGGCCACCCTGCCTACGTTATCTACACCTCGGGCTCCACGGGCAAGCCCAAGGGCATCGCCATCACACAGCGCAGCATCTGCCATTTCCTGCGCAGCGAAAACGCCGTGCTGGGCGTGCGCCAGGACGACCGCGTCTACCAGGGCTTCTCGATTGCCTTCGACATGTCCTTCGAGGAGATCTGGATCAGCTACCTGGTCGGCGCGACACTGTGGATCGCGCCGAAGGCCATCGCATCCGACCCCGAGGCCTTGCCCAAGGCCCTGATCGAGCAGCGCATCAGCGTGTTGCACGCGGTGCCGACCCTGCTGGCCCTTTTCGATCGCGATGTGCCGGGGCTGCGCCTGATCAACCTCGGCGGCGAAATGTGCCCGCCATCACTGGTGGCGCGCTGGGCGGCCGACGGCCGGCAGATCTTCAACAGCTATGGCCCGACCGAGGCGACCGTGTCGGCCAGCATGGCCGAACTGCGCGCGGGCGAGACCGTGACCATCGGCTGGCCCTTGCCCAACTACGCGCTGCTGGTCATCGCGCCCGACGTCGAGCAGGGCCTCAGGCTGCTGCCGCGCGGCGAAGTCGGCGAACTGTGCATCGCCGGCCCCGGCGTCGCGTCGGGCTACCTCGGACGCGCCGAGCTGACGGCAGAGAAGTTCCTGCGCAACCCCTGGTCGACCGGCACGCGCGACGATCGGCTCTACCGCACCGGCGATCTGGCGCGCATCGACGAGGACGGGCGCGTGCAATGCCTCGGGCGCACCGACGACCAGGTCAAGATCCGCGGCTTCCGGGTCGAACTCGGCGAGATCGAGGCCGTGCTGGCGCAGCAGCCGGGTGTCGGCACTGCGGCCGTGGTGCTGCGCCAGGTCGAGGGTGTCGACCAGTTGATTGCCTTTCTGGTGACCGAGAGTGCCATCGGCGTATCGGCGTCTTCGCTGCGCTCGGCGCTCGGTACGCGGCTGCCGCCCTACATGGTGCCGGGCCGCTTCGAAGTGCTGCCGCACATGCCGCGCCTGAGTTCCGGGAAGATCGATCGCAAGACGCTCAAGACGACGCCGCTGGCCGAGGCGACGGGTCCGTCCGAAGGGTCGGACGCACCCGAGACCCCGACCGAGATCGCGTTATTCGCGGCCCTGGCCGGACTCTTTCCCGGCCTCGCGATCCGGCGCTCTGCGGATTTCTTCGACGAGCTCGGCGGCCATTCGCTGCTGGCAGCGCGGCTCGCGTCCGTGCTGCGTGCCGACCCCCGCTTCGCCCGGATCACGGTGCGTGACATCTACCAGCGCCGCACCGTGGGCGGCATCGCCGCCGCGCTGGACGCCTGTGGCGCCACGCAGGCGACGCCCGTGCCCGACTGGACCCCGCCATCGGCCTGGCGCCGTTGGCGCTGCGGGCTCGCGCAGGCTGCGGCGATCCCGGCACTGGTGGCCGTCCGCATGATGCAGTGGCTTGCACCGTTCTTCACCTACCACTTCTACACCGGCGGGTCGGGGGATTCGATCCCCCACGCGGTCGCGATGTCCGTCGCCGTGTTCCTCGCGGCGACAGTGCTCGAGTTCGTGGTGGCGATCGCCGGCAAATGGCTGATCGCGGGCCGACTGGCGCCTGGCCGCTATCCGCTGTGGGGCTTCACCTATTTCCGCTGGTGGCTGGCCGACCGGCTGGTCGATGCCGCGCCGACCTACTTCATCAGCGGCTCCTCGCTGCACGCATGGTGGCTGCGCGCGCKGGGCGCGCGCATCGGCAGCAACGTGAGCATCGGTTCGATCAAGCTGCGCGCACCCGATCTGCTGACGGTCGGTGACGGTGCCAGCATCGGCAACGCGGTCAACTTCGAGAATGTGCGCGTGCAGCGCGGCGAACTGCTCATCGGTCCCATCGAGATCGGCGCAGAGGCCCATATCGGTTCCTATGCCGTGCTGGAAGGCAACACACGGGTCGGGAACTGGGGCCATCTCGACGGTCAATCCGCACTCAGCGACGGCCAGACGGTGCCGGCCGGGCGCATCTGGAGCGGCTCGCCGGCCCGCGACACGGGCGCGTTCGACCCCGCCTCGCTGCGCCCGCGCCCGCCGGTCAGCAAACGCCGACTCGCCGGCGAAGGCCTGTTCTTCTTCTGCGGCGCCATGCTGGTCGCGGCCCTGTTCTTCCTGCCGGTGTTCCCGACCTTCATGCTGATCGACGTACTGGACGACACCGAACGGTTCCCCTGGCTCGAAACCAGCTCCACCGTGCTGCAGTTGTTCAAGTACTTCGTGCTGGCGCTGCCTGCGGGCGCCGTGATGATCGTGCTCACGGCCCTGATCTCCGCGGGCATCCGCTGGAGCGTGCTGCCGCGGCTCAAGAGCGGAAGCTGGCCCGTGCACAGCAACGTCTATTGCGGCAAATGGCTGGTCAACCAGATCCAGGAATCGAGCCTGCAGGTGCTGCATGGCGTCTACGCCACGTTGTTCGCGCCCATGTGGTACCGGTTGCTCGGGGCCAAGGTCGGCCGCAACGCCGAGATATCGACCGCGCTCGGCGTGGTGCCCGACATGCTCACGCTCGGCGACGACACCTTCATCGCCGATGCGGTGCTCCTGGGCGACGAAGAGATCGATGGCGGCTGGATGTCCATGCGGCCCACCGTCATCTCGCGGCGCACCTTCGTCGGCAACGGCGCCTACCTTCCCGACGGCACCACCTTGCCCGAGAACGTGCTGATCGGCGTGCTCGGACGCGCACCCGATCCGGCGGCGCTGCGCAGCGGCGACACCTGGGTCGGCTCACCCGCCATTCGGCTGCCGGCGCGGGAAACGGTGACCGGCCATCCCGCATCGCTGACCTTCAATCCATCGCCGGTGCGCCGGCTGGGGCGCGCCGTGGTCGAGGCCTTCCGTATCGTCGCGCCACATGCGATGGTGATCGCCGCGGGCTACAGCATCGTGCTGGCGGTGATGCCCTCGGCGGCTGCCGAGCATTGGGGCGCGGTGGCCTGGTACCTCACCGTCGACGGCCTGATCTTCGGCCTCTCGACCTTCGTGTTCGTGGCGCTCTTCAAGTGGATCTTCCTGCGCCGCTACCGCCCGCTCGCCGTGCCGATGTGGACGCCCTTCGTCTGGCTCTCCGAGGCAGCGACGAACCTGTACGAGGGCATCGCGGTGCCCAACTTCATGCACTACCTGCGCGGCACGCCCTGGCTGCCGATCGCCTTCAACCTGCTGGGCGCGCACATCGGCCGCGGCGTGTACCTGGACACCACCGACCTCACCGAATTCGATTGCGTGCACATCGGCGATTACAGCGAAATCAACGCGCAATGCTGTCCCCAGACCCACCTGTTCGAGGACCGCGTCATGAAAATCCATCAGGTGAACATCGGCAAAAAGGTGAGCATCGGCGCGCGCAGCATCGTGCTCTACGGCGCGACGGTGAACGACGGCGCGCAACTCGGCCCGCTGACGCTGGTGATGAAGGGCGAGAGCATCCCGGCTGCTTCGCGCTGGAGCGGGAATCCCGCGGCGCCGGCTTGATCAGGGCTGGCTCCGGCCAACGCTCGTCCTCGAATAGCCTTCGCCATGCAAGAACGCTTCATCGCTGACATCCTCAAGAACCGGAACAACCGGGCAATCCTCGAGCGATGGCAAGCCCTGGCCCTTCCGGACGGATGGCTGGTCGCTGGTTGCCTCTTTCAAACGGTGTGGAACCTGCGGTCCGGCCGCGCGCCGGAGGCGGGCATCAAGGACTACGACCTGTTCTATTTCGATGCCACCGACACGAGCGACGAAGGTGAGCGTTGCGTGCAAGCGCGCGTTGACGAAGCGCTCGGCGATCTCGGCATCACGGTCGAGGCATCGAACCAGGCGCGTGTTCATCTCTGGTACGAGTCGTACTTCGGTCATCCGTACGAGGAATTGCGCAGCGCATGCGATGGAATCGATCGGTTCCTTGTTCCGGCGACGTGCGTCGGTGTTCGGCCGGACGAGCTCTATGCGCCGAATGGCCTCTCCATGCTGTACGACGGCGTACTGACGATGAATCCACTGATGCAGCATCGCGATCTGTTCAATGACAAGGCTGCGTCGTATCGCACGCGATGGCCATGGCTGCAGGTTTTGACGAGCTGACTGCTCAGGGGCCTTCGTCAGAACAGCGGCGGCGGCAGCGCACTGGGCGCCGGATCGGGCGGTGAACTGCCGGTGCGCTGGTCGGCCTGCGCGACCCAGCCGCCGCCCATCGCCTTGTAGATGTTCACGGCCGAAGCGAACAGCTGCGCCCGGATCGAGGCCAGGTTCAGTTCGGCCGGGAACAGCGCCTGCTCGGCCTGCAACACGGTGCTGTAGCCGGTGTAGCCGCCGTCGTACTGCAGCCGCGCCAGCTCGTTGTACTGCTGCAGCGCGGCCACCAGCTTGACCTGCGCATCCAACTGCTCCTGCAGCTTCTGCCTGGCGACCAGCGCGTTGTCCACGTCGGCAAAGGCATTGCGGATCGACAGCTGATAGCTCAGCAACGCCGCGTCCTGCGTGGCTTCGGCCTGCGCCACCTGGCCGCTGACCGCGCCGAAGCTGAAGATCGGCCCGACCACCGAGCCAGCGTAGCTCCACACCCGGGTCGGCCCGCTGAACAAATTGGACAAATCGGAACTGGCATTGCCGTACGCACCGGTGAGCGAGATCGCCGGGAAGTACAACGCCTTGGCTGCGCCGATCTGCGCATTGGCCGCGATCAGCTGCTGCTCGGACTGCAGCAGATCGGGCCGGCGCTCCAGCAGCGCCGAGGGCACACCCTGCGGCACTTGCGGTAGCTGCAGGTCGTACACCGACCTGCCGCGCGCGATCGGCCCCGGGTCGCGGCCGATCAGCACGGCCAGTGAGCTCTGGGCCTGCGCAATCTGCGATTCGATCAGCGGGATCTGCGCGGCGGCCGTCTCGTATTGGGACTGCGCCTGCGCGACGTTCATCATCGACACCTGCCCGTACTGGAACTGCAGCGTGAACAGGTCCACCGATTCCTTGTAGGTGCCCAGCGTCTTGTTCGCCACCTCCAGCTGCGCATCCAGCCCGCGCAACTGCAGGTAGCTGACGGCCACCTGCGCCACCAACGACAGGATGACGCCACGCCGGGCCTCGTTGGTCGCCAGCACGTTGGCGTACGCGGCTTCCGACTGACGGCGGATGCGGCCCCACAGGTCGACCTCCCAGCTCACCTGCAGCGCCGCCTGGTAGGCCGAGGCCGGGTTCGGGTAATTCGGGATCAGCGAGGCGAAGGCCGGCGCGGGCGAGCGCGCGCGCTGCGCCCCGGCGCCGTAGCCAACAGCCGGGAAGAGCTGCGAGCGCGCCTGCGTCAGGATGGCTGCCGCCTGCTCGACGTTGGTCGCGGCGATCTGCACGTTGCTGTTGTGCTTCAGCGCCTCGTCGATCAGCTGGTCCAGCACCGGGTCGTGGAACTGCTGCCACCACAGCGTGTCGGCGGTCTCGGCGGCATCTTTGGCTTCGTACTGGAAGGCCTTCGGCGTCACCACCGCCGGGCGCTGGTAGTTCGGGCCCATCGTGCAGCCGGCCAGCGCCAGCACGGCGCACGTGAAAAGCGTGCGCCGCAGCATCTCAGGCTCCCTCGCCGGCGGCAGTCGCATCCGCCTTGGGCGGGGCCTTGGCCTTGCGGCGTTCGCCCAGGCGATCGAAGAGATAGAAGAACAGCGGCACGTACAGCATGGCCAGCGTGGTCTCGCCGAGCATCCCGCCGATGATGCCGGTGCCGATCGAGTGGCGCGCATTGGCGCCGGCACCGACCGCAATGGCCAGGGGCAGGCAGCCCACCGCGAAGGCCAGCGAGGTCATGATGATCGGCCGCAGCCGCTGCTCGCCCGCCAGGCGCGTGGCCTCCATGATGCTGTGGCCCTGCTTGCGGAAGTCCACGGCCGCGCTCACGCGCAGCACCGCGTTCTTCGCGCCCAGCCCGATCAGCACCAGCAGGCCGATCTGGAAGTACACGTCGTTCTCCAGCCCGCGGATGTAGTTGGTGAGCAGCGCGCCCAGCACGCCGAACGGGATGGCCGTCATCACCGCACCGGGCAGCGTCCAGCTCTCGTACTGCGCCGCCAGCACCAGGAAGACGATGATCAGCCCGAAGACGAAGGCCAGCGACGAAGTGCCGCCGGACTGCTTCTCCTCGAAAGCCAGTCCCGACCAGGCGAAGCTGTAGTTGCCCGGCAGCTCACGCGCCAGTTCCTCCATCGCCGCGATCGCCTGCCCCGAGCTGTAGCCCGCGGCCGGATTGCCGATGATCTTTGCCGCCGGGAAGCCATTGAAATGCGGCAGCAGGTCCGGCCCGGCCGTCCAGCTGGTGTTGACCAGGGCCGACAGCGGCACCATCTTTCCCTGGTTGGAGCGCGTGTAGAGGCGCGTCAAATCATCCGGTGTCTGGCGAAACGGAGCGTCGGACTGCACGATCACCCACCACACGCGGCTGTACTGGTTGAACTGGCTGGCGTTCAACGAGCCGAACTGCGCCTGGATCGCGCTGTACACGTCCTGCACCGGCACGTTCAGCAGCATCGCCTTCTCGCGGTCGACGTCGGCGCGCAACTGCTGGCTGTTGGCGCTGAAAGTCGTGTTCACGCCGCTCAGCTCGGGCCGCTGCCGCGCCTTGGCGATAAAGGCCTGCACGTTGTTGCCCAGTTCCATCGACGACCCGGCGGCGGTGTCCTGAATCCAGAACTCGAAACCGCCGGTGGTGCCGATGCCGGGGATCGCCGGGGGCGCGATCGGCAGCACCACCGCCTCCTGGATGTGTTTTGCTTCCTCGTAGAAGCGGCTCAGGATGGCGCGCGCGTTCTGTTCCTTGGCCGTGGCGACGTCGGCGTAGCGCTGCCTGAAGTCGGTGAAGGTGATGAAGAAAGTGGCGGCGTTGGTCTTGAAGCCGCTGTCCACCAGGCTGTAGCCGGTGATCATCGAGCGCGTGGCCACGCCGGGAATCTTCGCCAGGATCGCGTCGGCGCGTTCGGCCACCGCCTGCGTGCGTTTCAGACTCGCGGCTTGCGGCATGATGATCGCGACCATCGCGTAGCCCTGGTCCTCCTGCGGCACGAAGCTCGTCGGCAGCACGTGGAACAGGTGCCAGATCGCGTACAGGAACAGCGCCAGCAGCACGAAGGCCACCAGCATGCGGGCAATGACGAACTCCACCGCATGGCCGAAGCCGCGCGTCAGTCCGTCGACCTGCCGGTTGAACCACGCGAAGAAACCGCGCGTCGGTGGCGGGCTGTGCTTCAGCAGCAGCGCGCACATCGCCGGCGTCAGCGTCAGCGCGACGAAGCCGGAGATGATCACCGACACCACGATCGTGATCGCGAACTGCTTGTACAGCTGCCCGGTGGTGCCCGGCAGGAAGGCCGCCGGCACGAACACCGCCGCCATCACCAGCACAACTGCCACCAGCGAGCTGCCGATCTCGCCCATCGAGCGGATCGTCGCCTCCTTCGGCGACAGGTGGTGCTGCGCCATGTTGCGCTCGACGTTCTCGCACACGACGATGGCGTCATCGACGACCATGCCGATCGCCAGGATCAGCCCGAACAGCGTGAGCAGGTTGATCGAGAAGCCCAACGCCAGCATGCCGGTGAAGGTCGCGACCAGCGACACGATGATCGCCACCGCGCAGATCAGCGTGGTGCGAAAACTCTGCAGGAACAGATATACCACCAGCACCACCAGCACCAGCGCCTCGGCCAGCGTGTGGATCACCTCCTCGATCGACAGGCGCACGAAGTCGTTGGTGTCCAGCGCGATAGTGGCGTCGAGCCCCGCCGGGAAGCGCGACTTCATCTCGTCGAGCGCCTTGCGCACCGCATTCGACACCAGCAGCCCATTGGCGCCGGGCTGCTGGTAGATGGCGATGAGGGTCGCCGGCTCGCGGTTCAGCCGGCTGTCGACGATGTACTGACGCAGGCCCACCTCGGCGCGCGCCACGTCGCCCAGGCGCACGATGGCGCTGCCGTCGGAATTGGCGCGCAGGATGATGCGCTCGTACTGCCGCGGATCGACGAACTGGCTCTGCGTCACCACCGGAAAAGTCAGCTGCACGTCGCCGCTGCTCGGCTCCTGCCCGATCTGGCCGGCGCCGAAGAGCGCGTTCTGCTGATTCACCGCGTTGGCGATGTCGGTGGTGGTGACGCTCAGCGAGGCCATGCGGTCCGGATTCATCCAGATGCGCATCGCCTGGTCGGGCACGCCCATGATCTGCGCCTGGCCGGCACCATTGACGCGCTTCAGCGCATCGAGCACGTAGACGTTGGCGTAGTTGGCGACGTAATCCGCGCTGTAGCGCCCGCCCTTGCCCGTGACGGCCACCAGCATCATGATCGACGAGCTCTTCTTCTGCACCGACACGCCCTGCTGCTGCACCGCTTCGGGCAATTGCGGCAACGCCATGTTGACGCGGTTCTGCACCTGCACCTGGGCGATGTCGGGGTCGGTGTTGAGCGCGAAGTACACGGTCAGCGTCAGTTGGCCGCTGGCCGAACTGGTGCTGCTCATGTAGAGCATGTTGTCGACGCCGTTGATCTGCGCCTCGATCGGCGAGGCCACGCTGTCGGCCAGCGACTTGCTGTCGGCGCCGGGGTAGGTGGCCTGCACGGTCACCTGCACCGGCGTGATCGCCGGGTACTGCTCCACCGGAAGCTGCGTCATCGCCACCAGCCCGGCGAGGCACAGGATGATGGCAACGACCGCCGCGAAGATCGGTCGTTCGATGAAGAAGCGGGAGAACATGCGCTCCTTCAGCGTGTGGCGCTTGCCGGAGCGCTGGCGCCGCCAGCGCCGGTGGGGGTGCCGTCGGTCTGCACGACGATCACATGGGCATTGGGTGACAGGCGCTGGCCACCGTCGACCACCAGCCGGTCGCCCGCACTCAGTCCTTCGTTGACGAACCAGCTCTCGCCGAGCCAGTCGCCCAGCACCAGCGGCCGCAGTTCGGCCATGCCTTCCTTGTTCAACACCCACGCGAAATGGCCCTGCGCACCCTGCTGCACCGCGCGCTGCGGAATCAGGATGGCATTCGGCCGCACCGCGCCCTTCAGCCGCGCGCGCACATACTGGTTGGGGCGCAGCACACCCTTGGGGTTGTCCACCGTGGCGCGGATCAGGAATGTGCCCGTCTGCGCGCTGTACGAGGGGTCGGCGAAAGTGATCTTGCCGCTGAAAGGAAAGACGCTGTTGTCCGCCTGAACGATCTCCACCGTCATCGCCATGTCCTTCGGCAGGATCAGCCGGCCCTCGCGGATGTCGTCCTGGACGCGCAGGTACTCGTTCTCCGACAGGCTGAAGTTGACCCACATCGGGGTCAGCACCGACACCGTCGTCAACTGCGCGTTCTGCGGGTTCAGGTAGGTGCCGTCGGCCACCGCGGCGTAGCTGCTGACGCCGTTGACCGGCGAGCTGATCACGGTGTAGCTCAGGTCCAGCTGCGCCGAAGTGACCTGCGCCTTCGACTGCTCCACCGCCGCGGCGGCCTGTTCGTACTGGCCCTGCGCGTCGTCCAGGTCCTTCTGCGACAGCGCGTTCTTCTGCGCCAGCGGCTTGGTGCGGTTCAGGTTGGCCGTCGCCACCGTCAGTGCGGCCTGGTTGCGCTGCAGCGCGGCCTTGGCCGCGTCGAGCTGCGCCTGGAAGGGCTTCGGGTCCATGCGGAACAGCACCTGCCCGACCTTGACCACCGAGCCTTCGGTGTAGACCCGCTTGTCGAGCCAACCCGAGACGCGCGCCTGGATGTTGACTGCCTGCGAGCTTTGCGTCTGCGCGACGTATTCGCGCGAGATGTTGATGTCGCCCGGTTTGACGGTGACGATGCTGACTTCCAGCGGCGCTGGGGCTAGCTTCGGTGGCTCCTTGCCGCAGGCGGTGAGCAGTGACAGTGCTCCGAGGACAACGACGACCCGACAGGACAGCGTGCGGCGCATGGGGGATGCGGCGACGTCGATGCCCATGGCGATCACGGTTGTAACGCCGGCTCTGCCAGCTCTAGGTCGTGAACCATGGGCGCCCTTTCGGTAGCTTTGCCGGCAGCACAACCTGCGCGGCCGGCGGGTAGTGTGACAAACTAAAACTTTGGGTTCAAGCTGTCTTTGCTCGACTGGGTCGGCGATGGCCGGTGACACACTCGACCCCTAGTTCCGACCGACGCCCGGCATCCGATTGGATTGAAGCTGCGTGTCTAGGAACGTCAGAGGCGATCCACTCGCCTTTGAAAGGGTGGCGCATATGACCTTTCGGTGCTTTCTCAGTCATCCGTGGGCGAGCAACGTGCACCACTTGGCTGTGCGACTCTCAGCTGAGCTAAGAAGATCCGACATTGAGGTTTGGCTGGATCAGGAGCAGATGCTTCCTGGCCAGAACATCACAGTGCGTCAGCAACAAGGCATAGTCTATGAGAGCGACGTATTTGTCTTGCTATTGGCGCCAGCAACACTCGCTTCGCGAAACTGTATGGATGAGCTTCGCTGCGCGGTAAAGCACCACCGTCCAATGGTGGCGGCAATCGTAGAGAGATGTGAGGTTCCCAAGCCCCTTGCCGGTGCGCTGCACGTTGACTTCACAAACGCAGCGTTCTTCGACGCATCCGTCGGTCAACTCGCAACAGGGTTGAGGTCGCTGAATCGCTGGCAGTTGATCGTCGGTGTCCTCGACCATGACGACTCAGAAAAGCGAAGCGAGGCCGCCCGCATCCTGACTGATTTGCAAGACCCTGGCGCCTATTTCGCCGTGAAGCGACGGATCGCAATCGAGCACGACGACACGGTCAGCCAGTGGCTTGCCCGCTACCTCGGCAGTGTCGAATTCCCGCTTGGCCCCGCAGGTGAGGTGAAAGCGATCTTGACGGAGCTCATCAGGACTGGTGAGTTCCTCACCCGCCACGCCGCACAGGCAGCTCTCGAGCGCATAGAGGCGAGGGAGAGGGAAGCCCAGTTCGACGAATTCTGATCTCTGCGAATGATCAACCTGGAGGCCATCATGACAACACGACGACTGCTTTTAATAGTTTTGTACGGTCTGTCGCTACTTCTGCCTTTGCTTCAGGCGCCCTCTGCGTATGCCACAACGAGCGGCCTTCAAGCATCTGCCGACGCGATCGTGGAGGCCCAGGGAAGAGTTACCTCCGTCACTTTGGGCGCGGGCGGAACCGTCTATTTGTTTGAAGAGAATCACAGTTCCAAGGTCGGACAGGTAGAAATTGCAAGAATGCTTTTGCGCCTGCACAAGAATCAAGGCCTGCGCACGGTCGGTCTTGAGGGCTATGTCGAGAGTCGTCCGCTAAAGGCGCCTTGGGCGGAGAAAATGGACGCTGCCACGCGATTGCGGGTTGGAGCGCGTCTTCTCGGCGACGGTGAAATCAGCAGTGCCGAATTTCTGTGCGTTGCCTTTGATGACGTGTCCGTGGTTGGGATAGACGATCCGACGCAGTACGCCGTCTCTCCGGACCGCGCCGCCGGAGCTGCTCCGACAATGTACCTAGTGCTCATTGCAGAGCATGGTATGACAGAAAAGAACAAGCAACGGCTTGAGGAGCTCCTTTCGGCGAAGAGTCCCGACGCCCTGTCGTTCACCGTCAACTCAGATCCATGGACGAAGGGTGAGTACGCAACGCGGCGCAGGACCGATATTCGATCGACGGCACAAGAGTTGGAAGGCCTCGCCAGGCTTGAGGCTGAAGCCAAACGACGCGGCGTGGACATTCCGCCGGAGTTAGCTAGTGGCATGCAGCTATTGAAGCGCTTTTACAGCGCATCCGAGACTCGTAGCGAAGTCATGATTCGGAAACTATCGGAACTGTCCAAACAGAGTTCGCCAATCGCGGGCGTCATCGGCGCTGCACACACGACTCGAATTGTCGAAGGTCTACGAGCGAATGGTATCTCTGTTGCCGTGATTCGGGCCAACGCTCTTGACAATAGGAAGACACAGGAACTCTCTCAGGAAGAGTACCTGGGCTACGAGCGCAAACTTGAGAGGCGAAGTGTCGAGTCAGAGGGCCTAGGCGCGCTCGTGCAGAAGAAGCGCAAGCCCGCACCAGTGTTGGAACTGCCGTGGGTGAAGCGCAAAGTAAATGTCTACCAAGCGACAGTTGCGGTCACAACGAGCGTCTTGGTTAGCAACGACAAGCCACCCTATCGAATTGGCGCGTTGCCCCCGGGGATCTCGGTAGACCCGGATAAGATTTCGCGCATCGGAGACGAGGTTCTCTTCTCAATAGGAATTGAGGACGAGAAAGGTGGAAAATCCACGATCTGGGTTCGCGCCGGCTACGCCAGATCGACAGTGGACCGAGATAGGAGTCGAGCAGACATCGACGGGCGCATCCAGAGCCTGCTCGCCGAAGGCGGCGATGGTGGAGGCATCGAACCGCCGAAGAAGCCCCGTGCTGCCGGCGCTGGCGCCGAGGAACCTCCAGGAGGAGGTAAGCCGAAATCGCCTAGGGAAGGCGCAAAGAAGGTCGCTCCAGGTGTCTACGCAAGGTTTGCCGAAAGTGCAGAAGCACTGCAGAAGGAGTCGGTACTTGAGACCTCTTCCTCGTAGGAGGAAGCAGTGACCTTGCGGAGTCGCGTTGGCCACATGCGTTTCCAGTCTCAATCGAGACCGTATGCGCCTGCTGATGCCAAGCCTCGAAGGCCCCTTGTTGCCAAAAGCGCGCGCCGAAGCGGTCGAGGTAGAGTCTGATAAAGGACAACTCTTTCGTACCGGAAAGGGTGGTCCCCTCGACCGAAATGTTCCAAGGCACTGTCCCCCTCAATGCGGAGGCCCGGGCGTTCGACTCGAGCCTTCGGGCGACCAAACCTTACGTCGACAGAAACTTGACCTTCTGCCGCCCAGACTCCTAGCTGATGACCTTCGCTTTGCGGAACTCGTCGATTCCGCGCAGTAGAGAAACCAGATCATCCGGCAACTCGTCTTGACGCATGGCATCGACAATCTTGGCGTCCGTCAACGATACGCTGTACGCGTTTTGAACGTGCTCCCGATAGAGTCGCAAAAGCTCTTTGCCCGAGACTATGGATAGACGCTGCTCAGGGGCGTTCCATCGAGCACGAAAATGGCCTGTCGCCTCCCTCATCTTCGTTGCAGTGTCTTTCGACCCACCGCGATGAAAATCCACGTATCGACTCACATACTGCTGCTCCGCCTCATCCTTCAGCTCTTCCGTCAGGCCAAGTAGAGTCTCGAGTGATGCCTCGCCAGGGTCTTTTACAAACGCTCCCTTGGATTGGCGTTCAAGGATCCCCTTCGAAATGACCCGGTCGAGTGCTGCGGGCACCAATAGGTAGTTCTCAATCTCTTTGCGGGCATGCACATGCGAGAACTTTAGCGACGCCTGAAGCTTGGCTTGAACCTCCTCGATCTGTTGGTCGCAGTAGTAATCGCGGTCGTAGATCGCTCCAATCAATAGCTCGGTGCCAAGGGCTTGCTCTACTCCTTGCGCAAGCGCAGAGATGCGAGACCATGAACCGAAGCCGCCTGACGGCATTGCGGCCAAGCCAAGCCCGGCGGCCAGATCGTCCAATCCCAGCCGCCGGGCGAAGCGCCTCAGAAGGGCAAAGTCATAGTCTCCCTCCACAAATAGAACCCTGCGATTGCGGGCAAGCGCCGCGAGAGAGATATTTTGCTGCGACCCCAGCACCGTCATCGTTTTCTGTACGCCGGCAATGTCCTTGATGCGCTCTGCGCTCGCTTTTGTCTTGTCGACTAGGACGATGTCAGCCGGGTCGGCTTCGGCAATGATCTCGGTCGAATGGGTTGCAACCACAATGTCCGGGCCCACGGTCTTAAGGACGCCAAGAAGACGACGCTGAACATCAGGGTGAAGGTAGACCTCCGGCTCATCTACAACGATCATTGAAGCGGACGAAGCTCGGTGTATGTGACTTAGGAGTTGGCACCAGATCTGAAAGCCAAACCCGACCCAGTACAACTCTCGGTCCATGCGACCCTCTTTAACAAACATTGTCAACTCCCTTGTCATTGATAGCGCAGGTCGTTGAAGCTTCATGTCGGGCCAAGTCGCTTCAACTAGCTCGGCGAACTGCTCAAATGTTTCCGGAAAGTGGTACCAGTAGCTTCGAAAATGTAGAGACGCTCTATGAGTCGCTAGAGACGAAGTGACCGTATCTTTCTCACGCAACTGCTCGCGATGCTCAACGGGTCCGAGCACCGGGATGACAACGAGGTCTATGGGGAAATTGGCTTTAAACGCTAGCGGCGTTCTAATCGGGGACCCATTGGCATCCGCGACGAGAATGCAAGTTTCCCGGTCGAAGTACAAGTGCAGGTGATTGCCGTTGCTCAAGCGAAAGCTAACGCGAGAGTCGCCGTCTTCATAATTTGTCGCGACATTCTCAAGAGAGATCGGTAGTTGGCTGGCGGTTACTACATAACCTATCGAATTCAACTCTCCTACGCTCACGCGCTGCGGATTTCTGGTGCGCGCAGCACGTAACGCGACCGCCAGCGTTCTGAATGCGCCAACGATAGTGGACTTGCCTGAGTTGTTTGCACCAGTGAGCACATTTACATGGTCGAGAGAAACAC
Organism: Variovorax sp. P5_A3; assembly: GCF_056400665.1. NCBI lineage: Bacteria > Pseudomonadati > Pseudomonadota > Betaproteobacteria > Burkholderiales > Comamonadaceae > Variovorax > Variovorax sp. P5_A3. The sequence continues at coordinate 413,573 of NZ_JBFUKW010000008.1, read as the reverse complement.
TGTATCGGCTCAGACCCTTGTAGTGGTGGAATGCAACGCTCGTGATACGCACTTGACTTGTTGATTTCGACATTGAAAATTTCCTTCTCGGTCCCGATTCTCATCCGATAGTAGCCGTTCACGGCAAATGAAGCATAAAAATGGTTTGCCATCTTTGCTCATAGCAGCGAGACGATTCAGGACCATCGATGACAACGCGAGACTGTGGGTGTTCCTCCTCAAAGTTGTGGAGAATTAGGTTTCGAGCGAGGGCTCACCCGGACCTTTTTCACGATCAACGCATCTGTTCCCCATCGGACTGCGCTAGACGCGGTGCGACGCACCTAGCATCGTGCGCCGGGTCGCTTCGCCAAATCGCATGCCCAACGCAGCGAAATCGCGCGCGGAATACAGTAGGGTATTGCAGCAAAGACAACATGAATACAAGACAACGGCCTAAACGAGCCTTGGTGGCATATTGCGCACTGGCAGAACGCCTAAGCGTTGCGGGCACTGGCGCGATCAGTTCGCTCACGCCCTTCTTTGCCGAAGTGTGCGAGCAATTTTCTGGTCAGATGTTCGACGCGGCAAAGTTTTCGGCGGCGATGCATGAATGGTACGGAATCCGAATTCCGCGCCTTGCAGCGCTGGGACTCGCAGAACAGCTTGCAGATGAAGGGTTGCTGAAACTGGTCTCTGGATATGCCCATGGCGCTGTCTATCAGTTTGTAGACGGCATTCGAGCCAACAGCGCAGAGGGAATATCGCCATTAACTGAAGTAGAGATCGAACGGATTCTTGGAGAGTTTGTTGGCTATTGTGAAGCGGACGGAACGCTTGGAATCGAATCTTCCGAGGCATTGCATGAGGAATTCCTCGAACGTCTACTTCATGTTGAATCGATGCGTATATTAAGCAGACGAGAAGCCTCCATCGGCGCGAAGAAGACCGCTGAGACGCTCGTTTTGACCAAGCCTGCCGAGCCCTCAAACAATGTGGATAAGCGGACGCTACACCTTGATTTCCTAACGTCCCAGTTCTTGTTGGATCTCCGTGACAACAAGCCCGCAGCGTTTGAAATTGTCTCCAACATCGCTTTTGCGAACATGGCTGCTGAAGCGCTGGCATGTTTTCGTGAACCGATTGATGTCGCGACCACGCTAGCTGGCTTGACGGTCTATATCGACTCACCGTTACTCCTCGACATGCTTGGCGTCAATACGGAGTATGCGGACTACGGCAAGGAGCTTTTGGAGACCATCAAGGCAAGTGGCGCCACGCCGGCTGTACTCGACCATTGCGTCGCGGAAGCTGAAGCTGCGGTGTACGCTTTGGTGAATCATTTGCGCTCAGGTATTAATCAGCTATCGGTTCGCTGGGGAACGTCGGCCAAGCCGGCTGTCCTCTCGGCGCTTGTGGGAAACGTTGGGGAGCGCGCCGAGAAGCGATTGCAGATTGAAGTACACAGGGATCCGGAAATCAATCTCCATCGTCGCGCAGCAGCGGTAGTTGGAGACATTGAAGCGGAACTTAACAGTCGGATGCAAGCCTGGCGAAACGCTGAAGCCAAGGAGCACGATCGAAAGTCCGTTTGGACACTATTGGCTCTCCGCGATACAAGCAAACCATATCCCCGAATCTGTGACGCCCGATGGATGCTTCTGGCAAAGAACACCGCGCTTGTATCGATCGCAAATGACAGTTGGACACGGTGGCTAAAGGGCACCACTAGGCACAGCTCGGCTCACATAGAAAAATGGGCACCGGTGGCTATGTCCGACAAGCAGTTCGCAGGCTATGTATGGGCACGGGCGGGTGGCGGCAGTGTTGCGATGTCGAGGGCTCGACTGCTAGCCCACTGTTCGGCTGCAGTCAGACCAAGGGCGGATGTCAAGGCAAAGGCCTACAACTTAGTCCTTGAACTAAGCGGCAAGGAGGAAGCTGATGACATCGCCGCGCTTCTGGAAGACCGCGAAGGATCTCGGGCTCTTATGCGAGCAACAAAGGGGGATCCAGAAGATGTGACGGCAGAAAGGTTGCCGTTTATTCTCGAGAAAGTGAAGCTTGCTGCTGGTGAGTTCGCAGCAGGCAAGGTCAGGGAAGAGGGAGAGAAGGCGATAGCAGATCTGGCACTCCGACATCAAGAGGCGTTAGTTGAAGTCATGGCCGCTGCAACTGCTTCAATGGAGGAGCAAAAGCGCGTGGCCAACTTGATGGCCGAACGGCTCTCCGAAGAACAACAGGCGCGCGCAACAACTGAACTTGAAAAACATTCCCTTCGGCTGGAACTGGAGACTCGCGAAAGCAAGGAGGATGCAAGAAAGGTGCGCATATTGCGAAGCGGCTTCGACGCGGGCAGAAGTCTGTACAGGGTACTGCGATGGAGCGTTGTTCTAGCGTTCGGCTGTTTGACTTTCTTGGTCGGCTCTGTCGCCAACAACAATCCCAACCTGAATCTGTTGTTTGCCACGCTCCTCGCAGCTGGCAGCTTTTGGTTTGTCCCGGAGGCGCTCAATCGTCCGATCCATGCCGCAGCGATGAGACGTCTCCGCCGGACGGTCGCTACCGCAGATCCGGACGTATCGATTCCCGCAGAGGCCCCGGACTTTTGGCGCGGGCAGTGGGGGCCGATTCTTCGCAAATCTTGAGAAGAGCCAGCTCCCAAGAACTTGCCGCGAGTCTCATTGAAGCGCTTTGCGCACGGTCTGAATCGCAGCCGTCACGATCTGCATCCGCCGCACCATCTCCGCATTGACCACCTCCATCAAGGCGCGCAACTCGGTCGGCTGAATGGGAAACTCCTCGAATTCTTGGAGATAGAGCGGCGTCAAGAAGCTTTGCACGCAGTCATACGCACGATGTGCCGCGCGCAGATTGTTGAACTCGTCCTCCACCAGTAGCACCGCATCGCTCGCGGCCCTGTTCTTGGCTGACTTTCGCGGTGCGGAACTCGTTGTCGGTCGTCGCCTGACAGCTTTGCGCCGTTTGGATTTGGAATCGCCGGAAGAACTCGCAGACGTGCGATCAGACTTGGCCATGTTTTTTGGCCTCCCTAGAAGTTGTCGTTTGCAAAAACGACCGCCTCCGCTTCCAAACGAAGGCGGCAGCTCGAACGGGTTGGAAGACCGGACAACTTCTTACGAACAAACCGGCAGGACTTTCGCCCTCCCGTTCGAGCCGCCAAAAATTGGGACGCGAACGAGGAAGCCGCAGGCCAGAAAGGCTTGCGGCTTCCGCCGTAAGTAAGTTGTTTCGGGCTTCCAAACCCGACCACGTCTTTTTTGCGACGTGGCCCGCGCAGTATGCCAGCGCTATTCGCTAGTGCACCTGTGCACGACTTCTAGTGCCTCAAGCCAACTTGAAAGGCAACCCCCGCACCGCCTTCCCCGTAATCGCCGCCACCGCATTCGCAAACGCCGGCGCCAGCGGCGGCAGCCCCGGCTCACCCATGCCGGTAGGCGCATCCGCACTCGGCACGATATGCACCGCAACCTGCGGCATGTCCGTAATCCGCGGCACGACGAAGTCTCCGAAGTTGCTCTGCTGCACCACCCCATCCTTCAGCGTGATCGCCGCGCCGGGCAGGCACATCGACAGCCCCATCACCGCGCCGCCCTGCACTTGCGCCTCCACGCTCTTCGGGTTGACCGCGAGGTTGCAATGCACGCCCGCCGTCACGTTGTGCAGGATGGGCGTGCCGTCCTTCACCGAGGCTTCGACGACATACGCGACCACCGAGTTGAAGGATTCGTGCACCGCCACGCCCCAGGCCCGGCCCGCGTCGAGCTTCTTCTTGCCGTAGCCGGATTGGTCCACCGCCAGTTGCAGTGCCGCCTTGTGGCGCGGGTGCTGGTCGCCGATGAGCTTCATGCGGTAGGCGACCGGGTCCTGCTTCGTGGTGCGGGCGATCTCGTCGACCAGCGTTTCCATGACGAACGCGGTGTGGGTCGAGCCCACGCTGCGCCACCAGAGCACCGGCACGTTGAGCTTGGGGTGATGCACGGTGAGCCGCATCGGCAGGTCGTAGGGCTCCTTCATGCCTTCGACGGCGGTGGCGTCGATGCCGTCCTTGACCATCATCGGCTCGAACATGCTGCCCATCAGCAGCGACTGGCCGACGATGACGTGGTCCCAGCCGGTGACCTTGCCCTGCGCGTCGAAGCCGATCTTGGCGGTGTGCAGGTGCATCGGGCGGTAGTAGCCGCCCTTGATGTCGTCCTCGCGGCTCCACAGCGTGCGGATGGGCGCGGCAATGCCCGCGGCCTGCGCGGATTTGACGACGCCGCAGGCCTCGGCCACGAAGTCGCTGGTCAGCAGGCCGCGACGGCCGAAGCCGCCGCCCGCCATCTGCACGTGGACCTTGACGTTCTCCGGCGGCACACCCAGCACCTTGGCGGCGGCCATGCCGTCGATGCCGGGCATCTGCGTGCCGGTCCACACTTCGGCCTTGCCTGCCGCGAGGCTGACGGTGCAGTTGAGCGGCTCCATCGGCGCGTGCGCGAGGTAGGGGAAGACGAATTCGGCCTCGATCTTGTGCGGGGCTGCGGCGAGCTTGGAGACGTCGGCGTCGTACTTGCGCTTGCCCGGCTGCTTCGCGAGATCGCGGTATTGCGCGAGCTGCTTGTCGGTGTCGACTTTCTCGACGGCGCTGGTGTCCCAGTCGATCTTGAGCGCATCGCGGCCCTGCTTGGCGGGCCAGTAGCCGTCGGCGACGACGGCCACGCCTTCGGCACCGCGGTCCAGCGGTACGCGCAGCACGGCCTTGACGCCCTTGATCGCCTTCGCGGCGCTGTCGTCCACCGACTTGATCTTGGCGCCGAACACCGGCGGATGCGACACGACGGCGGTCAGCATGCCGGGCAGGTGCATGTCGATGCCGTAGTCCTGGTGGCCGCTGGACTTGGCCTGCGCGTCGAGCCGGCCGGTGGGCTTGCCGATGAGGCGGAAGTCCTTCGGGTCCTTGAGCTTGACGGTCTCGGGCACCGGCAGCTTCATCGCCGCTTCGGCCAGTTCGCCGTAGCCGAGCTGCTTGCCGCCGGGGCCGATGACGACGCCATTGCGAGTTTGCAGCGTGGCGGCATTCACCTTCCACTGTGCCGCCGCCGCGCTGACCAGCATGGCGCGGGTGCGGGCGCCGAGTTCGCGGTATTGCGTGTACGAGTTCTTGATCGAACCCGAGCCGCCGGTGATGTGCATGCCGAAGGCAGGGTCGACATAGGCCGGGTCGTTGGTGCCGTGGACGCTTCGCACCTTCGACCAGTCGGCGTCGAGTTCTTCCGCCAGGATCATCGGCAGGCCGGTCTGCACGCCCTGGCCGAAGTCGAGGCGGTTGATGGTGATGGTGGTCGTGCCGTCGCGGTCGATGTGCACGAAGGCGGCGGGCTGCTGCAGCGGCTTCAGGCCTGCGGGCTTGGCGGCCGCGGCGCTCGTGTCCTGCGCGAGCGCGGCCATCGGGAAGACGCCGAGCGCGAAGCCGCTCACCGCCGTGAGCTTCAGGAAGCTGCGGCGCGGCAGGCCGGTGGGTTCAGGGGTGTCCTCGTGGCGCGTCATCAGCGCGCGGAGGTTGGCGGGCAGCTCGAAGGTGGCTTGATCGAAGTTCATGGTGATTTCCTTCTTCAAGCGAGCGTCTTGGCGGCATCGGCGACGGCGGCGCGGATGCGCGCGTAGGTGCCGCAGCGGCAGATGTTGCCGGCCATGGCCGAGTCGATCTCGGATTCGCTCGGCAGCTTGCCGGGCGCGACGGTTTTCAGGAAGGCGGTGGCCGACATGATCTGGCCGCTCTGGCAGTAGCCGCATTGCGCCACGTCATGCTTGACCCATGCGTCGTGCACGGCCTTGCCGACCTTGTCGCTGCCATCGGTGATGGCTTCGATGGTGGTGATCTTCTGGCCCGCCGCGGCGGAGATCGGCGTCACGCACGAGCGGATCGCCTGACCGTTGAGGTGCACGGTGCAGGCGCCGCACAGCGCCGCGCCGCAGCCGAACTTGGTGCCGGTCATGCCCAGCGTGTCGCGCAGGGCCCAGAGGATGGGGGTGGAGGGGTCGGCGTCGACCTGCCGGTCCTTGCCGTTGATCTGGAGGGTGGTCATGGGTGGGGCTTTCTCTTCTTGGGTGAATATCGATTCGGGCAAACAATAGACCTGTGCGCGGGCCAGGTCAAGGGACTCAGGCTTTGATGCCGTCCCAGCAGAGCGCGAAGGCCATCGCCAGGTTCTCGTCCGTGCGGGCCAGCGCGCCGGAGCGAAGCAGATTGGCGGTCTCGCGCACGGAGCCGCCGAAGCTGTTGGTCAGGAGCACCGTGGGCACGTCCTTCAGGATCTGCTGCGCCTTGGCCGACTCGATCATGTCGACCCAGTGCTTGATGAGCCGGGCGGAGAGGTTGCGGCTCTCTTCGGTGAACCAGGGCGAGTTGTAGTACTGCTCCAGGAAGACGACCTCTGCATAGTGCGTCAGGCGGTGTTCGAGCCAGTTCATCCACATGTGCCGGAAGCGGCTGCGGAAGGGCGCTTTCGGGTCGTCGCCCTGCATGAGGCTGGCGGTGGTCGTCGTCTTGGCCTGCTCGTAGAGCGCGACCATCAACTCTTCCTTCGACTTGAAATAGACGTACAGCGTGCCCGTGGCAAGGCCGGCCTCGCGCGCGATGGCAGCCATGGTCAGGCCACTCAGGCCGGTCTGCTCGACCAGCGCGAATGTGGCCTCGGCGATGGCGCGGAGCTTTTCGTCGTCCTTGGGTTTCACGGGCGCGATCTTAGGGCTTTCCAAATCTTCGACGAACAAAGATTCACCAAAAGTAACGATCACCAATCAAAACGACCCCGGTCGTTCGGCTTTTCCGAAAGCCAACATCGGCATTCGACGTCTAGCGCGAACGCCTTCCGGTCCCCATACTGACTCCATCTGATCGCCTCGATCAACAACCAAAGGAACAAACCATGAACCGTCTCGAAGGAAAAGTAGCTCTCATCACCGGCGCCAGCGCCGGCATCGGCCATGCCACCGCGAAGCTTTTCGCGGCGGAAGGCGCCAAGCTGGTCGTCGGCGCGCGCCGGACGGCCGAACTGGAAAAGCTCGTCGCAGAAATTCGCGCTGCCGGAGGCCATGCCGTCGCACTCGCCGGCGACGTGCGATCCGAAGACTATGCGCGCGCCCTCGTCGCGCTGGCCGTGTCGACTTACGGTCGCCTCGACATTGCCTTCAACAACGCAGGCACCCTCGGCGAAGGCGGCCCCAGCACGGGGATTTCGGAAGCCGGCTGGACCGACACCCTGGCCATCAACCTGACCGGCGCCTTCCTCGGCGCCAAGCACCAGGTCGCGCAGATGCTGGAGAACGGCGGCGGCTCGGTCATCTTCACCTCGACTTTCGTAGGCCATAGCTTCGCGTTCCCGGGCGTGGCTGCCTATGCGGCGAGCAAGGCCGGCCTCATCGGCCTCACGCAGGCGCTCGCCGCCGAGTACGGTCCGCAAGGGGTGCGCGTGAATTCGATCCTGCCGGGCGCCGTCGACACCGACATGTACCGCAGCATGAACAACACCAAGGAGTCGCAGTCCTTCATCACGAACCTCCATGCGCTCAAGCGGGTGGCGACGCCGGAAGAACTGGCGCGCTCGGTGCTCTACCTGGCGTCGGACGACTCGGCGTTCGTCACGGGCACGGCATCGCTGGTCGATGGCGGTGCATCCATCACCCGGACCTGATCGGGCATGGTGAAGCTGGACGGGATGGCCACCTTCGTGGCGGTCGCGGAGTCGGGCTCCATCAGCGAAGCATCGCGACGGCTGAACCTGTCCAAGTCCGTCGTGAGCGAGCGCCTCGCCGACCTTGAGAAGGAACTGGGCGTTCGTCTTCTGCACCGCTCGACGCGCGGGCTGACGCTCACCGAAGACGGCAGCGCCTTCCTGGCGCGCGCCTCGGCCATCATGCGGGATGTCGAGGAGGCGGCTGCCGAGTTGGCGCAGCGGCGCGGCGCGCTGGTCGGGCCGCTGAGGATTTCAGCGCCGGTCACCTTCGGGCGAATGCACTTGGGGCCGGCGCTGTATCCGTTCATCGCGGCGCATCCCGGCATCGAGCTGGCGCTTGAACTGGATGATCGAAGAATCGACGCCGCATCGGAGGGCTATGACGGCGTGGTCCGGAACGGGCCGCTCGTCGATTCGCGTCTGGTGGCGTGGACGCTGGCACGCAGCCGCCGGGCGCTCGTCGCCTCGCCGGACTACATCGAGAAGCACGGCCGGCCCTCCAGCATCGAAGACTTGCAGCGCCACCGGGGCGTGTTCTATACGAACCGGGGCGTTGCGGACTGGCAGTTCCGGCGCGATGGCGAGCTGGTGTCTGTGCGCGCGTCGCGGGCGCTGCGCGTGAACAACGGCGACATGATGCGGGACGCCTGCGAGGCGGGCCTGGGGATCGCGCTGCTACCGACGTTCATCGTTGGGGAGTCTTTGCGGGCCGGCAGGCTGCTTGCCATTGATATCGGGCTTCCTTCGGAGGAAGAGTTTCTGTATGTGGCGCATCCGGAAGGCCGGTCGCCTTCGGCGAAGCTGCGCGCGATGACGGATGCGCTCAAGGCGGCGTTCGGTGATCCGCCCTATTGGGATTCGGGGCTGTGATGCGGGGCAAGCCAGCGCCTATTGCATCTGCCGCATGATGTCCAACGCCTCTTCGATCCGCTCCACCGCATGGATCGTCAGCCCCTCGATCTCCTTAGAGCCCTCGCGCGGTGCGTTCGCCTTCGGCACCACCGCGACGCCAGAACCGTGCGTTGTGGATGGTGTCGAGATGCTAGTACCCAGTCTCCATAGATGCGTCAGCAATGCACCGAAAGCCGGCCTTCGAACTTGGGCGGCGAACTGGAACTATCGGCCATCAACAGACCTTCGTACCTCAAGCCTCGATGTCCGGTCAAGCGCAGCGAGCGGTCATAGAGACCCGCCCGAAGCGGCGACTGCGCCGCTATATCTTTCCCATCAGCAGCAATACGATCAGGACCAGCAACACCAGCCCGATGCCGCCGCTGGGGCCGTAGCCCCATGCACGACTGTGGGGCCAGGTTGGCATCGCGCCGACGAGCATCAGGACCACGATGATCAACAGAATTGTTCCCAATGTCATTTCATGTCTCCTCTCAGTGAGTCGTAGCAGCGCAGGGTTCGAGAGAACTCACGCAGCACACCGATGCCGCTTTCCTCGGCGTGCCGACACCAGTCTTCCAACTGCTTCACCAACTGCTCGTTCGAGGCGGTAGATCGGCTCCACAGGCCAGTGAGATCCTGCCGCATCGAATAGATGGTGCGCAGCACGTTGCTGCGGTCCAGCGCTTGTCTCAGGACCGCGCGCTGCGGTTCGGGCAATTGCGTCGCATCTCTTTGCAGCAGGTACTTGACCGGGTCCAGCGCCTTGAAGTCCATCGAACCGGGCAGCACACTGGCTCGGAGGCTGCGAATTTCCCTCACGGCAACCGGACGCAGCGATCGGGCGAACCTGGCCAGCACCTCGTAGCGGTGAGTGACGACGGCTTGCAGGGTGCCCGAGTCACATCGAGTCTTGGATGCGTCGTAGCGAATCCTCGGTGCAACTCTGCGCACCTTTGCAAGGTGCAGCGTCGCCAATATGCGGATGTACATCCAGCCGATGTCGAACTCCCACCATTTGTTCGACAGCCTGGCGGAGGCGACGTAAGCGTGGTGGTTGTTGTGGAGTTCTTCGCCGCCGATCAGGATGCCCCAAGGCACGACATTGCTGGAGTTGTCGTCGGGCGAGAAGTTGCGGTAGCCCCAGTAGTGACCGATGCCGTTGATCACGCCCGCTGCGAAGAGCGGAATCCATAGCATCTGCACCGCCCACATGCTGAGCCCGATCGGGCCGAACAGGGCGATGTCGATTCCCAGCATGAGGCCGATGCCGAGCCGGGTGTACTTCGCGTACAGGTTGCGCTCGATCCAGTCGTCCGGCGTGCCGCGGCCATATTGTTCGAGCGTTGCGGGGTTCCGGGCTTCCACGCGATAGAGCTCGGCGCCCTTGAACAGCACTGTCTTGATCCCGTGGAACTGCGGGCTATGGGGGTCTTCCGAGGTTTCGCATTCGGCGTGGTGCTTACGGTGAATCGCCGCCCATTCCCGGGTCACCATGCCGGTGGTGAGCCACAGCCAGAATCGGAAGAAGTGGCTGATGGCGGGGTGAAGCTCCAGAGCTCGATGCGCCTGTTGTCGATGCAGGAAGATGGTGACCGCTGCGATGGTGACGTGGGTCAAGCCCAGCGTGACGAGCACGAGTCCCCACCACGGCAGATCGAGCAGGCTGAGTTTCATCACAAATCCATTTCAGGACTGCGCGGCGACCACCGTTGATCTTGGAAGTTGCCTCGATGTCCAGACTGCAATGCTAGGCAAACGAAGGCCGCTGTCTGTGCGCTGCCGAACAGCGAGCCGGCTTCTTCGCGTCCGGGCTGGCTTCAATCTCCACCGGGGATGTCGAGCTTGCCGAACCCCGCTCTCCTCCATGGTCTTACTCTTGTCGTCGAAGTTAATGGAAAGTCCCCTTGCGAGTTCGTCAAGAGGCGTTACGTTCGGCGGCGCACATATATCAAGCACAAAATGGTGCAGGATCGCAGAAGTCCTGCGTAAATGCGTCAGACGCTCACTGCAAGCCCGCTGAACGCTTCAGCTTGCACGAATCCGGGGGCCACCGACGAAGGAGGATCACATGCATAAGTTTCTAGCCAACAACCGGGAAGAGTTGATTGCTCGGTGCAAATCGAAGGTCGCGCAGCGGCCCAGGCGGGCAGCGACCGAAGCGCAGCTTGCCAACGGCATCCCGCTCTTTCTGGATCAGCTCATGAGAACGCTGCAAGCACAGGAAAACGGTGAACTTGGCGAGAGCTTCAAGATTTCCGGTGCCGCTGGCGGCGACGCAACCTCTCTGTCCGAGATGGGCCTGAGCGCCGCCGCGCATGGCAAGGCACTCTTGGGGCTTGGATTTTCCGTGGACCAGGTTGTGCACGACTACGGCGACCTTTGCCAAGCCATCACAGACCTCGCGGTCGAGCGCGAGGCACCCCCTTCTCCGTCGATGAATTCCGCACATTGAACCGTTGCCTCGACAACGCAATTGCCGATGCGGTCGCTGAGTTCGGCGTCTGGCGTGACGCGAACGTCGCTCTGCAGCAGTCCTCCGAGGAGAACGAGCGTCTCGGCGTGCTGGTTCATGAGTTCCGAAATTACCTGCACTCCGCAACGCTCGCATTTGCGGCACTGGAATCGGGGAAAGTGCCAATCAGTGGTGCGACCGGCGCCGTGTTGAAGAGGAGTCTGGCTTCTCTGGCGGCCTTGCTTGACACGTCGCTATCGCAGGTCAGAGGCGCAGCTGAAACGCCGCACGCGGAAGCTTTTTCGCTCGCGTCGTTTGTAGCAGAGGCCAAGACTACCGCCTCGTTGAACGCGAGTGCCAAGGGTTGCACGTTTTCGGTCTCCGACGTCGACGCCGCACTGGGTATCTCCGGGGATCGAGACCATCTGTTGGCAGCCTTGGTGAACTTGCTCAGCAACGCATTCAAGTTCACCCTCCCTCATACGGAAGTCACGCTGAGCGCCTATGCCAAGGGGGACCGTGTTCTGGTCGACGTCAAGGACAACTGCGGAGGGCTCCCGCCAGGAGCTACCGCAAGCATCTTTCGACCTTTCATGCAGGTCGGCGAGGACAAGAGCGGTTTGGGACTTGGTCTTTCCATTGCACGGCGGCACGTCGAGGCTGACGGTGGTGTCTTGCGCGTTCGGGACATAGCAGGCGTCGGGTGCGTTTTCACCATTGAGCTTCCCCGTCGAATGCTTCATTAGAAAGCGGCATCGCGGCTGCTCCGACCAGCTCTCCAGCGCCGGCAATCCTGGCTCAAAGCTCGTCTCGGCGGTTCGTGCTCGGTAGCGCACAGACAAGACGCGCTCGACCGTCTACAAATACTGAAGCCAAGGTGGTATCGCGCACTTTGCCGGGCGCTCGAGTAAGGCGCAGCCAAAGCCTGCGATCTCCAGTTTTATGGGCGAAGAGAGGTTCGTATGAACACGCATTTCAATCTCAAGGCTTCGATGCTTGTTGTTGCCATGCTGGTGCTGCCAATGGCACAGGCAGCGACGTTGCACAAGGCTGAGTATCAGGATGGCAAGACCCGCATCAGCGCGGAGGTCAAGGCGGACAAGGCGGCGTGCGCCTCATTGGCTGACAACGCCAAGGACATCTGCGTAGAAGAAGCCAAGGCCAAGGAGAAGGTCGCGCGCGCCGAACTGGAATACGGCTACACCGCCAAATCCAGCGACCGGAACAAGGTGCTGGTGGCGAAGGCTGAGGCAGCCTACGACGTCGCCAAGGAAAAGTGCGATGGCCAGTCTGGCAATGCCAAGGTCGCAACCGAGAAGTGCGACGGCATGTCGGGTGATGCCAAGGCAAGTTGCATGGGTGTCGCCAGGACAAAGTTCGGGAAGAACTGAATCTGTGATGCGCTGAAGGATTGTTCACCATGGAAGCCTGCAAGCCCAATGGTCTCTGGTCGACCACGGAGGGCCTGGTCGAAAACGACATCGCCGGGCTCGCGCAACACATGAAGCAATGCGAGCGCGCACTCGGTCGTGTCCCACGACTGCACTCGGCGGCGGATACTGTGCGAATGAAGATGGGGTCACACATTGTGACGTCGGCGTGCTTGGTGGGCGCCGTCGGAAGTTCCCTGGTGCTAGCGTTCGCCCACTTGGGATTGCTCTAGTTCCCGATCTCTCTCGCGCACCCACGCGGTCAAGAATTGGCTATCTCTTTCGTTTGTGCGATAGCGCACGCCCGCAGTCTGTTTGCTACAGAATATTGGTGAACTTCGCGGGCCGCGGTTCGCCATGTCATTGACGCCATTTCCGCCGCGCTCTGCTGCGGCGCACAACGACCTCTTGGGGGCGATGCCTCCACAGGTTCGGGCCGGCCTGACGCCGCTTCTTCAGCACGTTACGCTCAATCTGGGAGAGGTTCTGTACGAGTCGGGCGCCGCGCAGCAGTACGTGTATTTCCCGACCGACTGCATCGTCTCGTTGTTGTACGTCCTCGAGAACGGGCAATCCGCGGAGATTGCGGTCGTGGGATTCGAGGGGATGGTCGGCGTATCGCTACTGATGGGCGGCGGCAGTACGCCAAACCGAGCTGTGGTGCAAAGCGCAGGTCATGCGTTTCGGCTGGGCGCGAGCCACATCAAGCAGTTGGTCGAGAATGGCGGCCCCTTGCTGCATCTGCTTCTGCGCTACACCCAGACGTTGATCACCCAGATGTCGCAGACGGCGGTGTGCAACCGGCACCATTCACTTGAACAGCAGCTGTGCCGCTGGCTCTTGCTGAGTCTCGACAGGTTGCCTGGCAACGAACTATCGATGACGCAGGAACTCATTGCCAACATGCTCGGTGTGCGGCGCGAGGGCGTGACCGAGGCGGCAGGCAAACTGCAGCGGTTGAACCTCATCACATACAGCCGGGGGCACATTCTGGTTCTTGACCGCGTCGGTCTCGAACGGCACGTGTGCGAATGCTATGCGGTGGTGAAGCGCGAGACCGACCGCCTACTGCCTCACGAAATAGCGACATGACCAAGTCTGCTAGGTCAATCGCGGGACCGTCGCGGCGATCAAGGCGCTGCATGATGGCCCGTAGCCCGAAGGAGAGGAGGCAGGCGCTTCGTTATCGTGCTACGGCAAGCGACGTCGCATTCGGCGCGACCGTGCATATGATCGACGAACGGTAGGCAACGACCGCTTGCGGTCGTGTTGCGGTCACACGCGACGCTACGTGGGAAGACGGCACTGGGCCCTGAGCAGAATTCGAATCGCGACCGCAAACTTCCGAAATGCTGACGAAAGCAGTTGCCCAATGCGTCGCGCCCTGGACTTCTTCTGGCTACGAGGCGAGCCATTGAGACGGCCGGCACTTGACCTCGATGCCGAGCTCAGCATCAGGCCCTCAGGAACAGCCGCTCCGATTCAGAAACATTTCAACAAGAAGCTCGGCATCTACGAGGTGCAAGCGTGCTCGCCAGCCATGTGCGCAGATAGCCGGGAAAGAGTCGCGACCCGGCCGACCGGCTGAGCGCGAGGCGCGAGTGACGCGTCATGTACGCCGCCCTAGTCCCGGACGCCCGATGGCGTGGCGTAGCGAAGCACAGGGACCGGTCGGAGACTGACGACCGCTACTCGGCGCCCTCTCGCAGGATTTCAAGAAAGCGCATCGCGAGCGGCGAGAGCACGTTTTTCTTCCGCATGACCACGCCGATGGCCCTCGTGAAGCGCGCCTCCGCGAAGGGCAGCGGCACGAAGCCCCCGCCACCCGGCCCTGCCAAGCTGGCTTCGCTCATGAGCGCCACCAGGTCGCTGTGCGCGAGCAATCGGCTCAGCGGAGACGCCGTGTTGCTCACCTCGACCGCCACACGCGGGGGTGGAAGGCCGGCCTCGGCCAACCTTGCCTCAACCCCGCGGCGGGCAGCGACGTCGGGACCCGGCAGCATCCACTGCGCATCCACCAGATCCTGCAAGCGCACGCGTCGGCGCGACAGCAGAGGATGGCCTTCGCGCACGATCATGCAGAGGTCGTCCTTCATCAGCGGCAACGCCTGTAGGTCATCGGGCAACGCCCGCGGGATCGCGTTGATGCTCAGGTCCAGGTCGCCCAGTCGCAGCGCGGCGAGCAGCGTGTCGTTCAGATTGATCATCAAGCGCAGCCGCGCGGCGGGGCGCTGCTGATGCAACTGCAGGAAGGCCGGCACAAACAGGCGATCCGCGTAGAGCGGAGACACGCCCACGCGCAACGTGCCCATCGCGCCCAGGTGCAGGTCCGCGGCTTCCTTGATGGCGTCGCCCAGGCTGGCGCGCAGGGTCTGCGTACGCTGGCGGAACTGTTCGGCCACCGGCGTGAGCGTCATGCCGCGCGCGCCTCGCTCGAACAGCGGAAAGCCCAGTTCCTTCTCCAGCCGCTGCAGACCCTTTGTCAGAGCGGGTTGTGACAAGCCCAGAGCCGCGGCAGCGCGGCGCACCTGCCCGTGCTGAGCCACCGCCAGGAAATAGTCAATGTCGTCCAGCCGCAGGGCCATGGCGTACCTCCGTGAAGATTCCCGTTGCACGCGGGTGTACGCCATCCGATAACCGTCCGTTATCGGACAACGCGACTGGATTATCCGCAACAAGGCCACCGCTTCCTAGACTTCCGCATCACTTTCGGAGACAACAGATGAACCACAGCCCTTGCCGACCGGAGCGCCAATCATGAATCTCGGTATGTACCTCGCGCGCGGCGCCCGCCAGTGGGCGGAGCGTCCTGCCGTACTCTTCCGCGACGGCGCTCTCACCTACCGTGATCTGGAACTGCGCTCTAACCGGCTCGCCCACGCCCTCAAGGCGCTGGGCCTGCAGCGCGGCGACCGCGTGGCCGTGGTGTCACCCAATCGGCCGGAAATCGTGGAGCTGGAGTGCGCGCTCTACAAGGCTGGCCTCGTGAAGGTAGCACTGAACTCGCGGCTCGCACCCCAGGAGCTGGCAGACGCGCTCGCCAACGCCGAGCCCATGGCCTGTCTTGCCGGACCCGAACACCGGGGAATGGTCGAAGAGGCTTCTGCAAACGTGCCGTGTTTGACGCACCGAATCGCGTTCGATACTGGACCCGCGAACGAAAAAGGTGGTTGGCTCTCGTACGAAGCGCTTTTGGCCCGCGCTCCCGACACGCACATGCACGAGGAGATGCGGCCTGAGGAATTGGCCGTACTGCACTACACCTCCGGATCAACTGGCAAGCTCAAGGCCGCGATGCAGACGGTGGGCAACCGCTATGCGTCGCTGCGCAAGAATGTCATGGGCCGCATGAATGCCGCCCCAGGCGACGTGCTCATGCTGTCCGGCCCGATCACGCACGCCAGCGGCATGTTCATCCAGCCGATGCTGTTCCAGGGCGCGACCATCCTGCTGATGGAAGGTTTCCGCCCCGCCGAGTACCTGGAGGCCATCGAGAAGCACCGCGTCACCATGGCCTTCCTGGTCCCGGCAATGATCTACGCGCTGCTGGCCGAGCCGAGCATCCGCACGCGCGACCTCTCCAGCCTGCGCCTCTTGAGCTATGGCGCTGCACCGATGTCGCCGGCACGCATACGCGAAGCCTGGGCTGCATTTGGCCCTGTGCTGGCGCAAGGCTACGGCGCGGGCGAGACCACCGGCGGCGTCGTGGGTCTTGGCGTCGCCGACCACGCCGCGGCCATCGAGGATGGCAAGGACGCGCTGCTGTCTGCGTGTGGCCGTCCTTTCTGCGAGTCGGATGTCCAAGTGCTGGACGACGCGGGACGGCCCGTCAGCGGCGACGCGATCGGCGAGATCTGCGTGCGTGGCCCCGACGTATTCGCAGGCTACTGGCGTGAGCCCGAACAGACCGCGCAGGCACTGGATGCCAGCGGATGGCTGCACACCGGCGACCTGGCGCGCGTAGACGAGAAAGGCTACATCTACATCGTCGATCGAAAGAAAGAGATGCTGGTCTCCGGCGGCTTCAACGTTTACCCGAGCGAGATCGAGTCGGTGCTGGCCCAGCACCCCGCGATCTACGAGGTGTGCGTGGTCGGCGTGCCCGACGACCACTGGGGCGAGACGGTCAAGGCAGTTGTCGTCTTGCGAGATGGTGCCCGCGCGGATGACGGGGAGATCATGGACTTCTGCCGCGGGCGGCTGGCGGACTTCAAGCGGCCGCGCTCGGTCGATTTCGTGCCGCAGTTGCCGAAGAACGGCAACGGGAAGCTCTCGCGCAAGGATGTGCGCGAGCACTACTGGCGCGGCCGCGAGCGGCGCGTGAACTGAGGAGACCGTCATGAATGCCATCAACCCGCCCCTGCGCATGCCGCTGCCTCCTTTCGAGGGTTCCGACGCCGCACGTGACTTCATCGCCCGACTCGACACATTTCTTCGCGAAGAGCTGCAGCCGCTCGCTACCGAGCACCACATCACTTCCGAGAACGGCGCGCCGCGCGCGCTGCTGGAGCTGGTGTGGAAGCGCTCGCGTGACCTTGGTTTCTACGGCATGACGCTGCCCAAGACGCTGGGCGGCGCCGGCTTCAACGTCGTCGATCACGCGCTGATCAAGGAGTTCATCTACGCTAGTGGTTCCCCTTTCGCGCCACACGTCCTTGGCGAGCTGACTGGGCCGCCGCGCGTGGGCGCGCTGGCCAAGCAGGCGACGCCGGACCAGATGGAACGTTTCATCCTGCCCGTCGCACGCGCTGAAAAGGCGATCTGCTTCGCGATCACCGAGCCCGAGGCGGGCTCGGATGCCGGCGCACTGCAAACGCGCGCCGTGCGCGACGGCGACAGCTTCGTGCTGAACGGGACCAAACGCTTCATCTCGGGCTCCCCCTTCTGCGACTTTGCAGTGATCATTTGCTCGACGAGCGAGGACCCGGCGGTGCGCGAGACGACGGCCTTCTTCGTCGAGCGCGATCGCGAAGGCTTCCGCGTCGAAGCAGGCTACAAGACCATGGCGGGCCAATCGCACACAGGCAACATCGTCCTGACCGACTGCCGTATTCCAGCCGCCAACCAGATCGGCGAGCGTGGCCGCGGACTGGCGCTGGCCCTGGGGCGTATTACCGTCAACCGCCTGCTGCACTGCCCTGCGATGCTCGGCTTGGCTCGGCTGGCACTGGAGGACTCGCTGGCGCATGCTGCGACGCGGCGCCAGTTCGGCCAGCCCATCGGCGCCTTCCAAGCCGTGCAGCACTTGCTGGCCGACATGGCGACCGAACTTGCCGCAGCGCGCGCGTTGATGCTCAGCGTGGCGCGCAGCCTGGACGCAGGTGGCGAGGCGCGGGCCGATGCATCGATGGCGAAGCTGTTCTGTTCGGAGACCGCCTTCCGCATCGCCGATCGTGCCGTGCAGGTGCATGGCGGTGAAGGCATCGTGCAGGGCAGCCGCGTCGAATTCCTCTTCCGGCTGCTGCGCATGTACCGCGTGCTGACCGGCACCAGCGAAATCCAGCGCAACACCATCGCCCGCGAACTACTCGGCCACGCGGTGCGCTAAATCACAGATCAGCAACCATCTTGAATGACTAGCTCAAGCAATACCCGCAATCTCGTGGCTCCAGGGCGACTTGGTGCGAGCGATGGCGTTCAGGATGATCAGCAGCTTGTGCATGCAGGCCACGAGGGCGACCTTCTTGGGCTTGCCCGCGGCCAACAGCTTTGCGTAGAAGGCCTTGAGCACAGGATTGAATCGCGTGCCCACCAGGGCCGCCACATAGAGCACGCGACGCACGTCGGCTCGGCCGCCGAAGATATGACGTTGCCCGCGCAAGGTGCCCGAATCGCGGTTCATGGGGGCCAGGCCCACCAGCGAGGTGATCTGCTTGCGGTTGAGGTGACCGAGTTCGGGCAGTTGCGCCAGCAGCGTGCTGGCGGTCGTGGGGCCAACGCCTTTGACGGAGGTCAGCAGTTTGGCCAAGTCGGCGTGGTGGGCCTGCACGTGTTCGCGCAGTTGCCCGTCCACGTCGTGGAGCTGGGCGGCGATCGCATCCATGATCGCCAGGATGCTGGCCTTGGCCTTCGGGTGGGCCAGCGCAAGGCGCTGGCGCTCGGCCACCAGCATGGCGACCAATTGGCGTCGACGCGTTACCAGCGCGGTGAGTTCGCGCTGCTGCTCATCGAGCAGTGCACGCGGCTCGTGACCCTGCGCGTCCAGCAAGGCGGCGAAGCCGCGCAGCACCTGCGCGTCGATGCGATCGGTCTTGGCCAACTTGCCCGTGCAGCGCGCAAAGTCGCGTGCCTGGCGCGGATTGATGACCGACACGCGCAGTCCCGCTGCAGCCAGCGCGAGCGCCAGGAGCCGCTCATGGCCGCCCGTGGCCTCCAGCAGGACCAGGCGCGGTGCCAGCGGTACCAGCACCTGGCACAACTCGGCGTGGCCCGCCTCGTCATTGCCCAGGCTCAAGGTTTGCGCCTCGCCGCTGACAGCCACCTCGAAGCTGGCCTTGGCGACATCGATGCCCACATAGACAGGTTCACTCATAGCAGTTCTCCGGCTCCCAGCCTTATGAATACGAAATGTGTTCGTTCAACCATTCGGGATGCAGCAGAACAAAGAGACCACCACCGCGCGCCCTGTGCTGAGGTTCGAGCTCGGGCTCGCAGGAGACCCAGGCTGCGCGGTGGCGAGTCAACCCGTTCACTGATCGACGTGCTCGCATGCACTTCGACCACTGAAGTTTGAATTATTTGAAAGATATAAGGAGACAAGCATGCAGACAATCACCCGACGCGGCCTGTTGCTGGCCACCGCCGGCCTCGCACTGCACGGTGCGGCGCTGGCGCAGGATTACCCCGCACGGCCGATCAAATGGGTCGTGCCGTACCTCGCCGGCACCGCCCCTGACACGACGGTACGCATCACTGCCGAGGCAATGTCGCAGATCCTCAAGCAGCCGGTGGTGGTCGAAAACAAAGGCGGCGCGGCCGGCAATCTGGGTGCGCAGCTCGCGGCCCGCGCCCCAGCCGATGGCTACACGTGGGTTTACTCCGCGACGCCTATGGCGACCAACATGCGCATGTACCGCAAGTCCGGCTATGACGTAATGAAGGACTTCATCCATGTGGGCGGGATCACCCGCTCGGACGTGGTGCTGGTCGTGGCGGCAGATAGCGGCATCCGCGACGCCAAGGAGCTTGTCGAACGCATGCGGCAGCAGCCGGGCAAGTTGTCCTATGCATCCGGCGGCGTGGGTACCCCGGCACACATGGGCGCCGAACTCATCCTCAAGACGACCGGGACGCAGGCGCTACACGTTCCTTACAAGGGCGCGTCGGAATCGGCGAATGCCGTGTTGGGCAAGCAGGTGGACTTCGCGCTCACCATCAGTTCGGTATCGCTGCCCCACATTGCCGGCGGGAAGCTGAAAGCGCTCGCGGTGACGGCGCCTACCCGCAATCCACGGCTCCCCGAAGTTCCCACACTCGCGGAAGCGGGCATACCAAATGTCACGCTGGTGTCCTACGGAGGGCTTTCGTTGCCGACCGGGACACCCGCACCAATCGTGCAACGCGTCTCTGACGCGCTGCAGAAGGCGTTAATCGACCCCGGCGTCCGTGCGAAGCTCGAAGCCAACGGCGGCGCCGTCGTGGCCAGCAAGTCCGAGGAATACGCTCAAAGCCTCGAATCGGAGATTGCGTTGACGGAGAAGATGATGAAGGCCACCAACGTCACGGCGCAGTGAATCCCGGTGCCCCGGACGTGAAGGACCACATGCGGGTGATCAATGTTCGCCGTCACGTCAAACGATTTTCAGAATCAGGCCTACGCGTGACCTGCGGTATCCCATGAACCCCGATGGATGACCGGTTACCCCGATTGCGGACCTAGACGCCAACCAGACGAAGGTCTGGAACTGGCCGACTGTAGCCTGTCGGCTACCAGGAGCTTCGGGCCCATTGCAGCCTCACGGTTCGGTTGTAAGCTGCCGCTCGCTCGTCTAGTCAGCAACCTTGGAGAATCTGTTGAACCCGTCGACACCCAGCCGCACCGCACTTGCAACTTCGCTCATGCGAGCAGTTCATTCGCGCAACGACCCCCTGCCACTCCTGAGCGATACGTGGGGAGATCGCCTTGTCCCGGAATCGGCGCAGGCCGCCTTGCTTCAGCGTGCGATGGCACGCATAGAGGCCACCAAGCCGGGTTTGACACTGGATGGCGTTCAGGGTCTCGACCTCGCTCTTCGGTCCAATCCCGCCTACGGGGGCGTGATCCTTCGGTCCCGATACACGGAGGACGCGCTCAAGCAGGCCGTAGCGAGCGGCATCGTTCAATACGTCATCATCGGCGCCGGGTTCGATAGCTTCATCTGCCGGCGCTCGGCATGGGCAGAGGGCGTGACGATCATCGAGGTGGATCATCCGGCGACGCAGCGGCTGAAGCGTGAACGCCTGGCTGCCTGTGGCGTGAGCGTCCCCGGCTCCGTGGAATTCGTCGAAGCCGACCTGTCGATGGAGGCATTGGGAACGGCGCTGACGAGATCTTCGTTTCAGGGTGACCGTCTCACCTTTTTTTCCTGGTTGGGCGTCACGACTTACCTGACCCGGGAGGCAAACCTCAAAGCCCTTCGATCAATTGCCACCTGCGCGCGTGCGGGAAGCGAGATGGTCTTCACGTATGTTGACGAGGCCATCTTTCGCCCGGACCATGCAGTCGATGAAGAGTTTCTCAGACTCAAGAGCAACGTCGCTGCTGCCGGAGAAGCGTTTCTATCCGGGTTCGACCCGCGAACCATCAACGATTTGCTGCTCGAAACCGGGCTACGACTCCTCGAGGATCTGGATGGAAACCAAGCCGCTGCTCGCTACGACGCTGGCGGACTCAACGCCTTCAGGACCTCTAAAGCCGCGCATATGGCCCATGTGCGGCTGGTCGGCGCTGATTCGCTTGCATAGAACGGGGCCGTGGCTCGCGTAGCGCGATTGGTCGAAATCAGAGTTGTCTGAGACTTCGGTGGATGTGGACCACGAGCAGCAGAGGTCGGCTTTGGAGCGATCTAGACAACATGAGGCGAACTTCCGCTCCTGGCCGACTGTAGCCTGTCGGCTACCAAGAACTTCGGGCCCATCACAGTCTTTCGGCTTCGTCCCAAGCATGCCCGCAATGCGAGCTGAACCGGCCGTTGCAATCCCTCGGGCGCGGGACCTTCTTCGGGACACTGCCGGCGAAGATGGAAGTGCTCCCGAGTCGACTACACCCCCGCACAGGACATCACGCGACGCCAGCGCTCGCCCAATCCGCACGATTCGCGGCGGCGTTGAGTATCATCCTATCGTGCAGCGCGCCGCCGCGATCATCGGTTCCGCGATCTTCCTGATCATCGCTCCGGGCACGCTCGCCGTGTACGTCCCTTGGTACCTCACGCACTGGCACTTCGCGCCTTCGCTATTCCCGATCGCGCGCGTGCTCGGCGCCGCCCTGATCGTCGCCGGGTTGCCCATTTTGCTCGATTCGTTCGCTCGCTTCGCGTTGCAGGGCCTCGGCACACCGGCGCCTGTGATGCCTCCCAAGCGCCTCGTTGTCACCGGGCTCTATCGCCACGTCCGCAATCCGATATACGTCGCAGTCACGGCGTTGATCGCAGGCCAGGGCCTCCTGTTCGGGAGCGTCACGGTGCTGGAGTACAGCGCGATCGTGTGGGCCGGATTCTTCTTGTTCGTTGTCGCCTACGAAGAGCCCACGCTGGGCGAGCAGTTCGGCGACGAGTACAAGCGCTACCGGGCAAACGTGAGGCGATGGTTACCTCGCATCACCCCATGGCGCGGGTAGGTGGTAAGAACGCTGCGTGCGCGTCGTCGTCCAGCATCGCAGCCGCTACCATGACCGATGAGAGCCGACTGAACCACGAGGGGCTGCGGCAGAGAAAGTCTGCAGAAGTCCACCCGCGAGGCGCGAAGGTCGCGGATGGGCCCATCCTTGCTGTACGCGCTTTGCGCGTGAATGACCGCTGGCGCGCCTTCAACGGTCGTCCCGCCAGACGATGAATGCGTTCGTCACCGACCGCGCACAACGACCAGACTAGCCTCAGTGAAGCGCTTTGCGCACCGACTGAATCGCTTCGGTCACGATCTGCATTCGCCGCACCATCTCCGCGTTGACTACCTCCATCAAGGCGCGCAACTCGGTCGGCTGAATGGAGAACTCCTCAAATTCTTGGAGATAGAGAGGCGTCAGAAAGCTCTGCACGCAGTCGTAAGCACGATGCGCCGCGCGCAGGCTGTTGAACTGGTCCTCGACGAGTAGCGCTGCTTCACGGGCCGCCTTGTTCGTGGCGGCTGTCTGAAGCGCGGGACTTGTCGCCTGTCGGCGTTCAACGGCCTTGCGCCTTTTGGATTTGGAGTTGTCGGAAGAACTCGCGGCGACGCGACCAGACTTAGCCATTTTTTTAGGCCTCCCAAGAGATTGCGGTTTGCAGAAACCGCCGCTCCCGAGACCAATCGAGGGCGGCAGCTCGACGAGTTGGACTTACCGGGCAACCTCTTGCGAGAAACCGGCCGAGCTTGCGCCCGCCCGTCGAGCCGCCATAAGGGGGCACGCAGTATGCCAGCGCCTATTGCATCTGCCGCACGATGTCCAACGCCTCCTCGATCCGCTCCACCGCATGGATCGTCAGCCCCTCGATCTCCTTCGAGCCCTTGCGCGGCGCATTGGCCTTCGGCACCACCGCCACACTGAACCCGAGCTTGGCTGCTTCGCGCAATCGCTCCTGACCGCGCGGCGCCGGCCGCACCTCGCCGGCCAGCCCCACTTCCCCGAACGCGATGAAGCCCTTGGGCAGCGGCTTGGATGGGATTCCAGAGCAAGAATCGGAGTTCTGAAGCCGGCAGCGCCCGATAGATTGAGTGCTTTCCATCCTTGGAGAGCACACGTGACACTCAATACGAACTCCGTCGCGACCGGAGGGGCGGGGCAAGCCAGACGATTCCCAACGCAGCTTGGCGAGTTTGTTCGCGTCAGCCGGATGTCGGCGATGGCGCCCCACGACGAGTGGATGGCTACCCTTCCTGACAAGACAGAAATCGTGGTCCCCGAAGAAGGCAATCGTCCCAACCTCCTCGGCGTGGCGAAGGCCATCTCGGTGGTTCAGAGCAGGTCCTACCTCGGTAAACGAGCCGTGCAGCTAATCGCGCCATTCCTCAGGGGCGAAGGTGCGTGGCGCCTACTCACCATTGATTTCGGCGCAGAAGCGCGCCAGTACGAAAGTGAATTTCTGATGTGCTTCGCATTCGTAGCCGCGCACACTGACCTGTCGAGTACCAGTCCCTACTTCGAGGTCGGCTTCGCGCAATCCGAAACCTCAGAAGAGGATGAGCCAGTGTTCTCTTTGACCGTCAAGGCCATCGTAGGCATCCCATTTCCAATGATGTGAGGGGAAGCGCGTAGGGCCTTTCAGACTGAAAGACAACTGGACCGGTCTCAGTGGTCGTGGTCGCGCCAATCTCGTCGCTCGTGATGCCGATGGCGATAGCCGCCCCTGTATTCTGGTTCGTAGTAGGACGGCGGGGGGCCGTAGTACACAGGCGCTGGACGGTAATACGTCGGCGGCGGCGGTGGCCTGTAGTACACGCGAGGGGGCGGCTCATAGTAGACCGGCGGAGGTGCCGTGTAGACGGGTGCCGGTGCTTCGTAATACAGAGGCGCGCCGATGCCGATGGACCAATTTACCTCGGCGTTGGCCGAAGCAGCAGCCAAGAAGGAGCCGGCGACCAAGGCAGCCGCCGCAGCCCATTTGAATGCAGAACGATTGAGGCTCATAGTTGCTTTTCCAAGAGGTGGCGAGATGCCGTTCTTGCAGACAACGCCTCATAGGGGAAGAAGGTGCACCCATTTGACGCTCTGTAACACCTCTAGCGGGTGGGCAATGTTCAACTTGCTCGACCGCTATCTCTAGCGCACGCTGGTCGTCATCCGTCTTCGATGTGCCGCGTTGAACGCTTGAACTGGTCCTCGACGCGTAGCGCTGCTTCGCGGGCCGCCTTGTTCATGCCGGCTGACTGAGGCGCGGGACTTGTCGCCTGTCGGCGTTCAACGGCCTTGCGCCTTTTGGATTTGGAGCTGTTGGAAGAACTCGCGGCGACGCGACCAGACTTAGCCATTTTTTAGGCCTCCCAAGAGATTGCGGTTTGCAGAAACCGCCGCTCCGAGTCCAATTGAGGCGGCAGCTCGACGAGTTGGACTTACCGGGCAACCTCTTGCGAGAAATCGGCCGAGCTTGCGCCCGCCCGCCGAGCCGCCATAAGGGGGCACGCAGTATGCCAGCGCTATTTGCTACTGCATCTGCCGCACGATGTCCAACGCCTCCTCGATCCGCTCCACCGCGTGGATCGTCAGCCCCTCGATCTCCTTCGAGCCCTTGCGCGGCGCGTTCGCCTTCGGCACCACCGCCACGCTGAATCCGAGCTTGGCGGCTTCGCGCAATCGCTCCTGCCCGCGTGGCGCCGGCCGCACCTCGCCGGCCAGGCCCACTTCACCGAACGCGATGAAGCCCTTGGGCAGCGGCTTGCCGCGCAGGCTCGACGTGATCGACAGCATCACCGCCAGGTCGGCCGCCGGCTCGCTGATCCGCACGCCGCCCACCGCGTTGACGAACACATCCTGGTCCATGCAGGCCACGCCCGCGTGCCGGTGCAGCACTGCGAGCAACATCGCCAGGCGATCCCGGTCCAGGCCCACCGACAGCCGCCGCGGGCTCGGCCCGCCGTTGTCGACCAGCGCCTGGATCTCGACCAGCATCGGCCGCGTGCCTTCGAGCGTGACCAGCACGACGCTGCCCGGCACCGGCTCGGCATGCTGGCTCAGGAAGATCGCGCTGGGATTCGTGACGCCCTTGAGCCCGCGCTCGGTCATCGCGAAGACGCCGATCTCGTTGACGGCGCCGAAGCGGTTCTTGATGGCGCGCACCAGGCGGAAGCTCGAATGCGTGTCGCCTTCGAAATACAGCACCGTGTCGACCATGTGTTCCAGCACGCGCGGGCCGGCCAGCGCGCCCTCCTTCGTGACATGGCCGACCAGCACGATCGCGGTGCCGCTGGCCTTGGCGAATCGCGTGAGGTGCGCGGCGCATTCGCGCACCTGTGCGACCGAGCCGGGCGCTGAAGTGAGCTGGTCGGAGTAGACGGTCTGGATCGAGTCGATGACTGCGATCGCCGGACGATTGGCGTCGAGCGTGGCGAGGATCTTCTCCAACTGGATCTCGGCCAGCACCTGCACCTGCGAGTGCTCCAGTCCGAGCCGGCGCGAGCGCAGTGCGACTTGCGCGCCGCTTTCCTCGCCGGTGACGTAGAGCGCGTTGCGGCCGGCGCGCTGCAGCGCATCGACTGCTTGCAGGAGCAACGTCGATTTGCCGATGCCGGGGTCGCCGCCGATCAGCGTGACGCCACCATCCACGATGCCACCGCCCAGCACGCGGTCGAGCTCGTCGATGCCCGTCGGCGTGCGTGCAATGTCGGTCGCCTCGATCTCGGAGAGGGTCGCCAGCTCGGCCGATCCCGCCAGCGCCGCGAACTGCGTGCCGAAGCGATTGTTGGAGGGCCCGCCCGCAGGAGCGCCGACTTGTTCGATCAATGTGTTCCAGGCGCCGCAGCTCGGGCATTTGCCGAGCCACTTGGGGCTGGTGCCGCCGCATTCGCTGCAGACGTAAAGCGTTTTCTCTTTGGCCATGCGTCGAGTGTAGGGACGCGCTGGGCGCGCCGACTGGCCCGGCGCAGAATGTCTCGCGCCCGCACACTGGCAACCCCAATATGAGAAGGAGACCTCGAAATGACCACCACGCTGACGCTCGTGATCTACATGGCCATCCTCACGTGGCTCACGCTGCTGGTCGCGAGCCTGGTACGGGTCCGCGGCTGGACGGTCCCCGGGACCCTGATCGCGCTGGGAAACCGCGACAACCTGCCGCTGGTCACGCCTTTGGCGGGACGCGCCGAACGCACGGCCCGAAACACGCTCGAGAACTTCATCCTCTTTGCCGCGATTGCACTGGTCGCCCACGCATCGGGCTCCACCAGTCCGAAGATCGCGACGGGAGCGGAAGTCTTCTTCTGGGCACGCGTGCTGTACATCCCGGTCTACTGCGCGGGCATCGCTTATTTGCGCACGGCGATCTGGGGGATCAGCATCGTCGGGCTGGTGATGATGATCTCCGGCGTCTTGTGGCGTTGACGAAGGGACAGCCGATGACCACCACTTCTTCGACCTTTGCCGCCACCGACGGTGACGGCTACGAGCGGACGATGGGGCGCTGGAGCCGCCAGCTCGCCCTGCCCTTCCTGGACTTCGTCGGCACCGCCGACGGCGAACGGGTGCTCGATGTCGGTTGCGGCACGGGCCACCTGGCCTTTGCCGTGACCCGCCGCACCGGCGCCGGCGAGGTGCGCGGCGTGGACCTCGCCGAGCCCTACATCGCGCATGCCAGGCGCCACAACCAGGATCCGCGCATCGTCTTCGATGTGGCCGACGCCTGCGCGCTGCCGTTCGCCGACCGGAGCTTCGACCGCGTGCTCTCGCTTCTTGTGCTCCACTTCGTTCCAGAGCCGGGCAAGGCCATTGCCGAAATGCGGCGGGTCGCGAAGCCCGGGAGCATCGTCGGCGCAACGGTCTGGGACGCGCGGGGCGGTTTCGTCTCCAACCGCATGTTCTTCGACACCGCCGCCGCACTCGATCCGGAAGCGAGGGTGCGACGCGCCCGCAACTACACGCGGCCGATGACACGGCCCGGCGAACTGGCCAAGGCGTGGCGAGACGCGGGTTTCAAGGGCGTGGAGGAGACGACGCTCTCCATCCGCATGGAGTTCGCTTCATTCGCGGATTACTGGACGCCCTTCGAGGGCAAGGAGGGGCCGGCCGCGGAATACCTCGCCACGCTGGGCCCTGACGAGCGTGCGCGGCTGCGCGAAGCAGTGGAGTCCGCCTACCTCGACGGCGACGCGGATGGCCCACGCTCCTACGCGGCGCTCGCCTGGGCAGTCAAGGGCAAGGCGCCTGCGTAGCGACGAATCGACTTCTAGGCAAGCACCCGTCTCAACGCCCGGACGCGCTGCCAAACCTGCGCCGGCGCATCGGTCATGCCCATCACTTGTGTGCATCGCTCCAGCCATCCCGTGCGCTCGCCCATGCGGTCGATGGCGCGCTGCAGATCGCGGCGGATGGCATCTCCATACGCACCTTCGGCCTTGTCGACCGCGAGGCGCAGCAGCGGCAAGGCCGGCTTCATCATCGCGAGGTCGATCAGGTCCCGGCTGAACACGCCATCGTCGGCCCAACGGTCGGAGTTGGCGAGCAGCTTGCTCGCAGCCATGTCCAGCGGCGTGAGCGTGGGTACGCCGCACAGTTCGTCGGCCTTGCCGGGTGGTGCCAGCGCGATGCGCGCCTCGAACACGATCTCGAACTTGATCGGCTGTTCATCGAGTTGCAGACGGGTGCGGATGCCGTACTGATCGGCTCGCCATTCGCCGGCCTGCACCTCTTCGGCACCGCCGCGTTGGATGGCCTTCCATCCGTCGACAGAGGTGATGGTCTGTCGCAGTTCGCGGTATGCCGACAGGTCCGAGACGAGGAAATCGATGCCCAGCGATTCGCGGTACTCGTTGAAGCGCAGCGCGATCGCGGTGCCGCCGCCAAACAGGCAACCCCATTGGCGCAATCTCTCCCCGTCGAGTGCCCGGAGTACGCGCGCGATGCGGCGATGGTGCGGACGTTCAAACAATGGCATCGCCTCCCAGTGCGAGCCGCAGGGCTTCGACAAGGTCCTTCTCTGCCGCCGAAAGCGTCGCGGGGTCGAGGTGGCGCCAGTTGCGCTCGTAGATGCCCAGGGCTTCGCGCGGTGTCAGTTCCTGCGGGCCGTGGATCTGCCAGGCGAGTTGCTTGAGCCAGGGATAGTCCGCGATCCGGATGCGCGCGGGAAGCCAACCGGCGCGAGGCGTTTCGGCAGGCTGCCGTGGCAGCCCGGCCTCCAGTTGAAGGCCCAGCGCCGCCATCACCCGCAGGTAGGCGCCCATGGTGACTGCGGGCTCACCTTTTTCGATGCGGTGCAAGGTCACGCGCGAGATGCCGGCGGCCTCGGCCGCCGCGACCGCGCTGACGCCCAGATCCTTGCGACGCGCGTGCACGGCGGCAGCGATGGCGGCGAGCGCTGCGGCGGATTGGCTGGTGAGCTCTGGACCAGGTTCAGGCATAAGTGTTTCTCATTCTGTACAAAACTGCCTATTTGTCAATAATGAGAAACACTTTTAGCAGCCATCGATTTGCCAAAGGGTTATCCCGAAGTACCCGGAAAGCTCATTCATTTAACATGTTAAATAAATCGAGGCCCCATGAGCACGCCCTTCACCCATCGCAATTTGCCCCGCCTGCTGCTGCAGGCCCGCGAGGCCGTGATGGCCCATACGCGGCCCAGCCTGCGCGAGCATGCGTTGTCTGACCAGCAGTGGCGCGTGCTGCGCGTGCTCGGTGAACACGGCGCGGTCGAAACCGGCCGCGTGGCGCGCGAGGCCTACATCCTCGGCCCGAGCCTGACCGGCGTTCTCGCGCGCATGGAGCGCGACGAACTCATCACGCGCAGCCGCGACCCCGAGGACCAGCGCCGCACCGTGGTCGAAGCCACGGCACAGGGCCGCAAGCTGGTGAAGACGCTGTCCACCAGCATCGAGGCGCACTACGCCTGGATGGAGGAAACGATGGGCAAGGAGAAGCTCGCCAAACTCTATGCGCTGCTCGACGAACTCATCGCATTGGAACAACCATGAGTTATCTCCCCACAGGCACCGTCTACGGCGTGCTGCTCAACTTCCGCGCGGAGGTCGATGCACTGGCGCCGCAGATGAACCAGCCGCCCTACAAGGCGCCGCCCAAGGCGCCGGTGCTCTACGTCAAGACGGCCAACACGTGGAGCCCGCATGGCAGCCCGATCACCGTGCCTGCGACGGTCGATGCGGTCGAGGTCGGTGCCACCATCGCGATGGTGATCGGCGCCGACAACGACGTCGAAGGCTTCGTGCTCATGAACGACCTGTCGATCCCGCATGCGAGCTTCTTCCGCCCGCCGGTCAAGTTCAAGTGCGTCGACGGCTTCCTGGGCATCGGCCCGGCGATGCGCGATGCGCAGGAGGTGGCCGACCCGGCGCAGTTCAGGCTCGAAGTGCGCATCAACGGCGAGCTGAAGCAATCGGTCGACTTCTCGCAGACGGTGCGCAGCGCCTCGCAGTTGCTGACCGACGTGGGCGCGTTCATGACGCTCTCGCACGGCGAGGTGTTGATGCTCGGCTGCGATGCCGGTCGTCCGCTGGCGCGGCCCGGTGACCGCATCGAGATCAGCGCGCCGGGCTTCGAGACACTGGTCAACACGCTGGTGAAGGAAGAAGCATGAAGCACGCGCGCATCCTGTTCGAAGGCGCGGTGCAAGACGCCGTGGAGGACGGCGGCCGGCTGCGGCTGGCAGATGGTCGATTGCTGGCGGCCGATGCCGTGACGTGGCTGCCGCCGCTGGCGCCGGTGGCGCGCCCGCGCACCATCCTCGCGCTGGGGCTCAACTACGCTGACCACGCCAAGGAGCTGGCGTTCAAGGCGCCCGAGGAACCGCTGGTCTTCATCAAGGGCGAGAGCACGCTCACCGGCCACCGCCAGCTCACCTATCGTCCGTCGGACGTGCAGTTCATGCACTACGAATGCGAACTCGCCATCGTGGTCGGCAAGACGGCACGCAAGGTGCGGCGCGACGATGCCTACGACTTCATCGGCGGCTACACCGTCGCCAACGACTACGCCATCCGCGACTACCTCGAGAACTGGTACCGCCCCAACCTGCGCGTGAAGAACCGCGACACCTGCACGCCGATCGGCCCCTGGCTGGTCGACGCGAAAGACGTGCCGGACCCCATGGCGCTCGCACTCCAGACCACGGTCAACGGCAAGGTCACGCAATCGGGCAACACGAAGGACATGATCTTCGACGCGCCCTTTCTCATCGAGTACTTCAGCGCTTTCATGACGCTGTCGCCTGGGGACCTGATCCTCACCGGCACGCCCGACGGCGTTGTCGACTGCCGGCCCGGCGACGTCGTCGTGACAGAGATCGAGCACATCGGCGCGCTGATCAACACCATTGCCGCGGCCTGAGCGGCATCACCACGGATTCGAACGAGACACGCCATGCAGATCGATCACCTCATCAACGGCAAGCCGGTCGCAGGCCGCGACTACTTCCAGACTGTCAATCCCGCCACGCAGGAAGTGCTGGCGGAAGTCGCCTCGGGTGGCGAGGCCGAAGCGAACGCCGCCGTCGCGGCAGCAAAGGATGCCTTTCCGAAGTGGGCCGGCCTGCCTGCGCCCGAACGCGCGAAGCTGATCCGCAAGCTCGGCGACCTGATCGCGAAGAACGTCCCCGAGATCGCCCAGACCGAGACCAATGACTGTGGCCAGGTGATCGCGCAGACCGGCAAGCAATTGGTGCCGCGCGCGGCCGACAACTTCTACTACTTCGCCGAGATGTGCACGCGCGTCGACGGCCACACCTACCCGACACCGACGCACCTCAACTACACGCTGTTCCATCCCGTGGGTGTCTGCGCGCTGATCTCGCCGTGGAACGTGCCCTTCATGACGGCCACGTGGAAGGTCGCACCCTGCCTTGCCTTCGGCAACACCGCGGTGCTCAAGATGAGCGAACTCTCGCCGCTCACCGCCGCGCGTCTCGGTGAACTGGCGCTCGAAGCGGGCATTCCGCCCGGCGTGCTGAATCTCGTGCACGGCTACGGCAAGGAAGCCGGCGAGCCGCTGGTGGCGCACCCCGACGTGCGGGCGATTTCCTTCACGGGCTCGACGGCCACCGGCAACCGCATCGTCAAGAGCGCGGGCCTCAAGAAGTTCAGCATGGAACTCGGAGGCAAGAGCCCCTTCGTGATCTTCGACGACGCCGACCTCGACCGCGCCCTGGATGCGGCCGTGTTCATGATCTTCAGCAACAACGGGGAGCGCTGCACGGCCGGCTCGCGCATCCTGGTGCAGCAGTCGATCTATGCCGACTTCGCCGCGAAGTTCGCCGAGCGCGCCAGGCGCATCTCGGTGGGTGATCCGCTCGACGAGAAGACCGTCGTCGGCCCGATGATTTCGCAGGCTCATCTCGCCAAGGTGCGCAGCTACATCGAGCTGGGCCCGAAGGAAGGCGCGACGCTGCTGTGCGGCGGCCTCGGCGCGCCCGAGTTGCCCAATCGCGTGAAGAAGGGCAACTACGTGCTGCCGACCGTCTTCGCCGACGTCGACAACCGCATGAAGATCGCGCAGGACGAGATCTTCGGGCCGGTCGCCTGCCTGATTCCGTTCAAGGACGAGGCCGACGCGATCCGTCTTGCCAACGACATCCCCTACGGCCTGTCGAGCTACGTGTGGACCGAGAACATCGGGAAGGCTCATCGCGTGGCAGCAGCGGTGGAAGCCGGCATGTGCTTCGTCAACAGCCAGAACGTGCGCGACCTGCGCCAGCCCTTCGGCGGCACCAAGGCTTCGGGCACGGGGCGCGAAGGCGGCACGTGGAGCTATGAGGTCTTCTGCGAACCGAAGAATGTCGCGGTGTCGCTGGGATCGCATCACATTCCGCACTGGGGAGTCTGAGATGGGCAAGCTCGCACTCGCAGCCAAGATCACGCATGTGCCGTCGATGTACCTGTCGGAGTTCCCGGGTCCGAACTTCGGTTGCCGCGATGCGGCGATCAACGGCCACAAGGAAATCGACCGCCGCTGCCGCGCGCTCGGCGTCGACACCATCGTGGTCTTCGACGTGCACTGGCAAGTGAACAGCGAATACCACATCAACTGCGGTCCGAAATTCGAAGGCATCTACACCAGCAACGAGTTGCCGCACTTCATCAAGAACATGCCCTACGCCTACCCGGGCAATCCGCAGCTCGGCCACCTGATCGGCGACATGGCCAACGAGATGGGTGTGAAAAGCCGCGCGCACAGCGACACCACGCTCGACCTGGAATACGGCACGCTGGTGCCGATGCGCTACATGAACGCGGACCAGCACTACAAGGTGATCAGCATCAGCGGCTGGTGCGACTGGCATGACCTGCACGAGTCGGGCCGTTTCGGCCTTGCCGTGCGCCGCGCGATCGAGGAGCGGTACGAAGGCACGGTGGCCGTGTTCGCAAGCGGTTCGCTCTCGCATCACTTCGCGGACAACGGACGCGCCCCGGAGTTCATGCACAAGGTGTACGACCCTTTCCTCGAACAGGTGGACCACCGCGTGGTCGAACTCTGGAAGGCCGGCGACTGGAAGACCTTCATCGGCATGCTGCCGATGTACGCCGACAAGTGCTGGGGCGAAGGCGACATGCACGACACCGCGATGCTGCTCGGCCTGCTCGGCTGGGACGGTTACGAGGCGCCGGCGGAGATCGTCACGCCCTACTTCGGCAGCTCGGGCACGGGGCAGATCAATGCGATCTTCCCGGTCACGCCGCTGCCCGCGAATGCAAGCACTGCCTGAGGAGCGCAAGCCATGCCCCATCTCGTGATCCTCTACACCCCGAACATCGAGCCCGAGACCGACATGTCGGCGCTGTGCCGCACGCTGGCCGACGCCATGCTCGAGCAGCGCGACGAGGCAGGCAAGCAGGTCTACCCCACCGGCGGCACGCGTGTTCTCGCCTATCCCGCCGCGCACTACGCGGTGGCCGATGGCAAGGCGGACTACGCCTTCGTGTATCTCAACCTGCGCATGGCGGCGGGGCGTTCCGAGGCGGTGAAGAAGCGCGTCGGCGATACGTTGCTCGAACAGGTGAAGCGTCACTTCGAGCCGGTCTTCGCGCAGCGCCACATCGGCATCACGCTGCAGATCGACGAAAGCCCCGGCCAGGTCTACGACGGCAAGCTCAGCAACCTGCACCCGCTCTTCAACAAATAGAACAGGCCCACCCGCCATGCTCGCGCCCAAGGTCATCCAGCAGCTCGCCGCCGAACTCCACGAGAGCGAGAAGTCGCGCGTGCAGGTGGAGCATTTCTCCAAGCGCTATCCCGAGATGACCGTCGAGGACGGCTATGCGGTCTCGCGCGAATGGGTCAAGGCCAAGATCGCCGAGGGCCGCGTTGTCAAGGGCCACAAGATCGGCCTCACCTCGCGCGCGATGCAGCAGGCCAGCCAGATCACCGAGCCCGACTACGGCACGCTGCTGGACGACATGTTCTTCGAGCAGGGCGGTGACATTCCCTTCAAGCGCTTCATCGCGCCGCGCGTGGAGGTCGAGCTGGCCTTCGTGCTGGGCAAGCGGCTCAAGGGGCCGAACGTGACGATCTTCGACGTGCTGGCGGCCACCGACTACGTGGTGCCGGCCATCGAGATCATCGATGCGCGCATCGAGCAGTTCGACCGCCACACCAAGGCCATGCGCAAGGTGTTCGACACCATCGCCGACAACGCGGCCAATG
The DNA here is from genome assembly GCF_056400665.1 of Variovorax sp. P5_A3. Classification (NCBI taxonomy): domain Bacteria; kingdom Pseudomonadati; phylum Pseudomonadota; class Betaproteobacteria; order Burkholderiales; family Comamonadaceae; genus Variovorax; species Variovorax sp. P5_A3. The sequence goes on along the minus strand of NZ_JBFUKW010000008.1, from coordinate 379,610 downwards.
CCGGCATCGTGACTGGCGGCCGGCCGGTGAAGCCGGATGCTGTCGATCTGCGCTGGGTCAGCGCCCTGCTCTACAAGAACGGCGTCATCGAGGAATCCGGCGTCGCCGCGGCCGTGCTCAACCATCCCGCAACCGGCGTGGCCTGGCTTGCCAACAAGCTCGCGCCGTGGGACGAATGCCTGGAGGCCGGCGAGGTGGTGCTCGGCGGTTCATTCACCCGTCCCACGACTGCGGTGCCCGGCGACACCTTCCACGCCGACTACGGCCCTCTCGGCTCCATTGCCTTCCGCTTCATCTGAAAGACGCCCCATGCAATCCCCCGCGAACCTCTTCAAGCAAGCAATCACCGCCAAGCGCGCGCAGATCGGCCTCTGGCTCGGCCTCGCCGATTCGTACAGCGCGGAGATCTGCGCCGGCGCCGGCTTCGACTGGCTGTTGATCGACGGCGAGCATTCGCCCAACGGATTGCAGAGCATCCTGCAGCAGGCGCAGGCGATCGCCGCCTACCCGGGCGTGAATGCGATCGCGCGTGTGCCGCTCGGCCATGGCGACGCCGGCACAGCGCTGATCAAGCAGTACCTCGACCTCGGCGTGCAGACGCTGCTGGTGCCGATGGTCGACACGGCGGAGCAGGCCAAGGCCCTGGTGCGGGCGATGCGCTATCCGCCCGATGGAATCCGCGGAATGGGCGGCGCGCGCGCTTCGGGCTGGGGCCGCTACCCCGCCTATGCGAAGGAAGCGAACGAGCGGGTCTGCCTGCTGGTCCAGGCCGAGACCCGCGAGGCGCTGTCCAACCTGGACGCCATCGCGGCCATCGAGGGCATCGACGGCGTCTTCATCGGCCCGGCCGACCTCTCGGCGTCGATGGGGCACATCGGCAACCCCGGCCACCCTGAGGTGCAGGCGGCGATCGAAGACGCCATTGCGCGCATCAACCGCGCCGGCAAGGCGGCCGGCATCCTGTCGCCCGACGAGGCGCTCGCGCGCAAGTACCTCGACCTCGGCGCGCTCTTCGTCGCCGTCGGGCTGGACACCAACCTGCTGGTGCGCACCACCAGCGCGCTGGCCGCCCGCTTCAAGGACGGCGCGAAGGCAGTGGCGCCGAGCGGCACGTACTGACGCGATGACCGATCCCGCGAACAAGAGCGGCAAGCCCTTCCGCTCCGCCACCATCCGCGACGGCGTGATCCGTGCGACCACGCGCAGCTTCCTGCATGCGCTGGGGCAGGACGACGAGGACATCGCGCGCCCGCACATCGGCGTGTTCCACACCGGCGGCGAGATGAGCCCCTGCAACCTGAACCTGCGCGAGCAGGCGCAGCACGCCAAGACCGGGATCTATGCCGGCGGTGGAACGCCGCACGAGTGCCCGGTGGTGTCGGTGAGCGACGGCCTCACGATGGCGCATTCGGGCATGCGCTTCTCGCTGATCTCGCGCGAGCTGATCGCCGACAGCGTCGAGGCCTCGACCCGCGGACACCAGTGGGACGGCATCTTCGCCATCGGCGCCTGCGACAAGAACCTGCCGGGCCTGATGATGGGCATGGTCCGCTGCAACGTGCCGAGCGTGTTCGTGCATGGCGGCTCCGCCTTGCCGGGACAGATGCCCGGACCCGACGGCCGCGACCTCAACGTCGTCGACACCTACGAGACCATCGGCAAGGTGCTGGCGGGCGACGCCACCGCCGACGAGCTCGAAGCCATGAGCCGTGCCTGCCTGCCCACCGCCGGCGCCTGTGCGGGCCAGTTCACCGCCAACACCATGGGCATGGTCTCCGAGGCGCTCGGGCTCGCGCCGATCGGCTCCAGCATGGTGCCGGCCGTCTTCAGCGAACGCGCGCCGCTGATGCGCCGTGCCGCGAAATCGCTGATGCGTGCCGTGATGGGCGAAAGCCCCCTTCCGCGAGACATCGTGACGCGCAAGGCGCTCGAAAACGCCTGCGCCGTCGTGTCGGCCACGGGCGGCTCGACCAACGCAGCGCTGCACCTGCCGGCCATCGCCCACGAAGCCGGCATCAAGTTCCATCTCGACGATGTCGCCGAGGTCTTCGCGCGGACGCCGCTCATCGCCGACCTGCGTCCCGGCGGCAAGTACCTCGCGCGCGACGTGTTCTACATCGGCGGTGCCGGCGTGATCCTGCGCACGCTGCTGGAGCAAGGTTTCCTGCACGGCGACGCAATGACATTCACCGGCCGCACGCTGGCCGAGGAAGTCGCCGATGCAGCCGAGCCCGACGGCCGCGTGGTGCGCAAGGCGGGTGATCCGATCTCGCGCGACGGCGGACTGGCCGTGCTCAAGGGCAATCTGTGCCCCGACGGCGCGTTGCTCAAGACCGCCGGGCTGAAGACGCTGGTGCACCGCGGCCCCGCACGCGTCTTCGATTCGGAGGAAGAAGCGCAGACAGCAGTGCAGAACCGCCGCTACGAGCCCGGCGACGTGATCGTGATCCGCAACGAAGGCCCCAAGGGCAGCCCCGGCATGCGCGAGATGCTCGGCATTACCGCGCTGCTCTACGGGCAGGGCATGGGCGACAAGGTGGCGCTGCTGACCGACGGGCGCTTTTCAGGGGCGACGCGTGGGCTGTGCATCGGCTACGCCGGCCCCGAGGCGGCCGACGGCGGCCCGATCGCCGCGTTGGCGGATGGCGACGTGATCGCGATCGACGCGCGGGCGGAATCCCGCAGCATCGCGGTGGAGCTGACGGGCGAGGAAATCACAGCGCGGCTGGCGAAACGTGAGGTAAACGTGGGGGTACGGCATGGCGGCTTGCTGGAAAAATATGCGCTCACCGTGCGCCCTGGCCACCAGGGCGCCGTGACCCACTCCGGCGCAGTCACCTGGCTGCGCGACGAGTCCTGAAGTACCACCCTTGGAGACATCCGCATGAACTTCACCCGCCGTAGCCTGCTGCAAACCACCGGCGCCTCCGCGCTGCTCGCGAGCATCGGCCAGCAGGCCTTTGCGCAAGCGACGCTCGAGACCGCCCGCATCATCACGGGCTTCGCGGCCGGTGGTACATCGGACACCACCTGCCGGCGCCTCGCGACCAAGCTCGCGCCCGACTACGCCAAGTCGGTGGTGGTCGAGAACCGCACCGGCGCGGGCGGGCAGATCGCCGTCACCTACGTCAAGAGCCAGCCGGCCGATGGCGCGACCATCCTGCAGACGCCGACCTCGATCCTCACGATCTATCCGCACATCTACAAGAAGCTGCCGTACGACCCGGTGGCCGACCTGTCTCCGGTGTCGCTGGCCTGCATCTTCGACTTCGGCTTTGCGGTCGGCCCCGCTGTCCCGGCGAGCGTGAAGACGGTGCCTGAGTTCCTGGAATGGGTGAAGGCGAATCCTGCCGCCGGCAACTTCGGTTCGCCCGCTGCGGGCTCCACGCCGCACTTCATCGGCGCACTGCTGGGCAAGAACGCCGGCGTCGATCTCAAGCATGCGGCCTACCGCGGCACGCAGCCTGCGATGCTCGACCTGCTCGGTGGCAACATCTCGGCCGTCTCGGGCCCGATCGGCGACATCACGCAGCATCTGCCGACGGGCAAGGTGCGCATCCTGGGCGTCTCGGGCACCAAGCGCAGCGCCTTCGCGCCCGACGTGCCGACCTTCGGCGAACAGGGGCTCAAGGACATGGCGTTCAGCGAATGGTTCGCCTTCTTCCTGCCGGCCAAGGCGGCGCCGGAAACCGTGAACCGCCTGAATGCCGCGATGAAGACGGCACTGGCCAACAAGGATGTGATCGATGGATTGCACGGCTTCGGACTGGAGCCGATGTGGTCGACCCCCGCCGAGCTGGCCGAGTTGCTCAAGAAGGACACCGCCATGTGGGCGCCGATCGTCAAGAAGATCGGTTTCACAGCAGAGGCATAAGTACACCCCCAGGCTTGCTCGCTTCGCGTAGCCGCCCACCCCCTTGCAGGGGGCAATACCTGCGGCCCGGCGAAGCCGGTTCCGCGGTATTTCCGGGATCGGGTTGGGATGGGGCTTTTTGATATTGAAGGAGCTGACATGAACATACTTGCTGCCACGCCGTCTTCGGCGTTGGTCCATCCCTCCCTCCATCCGGACGAGCGTGCGGCGCGGCTGCAGCTTGCGGCCTGCTATCGGGTGTTCGCGATGCTGGGCTGGACCGAGATGATCTACAACCACATCACGGTGCGGCTGCCCGACAGCGTGACGGGCGGCGAGAAGCAGTTCCTCATCAACCCCTTCGGGCTGCACTACAGCGAAGTGACGGCCAGCAATCTCGTCAAGATCGACCTGCAGGGCAAGGTGCTCGACGGTTCGACCTGGCCGGTGAATCCTGCCGGCTTCACGGTGCATGCCGCGATTCATGACAGCCTGCCCGGTGCGCACTGCGTGATGCACACGCACACCACGGCCGGCGTGGCGGTGGCCTGCCTGCAGGGCGGGCTGCAGCAGACCAATTTCTATACCGCGCAGTTGCACGACATGGTGGCGTACCACGACTTCGAGGGGATCACGATCCACGCCGACGAAGGACCGCGACTGTTGAAGAGCATCGGCGACCGCAAGGCGGTGATCCTGCGCAATCACGGCCTGCTGGCCTGGGGGCAGACGCTGCCGCAGACGTTCGCGATTCTCTGGACCTTACAGCGCGCCTGTGAGATCCAGATGGCGACTTTCTCGATGGGCGCCGCGATCCCGGTGTCGGAGGACATCGCGAAGAGGTGCACGCGCGACGCGCTGCAGTTCAATCCCAACCACGGCGCAGGGCAAGACGTGTTCGACGCCTTGGTCCGCCAGGTCGACCGCATCGACGACTCCTACAAGAACTGACTGAATCATGAAGGTTTGCATCTACGGCGCCGGTGCCATCGGCGGCTGGATCGGGGTGAAGCTCGCGCAGGCGGGCTGCGAGCTCGACGTGGTGGCGCGCGGCGCGACGCTCGAAGCGCTGAAGCGCGACGGACTCACGCTGGTGAGCGGCAGTTCGCGCGCGGCCGTGCCGGTCAACGCGAGCAGCGATCCGAAGACGCTGGGCGTACAGCAACTGGTGCTGGTGGCGGTCAAGGCGCCGGCACTGCCGGCGGTGGCGCAACAGATCGCGCCGCTGCTCGGCCCCGACACGATCGTGCTCACGGCCATGAACGGCGTGCCGTGGTGGTTTCTTCAGGGCGGTTTCGGCGGCAGTCTCGCCGGCGCGCAACTGGAGGCCATCGACCCGGGCGGCAGGATCGACGCGGCCATTCCGGCGAAGCACGTCATCGGCTGCGTGGTGCATGCGAGCTGCGCGCTCGATGCGCCCGGCGTGGTACGGCACAACTTCGGCAACGGCCTGATCATCGGCGAGCCCTCGGGCGAAGCGACACCGCGCGCGGAAGCCCTGCGTGACCTGCTGGCGCGCGCGGGCATCGACACGAAGCTCTCGCCACAGATCCAGAAGGACGTCTGGTACAAGCTCTGGGGCAACATGACGGTCAACCCCATCAGCGCGTTGACCGGCGCGACGACCGACGTCATCCTCAACGACGACCTGGTGCGCGGCTTCATCTCCACGATCATGCTGGAGGCCAAGGAGATCGGCGCACGCATCGGCGTGCCGATCGCGGAGAGCCCCGAGGACCGGCACGCGGTCACGCGAAAGCTCGGTGCGTTCAAGACCTCGATGCTGCAGGACGTCGAAGCCGGGCGTGCGGTCGAGCTCGATGCGCTGGTTTCGGCGGTGCGGGAGTTGGGGCAGCGGTCCGGCGTGCAGACGCCGTTCACCGATGCGCTGCTGGGCCTCGCGCGCTTGCGCGCCAGGCAATTAAAGCTCTACTGACCAAATCGACATTCGGAAGATTCCGACAAAGTTAGAGAAATCCCCTCGCGATTCACGCTTGTCCGGCATCGGCTGAGCGGCTACCGTGGGCGCAGTTGTCAGCCAATCGACAACCGTCTGCGGTCCGATAGCACGACCGGACTCGTGCCGCCTGCGGCCGGGACGCAGGCCAATCAGAAGTCGAAGGAGGCCTCGCAAGAGCGGCCCGGCTTCACAGGGGGAATCAATGCTAGAAAAATTCGGGATGCGCACGCTCAGCGCGGCTGTTTTCGTGTGGCTGCGGCTTGCAGATGCGGCTCGGGCTGTGTGCCGGGGCTATGGCGCTGCGCTGGTCTTGGCACTTTTTTCCCTGCATAGCCCTAGCCATGCAGACGCCGTGAGGTGGCCGGCGAGGTACGGAGAATTTTCGGAAGTACGACGCAACTTTCCGATAAACCCGCTCACTATCGATGTTGCAACGGAGGCCGAAGTCTGTCCCGCCATAACGGCGATAAACAGAGTCACGTACAACTATTGCCCCGGAGCGGGTTTCGAATCCTCCTTCTGCTCTCCCACTGACTATGGTCATTGCGACCCGGGAGTCGAGAACACTTTTACCATCAGCGCCATGTGTGGCGACTCCCCGAGGACGCAGCCGCGACCGGAGCGGTCTGTACCAATAATTTATGACGACTCCCTCAGGACGGGAACAGGACTGAACCACACAATGTGCACTTGCCCTGAAGGGCGAGTCGCAGATCGAGCCAGTGGTAGTTGCATCCTATCCGAGGAAAGCCCAGACTTGATTCCGGAGAAGAACAAGGGCGACGGTACTGACCGGGACGGGCCGCCGACCTGCGTCGGCAACCCCATCAACTTCGCGATGGGCAACAAGGTGCAGGAGGAGGAAGACTACCGGAATGCAGGGGCCAACCACCCGCTGCGTTTTGCGCGCATCTTTAACAGCGCCGACGGCTACTGGCGCCACTCCTACGCAACACGCCTGCAAATAGAAGCCGCCAGAATCACGCTGATTTTCTCGAACGGGCGCGAGTCGCCATTCGCCCGGAACGGCTCCACCATCACCGCCGATCCGGATGAACTGGGGCGACTCACGCAGAGCGGCACCCATTGGCTGTATGTGGATCGGGACGGCACCTACCATGCCTTCGATGCCAACGGACGACTGGTGAAACAGACTCGCGTCGACGGTCACAGCCACAGCCTGAGCTACGCGGCCAATGGCGCCGTCACAGTGACCGACAACTTTGGCAACAGCCTGAGCTTCACCCAGGATGCACAATTCCAGCCGCTGACACTTAGTGCCGCCGGTATCAGCGTTGTGTACAACTACGACACCGCGACGCGGCTACTGTCCGCAGTCAGGACGATTGACGCACAAGTGAAGGTGCGAACTTATCACTATGAAAACGCGGCCTACCCGCGCTTTCTCACAGGCATCACCGATGAACTGGGCATACGCTTTGCCACGTTCGCCTATGACAGCAAGGGCCGCGGCATCAGCACCGTCCATGCCGGTGGCGTCGAGCAAACGCAGGTGACCTACAACGCCGACGGCACCACCACCGTCACGAATGCCTTCGGCAAGCAGACGACCTATCACTTTGTGGTCGTGAACGGGGTCAAGCGCATCGTGCGAATTCAAGGCGACCCAGCGCCGGCATGTCCTGCGAGCAATTCCACGTTCACCTATAGCCCTCGCGGGCAACTTACCGGCCAGACCAACAACGAGGGGAATGTCACTAGCCACGCATTCAACAACCGCGGCCTGGAAACATCGCGCGTTGAAGCCGTTGGCACCCGTGAGGAGCGCGTCACCAATATCGAATGGGATGCCACGCGCCCCTTGCCGACGCTCATTGAAGAGAACGGTCGCAGAAGGACCTACACCTACGACAGCGCCGGCAAACTCCTGAGCAAGTCCATCACCCATACTGGAGTGATGCCTCACAAGGTCCAAACCTGGCAATGGACCTACAACACTCAAAACTTGGTCCGCACCGAGACAGCTCCCAACGGCGCCGTGACCACGCACGACTACGATACACGCGGCAATCTACTTGCGGTCACGAACGCACTGCGGCAAATCACGTCGTACGAGTACGACACCGCCAACCGCATCATCACCAGCAAGGCTCCCAACGGCTTGGTCACCACCTACACCTGGGAGGGCGACCGCTTGCTCGGACAGCAAGTGGGCAATTTGCCGGCCACAAAGTTTACGTACCATCCAACCGGGACTCTGGCTACGCTCACGCTACCTTCAGGCTTGGTGCTCTCCTATACCTACGACAGTGCTCACCGCCTGACGGGCTGGAGCAATAACCGCGGCGAGTCCGGCGCGTTCACGCTCGACGCCATGGGCAACCGCACTTCCGAAGAGGTCAGGGATGCTACCGGCAACATCGCCTGGACCGTCGCCCGCACGATCGACAGCCTCAGCCGCGTGACCAGAAAGACGGAAGGCACCGACCAGATCGAAATGTTCGCGTACGACCTCAACAATGAACTGGTTACCGAGACCAACGGGCTGAACCAGAGCACCCGCTACCGTCTGGACGGACTACGCCGCGTGACAGCCATCACCAATGCGACGAACGCCACAGCCACCCTGTCCTGGAACGCGCTCGACAACATCATCCAGGCCAAGGACTTCAAGGGCGTCGCGACCAACTACGCCCCCGACGCACAGGGCAACGCCGCCAGCGAGTCCAGCGCCGACGCCGGCCTCCGCAGCGCCCAATACGACAGCTTGGGCCTACCCATCCGCATCGTCGACGCCCTCGGCCAAGCCACCGAGATTCAGCGCGACGCCCTCGGTCGCCCGACGCGCCTGACGTTCGCCGATGGAAAGACCAGCACCCTTCGGTACGACCTCAGCCCATCGAGCATCGGCTACCTCTCCGAGATCGTTGATCGAAGTGGCACCACCGCCTACACACGGGACAGTTTCGGCCGCGTCACCTCGAAGCGCCAGACCCTCACGAGCGGGCTCGTGCAACACGTCGGCTACGGCTACAAGGCGAGCGGGCTGCTGGAGAGCATTACCTATCCGAACGGCGGCGTGCTCACGTATGAGTACGACGCAACCGGAGTTCTGCGCCATATCAAGTGGAACGGGACCTATGTGGTCAGCAACATCCAGTCGCGGCCTGATGGCCGCCCAGCTTGGTGGGGGTGGCCTTTCGTGAACCCATCTTTGGGTGGACGGTTCAGGTATGACGCTGCCAATCGAGTGACCTGGGTGGACCACGGAACGGACATTGTCAGTGGCTATACGTACGACGGCGCAGGACGTATCTCAAGCCTGAGACAAACACTCTTGCAGCCCGCCGACGCAGACCCAACCCATAGCACCGTCGTGACAAGCAACGCCAAGTGGAACGTCGGCTATGACGCCGCGGGCCGCATCACCAGCTTCAACCGCATCGGGCATACAGCCGGCTTCACCTATGACGCCAATGGCAACCGGACGAGCAGCATCCGAAATCTCGACGGCGTGACGACCAGCCGCAGCTACGGCGTCGAGGGCGCGAGCAACAAGCTCACCGGCTTCAGCCAGACCACTGGAAGTGCGGCCACCAGCGTGGCCTACCAATACAACGCCAACGGCGATCTCGTGGGCGATGGGCTGCGCAGATACACCTACGACGCCGAGGGAAGGCTCAGTGCGGTGACGACCGGCGCCACCGACGCGAGCCCGACCGTCCGCTACGCGCACAACATGCTCGGGCAGCGTGTGTTCAAGACGGAGCCCCTGTATCCGCCAGCGGAGGGCGACGAGAACGATCCAGGATTCTTCCAGGCACTGATTGCCTTCTTTGCGCAGTTCTGGGCACCGAACACGACGGATGCGGAGAAGCTGGGCTTTGCGTTCGTCTATGACGAGGGCGGCAATCTGATCGCGGAGACGGGTACGGGCGGGGCGAACAGTTCGGGCAGCACGCAGTACATCTATCTGCCGACGCCCTCCGGCGCGATGCCGATGGTGGCCATCATCAATGGCGCGAAGTACGCGGTGCACAGCGATCACTTGAACACTCCGAGGAAACTCACGAACGACAGCGGGCAGCCGGTGTGGCAGTGGGCGTTCAGCGCCTTTGGGGATGAGCAACCGACGACTGCGGCCAATCGTTTTGCGGCGCCGGGAACTGGTGGTGTCATCGGGACGCCGGTGACGTTCAATTTGCGGTTTCCGGGGCAGTACTACGATAAGGAGTCAGGCCTCAACTACAACTACTTCCGCTCCTACAGCCCGGCAACCGGACGATATAACCAATCCGATCCGATTGGACTCGATGGCGGCTGGAACAGATTCGGCTACGTGGGCGGGAATCCGCTGCGGAACAGCGACCCCTTGGGCTTGTGCCCAATGTGCCTGATACCCGCTCTACCTTACGTCGGAGAGGCGGCAGTCGTTGCCGGGGCATGGTGGGCAAGCCAGAACACATTTCAAACAAAAACACCGTCCACCGGTGATCCAGGAGAGTGGCATACAAATCCTGGCAATGGTCAAGAACGGCTGTTTGGTCCGGACGGCAGGCCTGCTATCGACATCGATTGGCATCCCGACCACGGCGTAGGGCGTCCACACGGGCACAATTGGGATGATGGAAAACGAGGCCCAGGCGTTCCTCTTTCGCCTTGGCCGCAAGTCCGTACTCCAAATACCTGCCCAACAATATGACCGCTGTAGATATTGAACAGCTAGCTACGTTCCACGACGCCGAGCTTCGACACGTCTCGTACAAAGCGGCAACCACCAAGTTGGAACTGGGTTTTGAGAAGGCAGACGGCGAGTTTTCCGTGGTCACGCTATCTCAAGTTGCCGCGTTCAGAGTGGTTGATATGCAGACGCAGAATGTGGTTTCCCGATTGCTTGTCCAAGGTCGCAATGTTCACCTTACTGAGAGTGAAGTTGGCGAACGCATAAATTGGATTTCAATGTCATGTGCTGGCGAGCAGCTGGCAGCGCCATCGAAGCTAGATGCGCTCGCAGCAAGGGTGAACTCCGGCCAGTCGCTGCTTTTTATCCTCGAGCCATCTTGGGGCGCCGAACTGATGGTGATCGCTGAAGCGCTTTCTTCTTGAGCCGAGGGAGAAGACTCGATGCCTACTCACATCAGCCTTCGCTTCAAGCACGCTTTGAGAAGTGGGCGACTGAGCATCAACTGGCCGTGTCGTCGGGACGCGGTGACCTTCAAATTCCGGTATCCAGGGCAGTAGTACGACAAGAGGTCAGGTCTTAACTTACTGAGGCTCTTGCACCGTTGGTTGATTCGTATCAACGTTGAACTGACCCAGTTTTCAACGCTTCAGAAGGACACGCACGGCTCCGGGTAGCGAGTGCACCTCGGGCATGAAGCGGTCGATCACCGCGCCGAGCACCACCGCGCACAACAGGGCCCCCAGCAGCGGCTTCCATGTCAGCCGCACCGCGACGGCCAGCCAGCCTTCGCGCGCCACGCGCACCGCGACGCGTGCGGACACATACGAAAAGGCGACCTCTACGGCAACGGCCAGCAGCGCGTCCCAGCCGAAATAGAGCAGCACCAGCGCGCCCGCACCGAACAGGATCGCGACGCAGATGAGGAAGACCGCCAGCACCGGCACGACGATGACTGCACCTTCGTCGGCGCCAGCCACGACATCGAGCGCGCCGCTGGCAACGTCGGAGATGCCGCTGCCTGAGCCCACGTCCACCGCCCCGCCATGCGCGGACGGCCACTCGCCGACGCCGGGGTCCGGCAGGTCGGGGTCGATCCGGGTGTTGCGTTGCACCAGCCTTCCCGCCCACCAGCGCAAGACCAGCAGGTAGGCGAGATAACCCACCCCCAACGTCACGAAGTAGCGCGTGGCCAGCGACTCCACACCGAGTCGCATCTGCAGGTGCGACACCAGCCACATCAGCAACAGCGTGAAGGTCCCGATCAGCAGCCCGTGCGTGCGGAGGTTGTAAGTGCGGTGCAGGTCACGCTCGACTTGCGTCTCCCACAGGCGCACGGAGCGCCAGTCCGAAAGAACCTTCAAGCAGCGGCCTTCAATCGACCGCCGACGGCACGCGCATGGCCACGGCGCACATGAGCTCGTATCCAACGGTGCCGGCCGCTTGCGCCACTTCGTCGATGGACAGCAGCGCGCCGTTGGACGCGCGGCCCCACAGCGTGACCTCGCTGCCGAAGCCCGCATCCGGAACCGGCGTGAGGTCGACCGTGACCATGTCCATGCTCACGCGCCCCAGGGTGCGCGTGCGCACGCCGTTCACCAGCACCGGCGTGCCGGTGGTGCAATGGCGCGGGTAGCCGTCGCCATAGCCGACCGCGGCAACGCCGACGCGCAACGGGCCTTCTGCCGTGAATCTCGATCCGTAGCCGATGGTGTCGCCCGCCTTCAGGTTCTGCACGCCGATCAACCGCGTGGACAGCGTCATGCCCGGCTGAAGCTGCCAGTGCGCCGCATCGTGTTCGGGATAGTCGGGTGCGCTGCCATACAGCAGGATGCCGGGACGGATCCAGTCCGCGCGCGTGCTTGCCGCGTGGCGCAGGGTGGCCGCGCTGTTGGCGACCGACCGCTCGCCCGGCAGGTCCTGCGTGGTGCGTTCGAAGACGTCGATCTGGTGTGCGATGCCGCGCGGGCCGTCCGAATCGCTGAAGTGCGTCATCAGCGTGATCTCGTCGACCTGCGGCAGCGCGTTCAGTCGTGTCCACGCCGACCGAAAGCGCTCGGGCGCAAAGCCCAGGCGGTTCATGCCCGAATTCATCTTGAGGAAGACGCGCTGCGGCGCCTGCGTCTTGTGGGCCGCCAGCATGTCGATCTGCTCGTCGCAGTGCACGGTATGCCAGAGGTCGAGGCGCGAGCACAACTCCAGGTCGCGCGCATCGAAAACGCCTTCGAGCAGGAGCACGGGGCCGCGCCAGCCGAGGGCGCGCACGCGCGCGGCCTCGTCGAGGTCGAGCAGCGCAAAGCCGTCGGCGGCGCGGAAGGCATCGAACACGCGCTCGATGCCGTGGCCGTAGGCATTCGCCTTGACGACGGCCCACACCCGTGAATCGAGCGCGGCGCGGCGCGCGCGGTCGAGGTTGTGCCGCAGTGCAGCAATATGAACAGTGGCGAGGATCGGACGCGGCACGGCAAAAAACCCTGAGTAAAACAGGAAACACTCACACAAACGCGCCCAGAGTGAAGGGCGCGTCACGCCATTTTGACACCGCACCCCCATGCTATAACCGCGCAGCCGGCACTTAAGCTGCCCCTCTTCCACTATCGCCAGCAGTCTCACTTTCTGGCCAGCCAGCCCATCGATGAAGCGCGGTTTCTACACGATCATGTCGGCCCAGTTCTTTTCGTCACTGGCCGACAATGCGCTTTTCGTTGCTGCCGTGGAACTGATGCGAACCAACGGCGCACCCGAATGGCAGCGCGCCGCGCTGGTCCCGATCTTCACCATCTTCTATGTCGCGCTCGCGCCGCTGGTCGGCGCCTTTGCCGACGCCTTGCCGAAGGGCAAGGTCATGTTCATCAGCAACGCGATCAAGGTGGTGGGCTGCGTGATGATGCTGTTCGGCTCGCACCCGCTGTTTGCCTACGCCATCGTGGGCCTGGGCGCGGCGGCGTACTCGCCGGCCAAGTACGGCATCCTGACCGAACTGTTGCCCGCGTCTCAACTGGTCAAGGCCAACGGCTGGATCGAGGGCCTGACCATCGCATCGATCATTCTCGGCATCGTGCTTGGCGGCCAACTGGTGGGCCATGCGCTGTCGAGCCACCTGCTGGCGCTCGACATCCCCGGTATCGACACCGGCATCGACTCGGCGCCCGAAGCGGCGATCTCGGCGCTGATCCTGGTCTACATCCTGGCCGCGTGGTTCAACACGCGCATCCCCGGCACGGGTGTGGAGATGCGGCCGTTGCGCGCCAATCCGCAGCACGGCTTCGTCCGCAACATGGCGGCGCTGCTGCCCGATTTCTGGCACTGCAATTCGCGGCTCTGGCGAGACAAGCTCGGCCAGATCTCCCTGGCAACGACTACTCTCTTCTGGGGTGCGGGCGGCAACCTCAAGTACATCGTGCTGGCCTGGGCCTCGCTGGCGCTGGGCTACAACACGGCGCAGGCCTCGTCGCTGACGGGCGTGGTGGCGATCGGCACCGCGGTCGGCGCGATCGTCGCCTCGGTGCGCATGCGGCTCGACATGGCGACGCGCGTGATCCCGCTGGGCATCGGCATGGGCGTGCTGGTGATCGGCATGAACTTCATCGGCAACATCTGGCTGGCCGTGCCCTTCCTGATCCTGCTGGGCGGGCTCGGCGGCTTCCTCGTCGTGCCGATGAACGCGCTGCTCCAGCACCGCGGCCACAACCTGATGGGCGCGGGCCGGTCGATCGCGGTGCAGAACTTCAACGAGCAATCCTGCATCCTGATCCTCGGCGCGTTCTACAGCGCCTGCACCGGCCTCGGCATGTCGGCGTATGCGGCCATCACCGCCTTCGGCGTCGTGGTGGCCGGCTTCATGTGGGTCATCAAGCGCTGGCACCAGAGCAACCTCCGCAAGTACCCCGAAGAGGTCGAGCACCTGCTCGCCATCGCGCGCAGCGACAAGCACCACTGATCCCGTCTTGCCCGCCATCGCGCTGATCTTCAACGCCTTCGTCTGGGGCGTCTCCTGGTTTCCCTTCCGGCAGATCGAAAACCACGGTCTCCATCCGGTGTGGGCGACCTGCCTGATCTATGCCGCGATCGCACTGGCCATGGCGCTGCTGCGCCGCAGCACGTGGCACGTCTTCGCGCGGCACCCCGGGCTCGTGCTGCTGGGCCTGGCCGCAGGCTTCACCAATGTCGGATTCAATTGGGCGGTGACGCAGGGCGATGTCGTGCGCGTGGTGCTGCTGTTCTACCTGATGCCGCTGTGGAGCGTACTGCTGGCCTGGGTCTTCCTTGGCGAGCGTCCGACACCCCCGGCGCTGGCGCGCGTGGCGCTCGCGCTGGTCGGCGTCGCGGTCGTCCTCAAGACGCCGGAGACCGACTGGCCGATCCCGTCGAGCCTGCCGGACTGGCTCGGCGTCGCGGCCGGCTTCAGCTTCGCAGTGACCAACATCCTGCTGCGCCGCATGCGCCATGCGCCCGGCGAATCGCGTGCGCTCGCGATGTTCTGCGGCTGCGCGCTGGTGGCCGGCGCGACGGCGCTGGCGGGGACGGTGCTTGGCGCGATCGACCCGCCGCCATTGGCCGCACCGGCATGGTGGGGCTGGGCCTTGCTGCTCGGTGTCGCCTTCATCTTTGCCAACGTCTGCCTTCAGTACGGCGCCGCGCGGCTCGCGGCGAGCGCGACCTCGGTGATCATGCTGTCCGAGGTGTTGTTCGCCAGCAGCTCGTCGGTCGCGCTGGGCGCGGCGACGATGGACGCGCGGATCTGGATCGGCGGCGCGCTGATCGTGCTGGCCGCCCTCTGGTCCGCGTTTGCGCGATCGCCGGCCGGCGAGGATGATCGGCGTTCATTCCTTCAGAAAGACAAGCCATGACCAGCGTCTACGACTTCGAAGCCCGCCAGATCGATGGCAAGCCGGTGCCGCTTTCCAAGTTCAAGGGCAAGGTGCTGCTGATCGTCAACACCGCCAGCAAATGCGGCTTCACGCCACAGTTCGAGGGGCTGGAGGCCCTGTACGAGAAGTACTCGTCCAAGGGCCTCGCGGTGCTCGGCTTCCCGTCCAACCAGTTCGGCAACCAGGACCCGGGCACCAACGAGGAGATCGGCGCCTTCTGCGTCGAGAACTACGGCGTCAGCTTTCCGATGATGGAGAAGATCGACGTCAACGGCTCGAACGCCGCGCCGCTCTACAAGTGGCTGGTGAAGGAAGCCCCCGGTTTCCTCGGCAGCACGGCCATCAAGTGGAACTTCACCAAGTTCCTGATCGGCAAGGACGGACAGGTCATCCGCCGCTACGCGCCTCTCGACAAACCCGAGTCCATCACCCGCGACATCGAGACAGCCCTGGGCGCATAAGCGCTCCGCACGCAGCCGCCCCTTCGGGAAACACAGCGGAACCGGCTTCGCCGGGCCGCCAGTGTTGCCCCCTGGAGGGGGGAGGCGGCTACACGAAGTGAGCAAGCAACGGGGGTGGGTCAAAACCTGAAGTCCGCGGTCTTCGAGCCACCGCCCAACGTGACGACTTGCGTCTTGGTCACGCCGCCGACGGCCGCCTCCACGCTATAGCGGCCGGGCGGGAGGTCGACCAGGCAGACGGGGCCGTTCGCCTGCATCGCCAGGGCAGTGGCGCCGCTCGAATCCTTGACCGTCACGGCGACGTCCGCCAGATAGGCGCCGCTCGCTCGAGCGAACAGCAGTGAAAGCGGATAGTCCTTCATCGCGGCGCGCATGGCGACAGATTCGTCCGTGCCGATGCCACCGCACCGGTATTGCGCCGCGGCGGCAGGAACTTCAACAGGCACGACGGCGGGCTGGGCCTTGGCCAGCCAGGGCCCAAGGGCGCAGGCGCAAACGACGGCCCCGCGCAGAATGGAATGCATTGAAGCGTGCATGACGGGCACTCCCCGTAGTGAACATGCGCGCATCCTCTTCCCACGCCACCTTTCCGAGAGTCGGACCAGAACCCCAGTCCTTGTGCGATCAGTCCGCCGGCGTGTCCGACAACGCGTCGTCCAGCAGTTCGACCCAGTGCCGCACTGGCGTCTCGCTGCCGCTTTGCAGGTGCGTGATGCAGCCGATGTTGGCCGACACGATGGTCGTCGGCCTGAGCTGGTTCAGGTGGCCGAGCTTGCGGTCTCGCAGCGGATAGGCCAGTTCGGGCTGAAGGACCGAATACGTGCCGGCCGAGCCGCAGCAAAGATGCGATTCGCTCCGCGCCACCTGCACGTCGAAGCCCAGCGCGCGCAGGTTCACTTCGACACCGCCGCGCAGCTTCTGGCCGTGCTGCAGCGTGCAGGGCGGGTGGTAGGCGACCACGCCGGCCGGTGCGCTGACGCGTCCCTTCAGCGCCGGCACGAGCCCGGGCAGCAGTTCACTCAGATCACGGGTGAGCGCGCTGATGCGCTCGGCCTTGGCGGCGTAGGCCGGATCGTCCTTGAGCGTGTGCCCGTACTCGCGCACCGTGACGCCGCAGCCCGAGGCGTTCATCACGATCGCCTCGACCTCCTCGCGCTCGACCTGCGGCCACCACGCATCGATGTTGGCGCGCATCTGCGCCTTGCCGCCCTCGTGGTCGTTGAGGTGGAACTTCACCGCGCCGCAGCACCCCGCGCTGGGCGCGACGACCGCCTGGATGCCGGCCGCGTCGAGCACGCGCGCGGTCGCGCTGTTGATGTTGGGCGCCATCGACGGCTGCACGCAGCCGGCGAGCATCAGCATCTTGCGCGTGTGCGTGCGCGTGGGCCATTTGCCGGCAGGCTGCGGGGCGGGTACCTTGGCCTTGAGCTTCGCAGGAAGCAGGCCGCGCACCGACTGGCCAAGCTTCATCGCAGGCGCGAACAGCGGCGAAGGGAGCGCCTCCTTCAGTGTCCAGCGCACTGCCCTTTCGAGCGGCGGGCGCGGCACCTTCTCGTCGACGATCCTGCGGCCGATGTCGACGAGGTGGCCGTACTGCACGCCGCTCGGGCAGGTGCTCTCGCAATTGCGACAGGTCAGGCAGCGATCGAGATGCAGTTGCGTGCTGCGCGTCGGCGCCTTGCCTTCGAGCACCTGCTTGATCAGGTAGATGCGCCCACGTGGCCCGTCGAGCTCGTCGCCGAGCAACTGGTAGGTCGGGCAGGTGGCGGTGCAGAAGCCGCAATGCACGCATTTGCGAAGGATCGCCTCGGCCTCGCGGCCGTCGGCGGTGCCCTGGAATTCGGGAGCGAGTTCGGTTTGCATGCGTGGGGTCAGTCTGCGGGGTAAAGCCGTCCACGGTGAAAGACGGCGTGAGGATCGAACTCTTTCATCAATGCGCGATGAATGCGCTCGACGGCGGGGCTGAGGGTATCGAACCGGCCGAGCACGCGGTGACCGTGGATGTCCGACGGCATGAACAGCGTCGCATGGCCGCCGACCGCATGCGCCGCCGCACGCAGTTGCGGACGCTGGTCGGGTGGCGCCAGATACCAGCGCTGTCCGCCATGCCATTCGATCAAGGGCGTGGCGTCGATGTCGAGGACCGGCGCCGTCTGCGGCACCGACAGGCGCCAGAGATCGCGCGCACCGCGACCGCCGAACCACGGATGCTGCTGGTCGCGCAGCGACTGCCAGCCGGCAGCGGTACGCTCGCTGTCCTGGCGCTCTCCGCCCAGGTGCGCGCACGCCGCCTCGACCGCAGCCACCGCGCCGCGCAGGCGCAGCGAAAGCACGCCGACGCCGTCACGCTCGCGCCAAACGCTCGCGTTCAGCGGCAGCGGGCGACCGCCCCATTCGTTGAGCAACCGGAGCGCATCGGCCTGACTGCAGGCGAATTCGAGCGTCGCCTCGGCAGGCGCGACCGGCAGGACCTTGAGGCTCACTTCGGCGATGAGCCCGAGCACGCCCAGCGATCCCGCGAGCACGCGCGACACGTCATAGCCCGCGACGTTCTTCATGACCTGCCCGCCGAACGTGAGCACCTCGCCTCGCCCGTTCACCAGCGTGGTGCCAAGGACGTAGTCGCGCACCGACCCGACGCTCGCGCGCGCAGGCCCGCTGAGTCCGGCGGCGACCATGCCCCCGACCGTCCCGCCCACGCCGAAGCGCGGCGGTTCGAAGGGCAGACACTGCCCCTGCCCGGCAAGGACGGCTTCGAGTTCGGCCAGCGGCGTGCCGGCGCGCGCCGTGACGACCAGTTCGCTCGGCTCGTAGCTGGTGATGCCTGTGAGCTCGGTCGTGGAGAGCGGCTCGCCTTGCGGCGGCTCGCCATGGAAGTCCTTGGTGCCGCCCCCACGGATGCGCAGCATCGTCGCGTCGGCGGCAGCGGCGCGTATGCGCTCGATGATCTGGCTGATGGCTGGATCCATGCCGGCGATCCTACAGCCAGCCGATGGGTC
Source organism: Variovorax sp. P5_A3 (assembly GCF_056400665.1). NCBI lineage: Bacteria > Pseudomonadati > Pseudomonadota > Betaproteobacteria > Burkholderiales > Comamonadaceae > Variovorax > Variovorax sp. P5_A3. The sequence continues at coordinate 360,824 of NZ_JBFUKW010000008.1, read as the reverse complement.
AATCCTCAAAGAAGCTCACGGGCAAACCGGGCGTGGCCACGCGAATCGACAGCACGTGGCCCGACGCCGGCCGCTGCTCGAGTTCAGAAACTGATCGTCCGCGTCGCGCACTGGTGACGAACAGCGTGCGCAGGTCGTCTCCGCCGAAGCACGGCATCGTCGGGCACTGGACGGGCGTCGGCAGTGCGGCCACCTGCTCGCCCGATGGCGCGAAGCGCAGCAACTGCCCGCCCTCGAACATCGCCACCCAGTAGTGGCCGTCTGCGTCGACCGTGGCGCCATCGGGGCGGCCTTCGTAGCGGACGAGCGATTCAGGCGTCCACCCCGCGGGCTTGTCGGCGAACTGGTGGAACACGCGCGGATTCGACAGCCGGTTGGGCCGCGCCGCCCAGCTCCACGCGCGCACGACGTGTGCCGCGGTATCGGCCCAGTAGAGGGTGGGTTCGTCGGGCGCGAAGGCCAGGCCGTTGGCGGTGGTCGCCTCGTTGGCCATCTGGCTCAACGCCGGCGCGCGGCCGGCACGGGCGTCGAGGCAATAGAGCGCGGCGTTGGGGCGGTCCTTGGCCTCGTTGAGGGTGCCTGCCCAGAAGCGGCCCTGCGGATCGCATTTGCCATCGTTGAAGCGCATGGTGCGCACGTCGTGGTCGACCTTTGCCAGCGGTTCGAGTTCACCGGCCCATTCGCGCGCCCGATAGATGCCGTCGCGCAGCGCGATCACCAGGCCACCGTTCCGTGCGGGCGCCATGCAGCCGGGCTCGGTCGAAAGGTTCCATCGCTCCACGGACGGCCTGGCCATGTCGCCGCGTGTGCGGAGCACCGCGCGTCCCGGGATGTCCAGCCAGTAGAGCGAGCGCTCGACCGGATGCCAGAACGGCGATTCGCCGAGCTGGCTGAGGCTGTCGTTCAGCGTGGTCCACATGGGCGCAGCTTAAGGGGAAAACATGTCGGACGAAAAAAGGCCCGCCGGTGCCGAAGCACGAGCGGGCCGAACATCCAGAGGAGACTCTCGCAGAAAACTCTTTGTCGGATCGGGCCGCGCGGGGCGGCCCGACGAAGATCAGCGGCTGTACGCCGTTTCGCCGTGCGACGAGATGTCGAGGCCTTCGCGCTCTTCCTCTTCACTCACACGCAGGCCGATGGTGATGTCGGCGATCTTGTAGGCGATGAAGGACACGACGCCCGACCACACGATCGTCAGCACCACGGCCTTGAGCTGGATCCAGACCTGTGCGCCGATGCCGTTGGAGATCACGCTGGCCGTGACCCAGTCGCCCACGAGGCCGGGGCCGCCGAGGGATTGGGTGTTGAACACGCCGGTCAGCAGCGCGCCGACGATACCGCCGACACCGTGCACGCCGAACACGTCGAGCGAATCGTCAGCGCCGAGCAGCTTCTTGAGGCCATGGACGCCCCAGAGGCAGGCGAAGCCAGCGACGAGGCCCACCACGATGGCACCCATCAGGCCGACATTGCCGGCTGCGGGTGTGATCGCCACGAGGCCGGCGACGGCACCCGAGGCGGCACCCAGCATCGAAGCCTTGCCGCGCATCAGCGCTTCACCGATGCACCATGCGAGCACTGCGGCAGCGGTGGCCGAGAAGGTGTTCATGAAGGCCAGCACGGCGCTGGTGCCGGCTTCGAGTGCGGAGCCGGCATTGAAACCGAACCAGCCCACCCACAGCAGCGAGGCACCGACCATGGTCAGCGTCAGCGAGTGCGGCGTGAAGGATTCCTTGCCGTAGCCGATGCGCTTGCCGATCAGGAAGGCACCCACGAGACCGGCGACGGCCGCGTTGATGTGCACCACGGTGCCGCCCGCGAAGTCGAGCGCGCCCCATTGCCAGATCAGGCCGGCCTTGTCGTTCATCGCGTCGACGACTTCCTTGCTCGCGTAGGCGTCCGGACCCATCCAGAACCAGACCATGTGCGCGATCGGTGCGTAGCTGAAGGTGAACCAGATCACCATGAACAGCAGCACGGCCGAGAACTTCGCGCGCTCGGCGAAGGCACCGACGATCAGGCAGCAGGTGATGCCGGCGAAGGTGGCCTGGAACGCGGCGAACAGCAGTTCGGGGATGTAGACACCCTTGCTGAAGGTCGCGCCGGGTGCGAACACGCCGGTGGCCGCATCGAAGATCCCCTTCATGAAGAGCCGGTCGAAGCCCCCTATGAAGGCATTCCCCTCGCTGAAGGCCAGGCTGTAGCCGTAGATCAGCCACAGGACGACGATCATCGAGAAGGTGACCATGACCTGCATCAGCACCGACAGCATGTTCTTGCTGCGGACCAGGCCGCCGTAGAACAGTGCGAGGCCGGGGATCGTCATCATGATCACCAGCAATGTGGAGACCATCATCCAGGCGGTGTCACCCTTGTTGAACGAGGGTGCGGGTGCCGCGGCGGGCGCAGCCGCAGGCGCGGCGGCGGCATCGGGAGCCGCTGCAGCAGCGGCGGCAGCCGGGGCCGCTGCGGGTGCCGCGGCCGCGGGAGCAGCAGCGGGTGCCGTGGCAGCCGGTGCCGCGGGCGCCGCTGCAGTCTGTGCAAAGCCGGATGTGGCGGCCGCCAGCACGCTCATGCCGAGCGCGAGTGATACAAGGAATTTTTTCATTTCGGTTTGTCTTTCGTGCCTTGCGTGTCAGAGAGCTTCGCGGCCCGTTTCACCGGTGCGGATGCGCACGACCTGCTCCAGGTCGTAGACGAAGATCTTCCCGTCGCCGATCTTGCCGGTGCGTGCAGCGGCTTCGACGGCTTCGATCACGCGCTCTACCAGCTCGTCGGCCACGGCCGCTTCGATCTTGACCTTGGGCAGGAAGTCGACGACGTACTCCGCGCCGCGGTACAGCTCGGTGTGGCCCTTCTGGCGGCCGAAGCCCTTGACCTCGGTGACCGTGATCCCCTGCACGCCGATCGCCGACAGCGCTTCACGCACTTCGTCGAGCTTGAAGGGTTTGATGATGGCTGTGACCAGCTTCATGATGTTTCTCCTACAGATGAAAGGGACGGCGCAACCCAGGGGCACGCCTTCTGTGACTACAGGGTCTTGGTCAGCGTGAGGATGAAGCGCGTCACATTCGGCGAGAAGGTGGTCTGGCCGATCGGTCCGAAGACGGTGCCCGTGGGGATGCCCGGCGACGCCACCAGGTTGAAGGCACTCTGGTTGTTGCCGCCCTGCACCCAGCCGCCGAGCGCCAGGCCGCTGCCGAAGTCATAGGACACGCCGACGTTGTAGTCCAGGTAGTCCTTGTAGCCCAGGCTCTTGATGTCGCTGGTGAAGAAGGTGTAGCCGATGGCCGTCTTGAAGGTCAGCTTCGGAATGATCTCCTTCGTGTAGGCGAGGTTCAGGTAGCCGGTGTTCTGGCCGTCCAGGTTCGATCCGCCCTGGTTGCCGGCGTAGTTGAAGTAGTCATTGGAGACGGTCCAGGAGTACTTGGCGGTGAACGCGCCGAAGCGCTCGTCGGCCCAGGTGCCCGCGCCGTAGATCTCGGTGGTGTTGCCCGCGGTGTTGCCGGGGTAGTAGTACTGGTAGACGCCGACGTCCCAGTCGATCGGGCCGCCCTTGAATTTGTAGCCGCCGTAGAAGTCCATCTCGACGGAGTTGCCCTGCAGCCAGTTGACGCTGGAGTTCCAGTTGCCGACATAGAAGCCGCTGTCGCCGAAGGCATAGTCCAGGCCGCCCTGGATGGCGGGCTTGAACCAGCTGGTCTTGGCGAGGCCGTTGTGTCCGATGGTGTCCTGGTCCTGACCGCGGAACTTGTAGTTCGTCGTGATCGAGACGTTGCCCGTGAGGTTCGGAGCCGGGGGCGTTGCGGCTGCGTCGGCAGTCTGCGCGCTCGCGAGCATCGGCAGGGCGGCAAGGGCGCCCACTGCCAGGACCAGAACGGATTTACGGTGCATCATCGAGTGACTCCTCGGAGTGTTTTGAAAGTGGTTTGGAAACCATGTCAAAGCAGGGAGCGTGCCAAACTGTCAAAAAGCTTGCAGAGCCAAGTAGCGGTCAAGGATGCACGTAGTAACAATGAAACAAGAGATGGGCGCACCATCTTGGGGATAGGGAGAAGAATGAGTTTGTCTTTGGTGCAAAGCCGCGCCTTGCTGGGCCTCGAAGCGGCCAGTGTCACGGTTGAGGTGCATCTGGCGAATGGTTTGCCCAGCTTCACGCTGGTCGGACTTGCCGATGTGGAAGTCAAGGAAGCCCGCGAACGCGTGCGATCCGCCATCCAGAACGCCGGTCTCGAATTTCCGAACAACAAACGGATCACGGTGAACCTGGCCCCGGCAGACCTGCCGAAGGACTCCGGACGCTTCGACCTGCCGATCGCCCTGGGCATCCTGGCGGCCAGCGGGCAGATCGAGGCGCCCCGGCTCGCCGGACACGAGTTCGCCGGCGAACTCTCGCTTTCGGGGCAGCTCAGGCCCGTCCGTGGTGCGCTCGCCATGGCCCTCGCGTTGCATGCGCGCGGGATCGCGACGCGGCTCGTGTTGCCGGCCGATAGCGCGCAGGAAGCCGCGCTGGTGCCGGACGCCGAGGTCTACGGGGCGCGGCACCTTCTTGACGTCGTGCGGCAATTCCTCCCGCCGGCCGAAGGTGCGTCGCCGCCCGAGCCGGTCGGCGATGACGGCTGGGCCAGGGTGCTCCCCGCAGCCCCCCAGGCTCCGACCGTGCGCCACGCGGATCTCGCGGATGTGAAGGGCCACACAGGCGCGAAGCGCGCCCTGGAGATCGCCGCCGCTGGCGGCCACAGCGTGCTGATGGTCGGCCCGCCCGGCTCGGGCAAGTCGATGCTGGCACAGCGATTCGCCGGCCTGCTGCCCGCGATGAGCGTCCAGGAAGCGCTCGAAAGCGCGGCCGTTGCCAGTCTCGGCGGGCGCTTCGCGACCGACCGCTGGATGCGCCGGCCGACTTCGAGCCCGCACCACACGGCGAGCGCCGTGGCCATGGTGGGCGGCGGTTCACCGCCGCGGCCCGCCCGGAGAAATCTCGCTGGCGCATCACGGGGTGCTTTTTCTGGACGAGTTCCCAGAATTCGGAAGAGCCTCCCTGGAGGCGCTGCGCGAACCCCTGGAAACCGGAACCATCACGATCGCCCGCGCCGCCCGCCGGGCGGAATTCCCCGCGCGGTTCCAGTTGATCGCGGCGATGAACCCCTGCCCCTGCGGCTATCTCGGCTCGACGCTCAAGGCCTGCCGATGCACGCCGGATCAGGTGTCGCGCTACCAGGGCAAGCTCAGTGGCCCCCTGCTGGACCGCATCGACATCCACATCGAGGTGCCCGCCGTGTCGGCGGAGCAACTGCTCAACGCACCCGCCGGCGAAGCGACCGACTCGATTCGCGCCCGCGCAGCCGAGGCACGCGAACGCGCCATCGCGCGACAGGCCAAGACCAACCAGGCCTTGCAAGGCGCCGAGATCAACCGGCATGCATCACTGGCGCCTGAGGCGCTGAAATTCATGCATATCGCAGCGGCCAAACTCGGCTGGTCCGCGCGCAGCACCCATCGAGCGCTGAAGGTGGCCCGCACCATCGCCGACCTAGCCAATGCGGGCGAGGTGCAAGTCGCACACGTGGGCGAGGCCGTGCAGTACCGGCGAGCACTAGCGGTGGCCGGGCAATAGCCGGCAGAACGCAACTACCAACTCGCCATCGCTAGCATTGGGTCCACCCCTTAACCAATAGCCAAGAACAAGTACATCCAGCCCGAAAACGTCCTTGCAATCCTTCCATCGTCTACCCCGCGCCCTATTCCCTATTGCGTAGGGAAAGAACATTGCTCACGGAATTCATACTCATCCCAAGCGAAGTGCTTTGCAATCGCCTTAATTGTGCGCCCGCTTACCTCAAGCTCAATGATCGACAAAGAATATAGACCATGAGCACTCACCCCGGTAGTTGGCCCAGAGCAAATTACAATTCCGTTATCGTGATTGAATCGATAAAGAAGAGTCTCATGAGTGTGTCCTGCAAATAAAATTGAAACGCCACATTGTGAGGCCGCGTTGGTCAGTTTTTCAGAATCCAACAGCAATAGGTCTTCTTCCACATCAGGGAATTCCGGGGGAAAATGAACAGCCCAAACTATCGCCGCTTCAAATCCATCACTCAGTGCTTCCTTGCGAGCTTCGATTGTTGCCTTAACAAGCTCAATTAATGCCCCGCCCGCCACACGACCTTGGCCAATGAACCCCGCCCCACCCTTTCCAGCATGTGAGTCCTCCAGAGAAAAATCAACTAAGAAGCATATCAACATCGCATCATCCAACACTTGAGATGACACGCGTACTCGGCCAGTCTCTGCATGTGGCAAGGCGACGCCATAGACCTTTTTTCGCTCGAAATCCCAAAAGCGTCCAAAATGCTTCTCAAAGTTTTTTGAACTTGGCTGGTTTCCTACACCTGCATAGCGATCGTGATTTCCAGGAAGCGTTACTACTGCAAGTTCGCCGTCGCTCAGTAAAGACGGCAACCCTTCTTCATTCGGATTCCACTCGCTTGGGACGAGGCCGTGGAAGTAATTTTTGGCCAACTCAAGGTCAAACGCATGACCCGTAGTTGCCAAGTCTCCCGTTACCAGAATTGCATCAAGTTCATCAGCCTCATTGGCAAGAAAATGCAACAGCTTAGCAGCCGCATCGGGATTGAATGTCGACGGATAGAATATTTTCGCCGCGTCATCCAAATTTCTGCTTCTGCTTAAGTGACGAATTATCGCTTTCGCGCGTCCTGAAGCTCCCGTTTCTTTTTCCAGAGGATTCAGCCAATCTTCATATCGCCCGAAGTGCATATCCGATATATGCGCAATTCGAAAAACTGTCATTGCTACTCACCGTCGTAGGCCATTCTTAGCTTAACCGTCTTAGCTCTGCGGCGTTTCTTCTCCTTCGACACCTGAGTCTTTGGCGTAACGTGCAGTGCCATGATGCCATCCTCCGAGGTTTCCACCTTCCAGTTATTCGCAGAAATCTTGCTCTCCTTCATTTCGATATAGAGCTCCCCCAGAAACTCCAAAGACTGAAAAAGTCCAACCTGCACGCGAAATAGCATCGCCTTGGCAAACGGCTCGGTTAATCTGCGGCCATCCGAAAGCAAGTATGGCTGTAATTGCTGAGCGAGACTTCGTGAATCCGCAATAGTTTGAAGTAAGCCAAAAAGAGATTGTTCGACGTGCCGAGATTTAGCCTCATGCACTTTCGCTTGAGAGGCAACGGAAAACGACCCATTTCCAGTCTCCAAATCGCCGGCACTTGCAATTGCGTCGTCCCCTGGCATGACAAACTGACACAGTTTCTTTGAGGGCGAAAACTTCTCGCGCGCTCGATTAGCAGACGTTTTTGGTCCGACCCAGTCTTTCTCATTAACAATCACCAAGGCGTCGTCCGAGAAAGACCTCGGCCTTTTTGAACCAATCCTTGTCACTACTACGCTCTCCACCTTGGACGGCGGAGCATTCAGCGACTCATAACTGTAGAACGGGCGTCGTTCCACTAAGGCCTGAACGCTTCTTCTCTTCTCAACAATGAAGAATCCTTCGTTCAGATCCTGGCCTTTGGATTCATTAATCGTCCGAGGCTCGGGCGCAGTCTTATAGCCGGCAATTGTTCCAATTCCGCCCAAGTAGCGACGACTTTGGTATATATCCATTACATCCGGATCGATTAAGCCCTTGGCCCCACTGAGAAATATATTTGCGCACGACGCCTTAAAGAAGCTTGCAAACTGCTCTTCAATCATTTGCATTCTCCAGCGGGACTTCAAGCATTGGGCCAAACCCACCGCTTACAATTTCCGTAGTCACAACTTTGGCCTTTTTGATCGCCCTATCGACGGTATTTTTTAATTCCATTAAATCTTGATTGTCCACGGCGATGTATATGCTCTCCGATTTTCCATTCACCCTTAAGGTGATCTTTAGAGAGTGCATCACTAGTGAGGCCAACATAGGTTCAGCGACATCATCTTCGAAGACTGGCCTGATATCCGTAAATATTCGACTACTCAAATATAGTTTGTCGTGATCGCTGATCAACGTCCACGCTTTAATTGAAGCCCTCAAGACTCTGCTACGCCAAACTACTCGAATATTTGCAGTGAACCATTCTAAATCGCCTGCTGAAATTTTCTCGGATTGCCAAGCCGACTCGACATCGCGGAGAAATCCTTCTAAGTTTGAATTGGGGGCGAGCCGGAGGTAATGGACGCCAGTTAGGGACTCGCACAACAACAATCTATCTCGCTCAGATTTGTCCTGGAGTAGGCCCGCGTCTCTGCAAAATTTTTGTAATGCGCCGTCAATAGCCAAACTCACTGGGACCTCGCGCTCAAGCTGATCGAGAAACGCAGCGAGTTCTTCTGGGCGGTACTCGGACAACGGCTTCAGACCTTCAAGAATCTCAGGCGACAGTCCATAGCGAGGCATAGTGGTCTCTTGAAAAGTAACGTCTGTGCAGCAGTCTCCCTAGACGTGCTGGAGCGCACAAATGAACGAAGTGTTGTTCAGAACGTCTGAGCGGTCAACAGCAACGCTCCCCAACCCAAGTTGGAGAGGAGCCCGATCGTACGCGTCGATCGACAGCCGATCTCGATCAAGGGTTGAGCCGCCAGTACGATGCCGCGTTTCGTGCTACGGAGGCGCGAGGGGTTGAGAAACCTAGCAGCCTCCGCGGCTACAACCGCCCCTGAGGGGTGCGTGAGCACCGGCGCATCAGCGCGTCGTCTATTCACTGCCGTCAGAGGTGCTAGTTGTGAGGTGAGCACAGGCCACGCCGCCTCGTCGTCTGGCTCTCCCTTGGCGGCTGTCCCTACCCCTCGGGCGAGCCTTGTGCGAAGCCCGACCAGAAGATAAGCGCCGACCTCGCGCATGACCATCAGGGCCAGCAGCGGGCTTCGCCAGTACTGCACCAGAAGGCCTCACGGAAGGCGTTCAAATCGAGGTGGAGAGCGACACGAAGTGCGCGAGCCTGGGGGCGATCAAATGACCCCGCGCCCCGCAAGATTGCGCATCAGCGCGCCAATCCCGAAAGTCCAGCGCGGCGCCTGGTCCGAATGCACGACGCGGTTCTCCAGTGCGCCGAGTTCGGGCGCCGAGACGGTCACACGGTCGCCGACCACGTGCGTAAAGCCCTGCCCCGGACCGTGCCGGTCCTGCGTGGGCGCGAACATGGTGCCGAGGAACAGCATCAGGCCGTCGGGGTACGCATGGTGCGGCCCGATCGCCTGCGAGACGAGGTCGAGCGGATCGCGGCTGATCTTCGATAGCGAACTCGATCCTTCGAGCGTGAACCCTTCCGGCCCGACCACGCGCAGCGCGACCGTGACGCGGCGGACGTCGTCGATGCCGAAGTGTTCGTCGAACAGACGGATGAAGGGTCCGATCGCGCAGGAGGCGTTGTTGTCCTTGGCCTTGCCGAGCAGCAGCGCGCTGCGGCCTTCGAAGTCGCGCAGGTTGACATCGTTGCCGAGCGCGGCACCGAGCGTCTGGCCGCGGCTGTTCACGGCCAGCACGACCTCGGGCTCCGGGTTGTTCCAGACCGACCCCGAATGAATGCCGACATCGGCGCCGGTGCCGACGGCGGCCAGCACGGGCGCCTTGGTGAAGATCTCGGCGTCCGGGCCGATGCCCACCTCCAGGTACTGCGACCACGCGCCCTTCGAGATCAGCACGTCCTTCACCTTGGCAGCCTGTGCCGAGCCAGGCACGACGCCGGCAAGGTTGTCGCCCAGGACGCCGCTGAGCGCGGCGCGGATGGATTCGGCCTTGGACGCGTCGCCGCGCGATTGCTCCTCGATGACGCGTTCCAGCAGGCTCGCGATGAAGGTCACGCCGCTGGCCTTCACGGCCTGCAGGTCGCAGGGCGCGAGCAGCCACGGGTGCTGCGTATCGCGGCGGGTTTCGTCGCTGTTGGCGAGCGCCGCTTCGAGCGAGGCGACGCGCGAGGTCCTGTCGTCGCGCAAGGCCTGCCGCACGGCGCCCACGGGATCATCGAGTTCGAGCAACTGGCTCGCGGTCGCGGCGATGCGCGTGAGATCGTGCAGTCCGCCCTCGTGCACCGCGACGAGCACCGGGCCGACGTCCGGCAGCCAGACGCGTCCCACCAAGGTGGCGCGATCGGCATCGCGAGGCAGGGACTGGGCGGGCGAAAGCATCGAGGTCATGCGAGGGGCTCCAGAAGAACGATTCGTCGATTCGGCTGTTGCCCCGGATCGTACGGGACTGTCAGGGCGCCGTCGCGGCCGGAGTTGCGGCCCGCACGCGGGCGACGCGCTGCGGCAGGTCGGTCCACGGCGGCTCCTGGGGTGCGAAGCGCGCACGCATGTAGCCGGCAAGTTCGGCGACCTGGGCATCGTCAAGCGCATCGCGGAAGGCAGGCATGAAGCCGATGTCGCGCGAAGCCGGTTCGCGCACGCCATCGAGGATCGTGCGCAGCAGGTTGTCGGGCCGCGCGCTCGTCAGGTTGCTGTTGAGCGCCAGCGGCGTATTGACGCCCAGGAGCGTGGGTCCGTCGCCGTCGTGATGGCAGGCCGCGCAGGCGCTGTCGAACATGCGTTGAGCCGGGCCGAGCAGCCGGCCTTCGTTGCTGGCCGCGGTGGCGATGACGCGCTGCGCCTGCGCCGATGCGGCTTGACCGTCGACGCTCGGCTGGAAGGACGCGAGATACGTCGCCATCGCGCGGATGTCGGTGTCCGGCACGGCAGCGAGCTCCCGCACCACCTCCGCCATCGGACCGCCCGCGACGCCGTGGTCCCGCGCATGGCCGTTGCGCAGGTAGCCGTAGAGCGCCTCCGCGTTCCAGGGTACTGCCGAAGTCGAGAGCGAAGTCAGCGCCGGCGCCTCCCAGCCATCGACCATCGCACCTGACAGGTAAGCCTTGTCGCCCTGCTCCGCACCCATCGCGTTGCGTGGCGTGTGGCAGGCGCCGCAATGGCCGAGGCCGTTGACCAGGTAGGCGCCGCGATTCCATTCGGCGCCCTGTGTCGCGACGGGTTGAAGCGGCGACGGATCGTGGAAGAGCGCATTCCAGCCCGCCATGAGCGGGCGCAGGCCGAAGGGGAACTTCAATTGCGACTTCGGCGTTTCGGCGCTGACCGGCGGCAGCGACATGAAGTAGGCATAGAGCGCCTGCAGGTCATCGTCGGTCGTCTTCGCGAAAGCGGTGTAGGGGAACGCGGGGTAGAGGTGATGCCCGTCGCGCGAGACGCCCTCGCGCATGGCGCGCTGGAAAGCGCTGAACGACCAGCGGCCCAGACCTGTGTCGGCATCGGGCGTGAGGTTGGTGGTGTAGATGGTGCCGAAGGGCGTCTCCATCGGACGGCCTCCGGCATTGATCACTCCGCCCGGTGCGGTGTGGCAGACGGCGCAATCGCCCAGCGCGGCCAGTGTGCGGCCGCGCTCGATGGTGGCTTCGCTGTAGACCGGCGCGCTGAGTGAGACCGGCGCGATCGCGGAGCGCCAGCCCAGCAGTCCGGCGATGACGCCGATGGCCCCAACGACCAGCGCGCCGGCGCCCGCCCAGAGCCCCCTGCGCCGCGGCCACGGCGCGGATGGCAGTTGGCTCCTTCCCCCGCTGGGGGAAGGCTGGGATGGGGGCACGACGGCGTCCCCATCGACAGCCCGCCTGCCCCCACCCCAGCCCTCCCCCAGAGGGGGAGGGAGAGGATTCAGGGCCGCCCGCACCACCTCCGGCGTGAACGGCGGCGCCCGAAAGCGCACGCCCGTCGCATCGAAGATCGCGTTCGCAATCGCCGCCGTGCCCGGCACCGACGATGACTCCCCCGCGCCCAGAGGCGGCTCGCCGGGGCGCTGCATGTGCATCACCTCGATCACCGGCACTTCGCGGAAGTTGATGATTGGATAGCTGCCCCACTCGCGGCTCGCGACCACACCCGAAGGCCTCACCCCCGGCAGCAATTCGGCGCCCGCCGCCGATTGCGGCGCGAACTGCACGCGCTCCTTCAACGCACGGCTGGTGGTCTGGATCACGTTGCCGTGGATCTGGTGCTCGACCCCGGCCGGATTGACCATCAGCCCGGCATCGTGTCCCACGACCACGCGGCGCACATGCACCTCGCCCGTCTTCCGGTTGACCTCGACGTCCGCCACCCATGCCGACCACGCCGCGCCGAAGCCAGGCCACTTGCTGTGGACGTAGCGCGCGTAGGCAAAGCCTTGGCCGAACAGGATGTCGCCGCCGGGCCCCAGGCCGCCATCCGCGTTTTCCTGCGGACCGGTGCGCATGCGCCAGCCGGCTTTCTGCGCGGTCTCGCGCACCAGGTCGGCCGCGCGCGGATCGTGCAGATGACGCAGCCGGAACGCGACCGGATCGACGCCCGCCGCGGTGGCCAGTTCGTCGACGTAGGACTCGTGCGCGAACGAACTCGGCAATGCCGACACGCCGCGCAGCCATGAGGCGCGCACGATCGGCGCCATGTCGTTGACCTTGACGCGCAGATTGCCGTAGGCATAGGGAGGCCGCGCCGTCCGGTCACCCATCTCGAAAGCCTGCGCGATGGGCTCGATGGTGCGCGTGAGAAGGAGCGCGAGCGTCGGTGCACCATTCGACGGATAGGAGGTCTCGAAGTCATAGGCGGCGACGTTGCCGTCGGCGTCGAGCCCACCCTGGATCTGCATGAGCTGGGCCGCGCCCTTGGGCTCCCATGCGTGCTCCTGCTCGCGCGTGAGTTGCACGCGCACCGGCGCACCGACGGCACGCGCGAGCAGCGCGGCATCGGCCGCCACGTCATCCGCGCCATTGCGGCCGTAGCAGCCCGCCGCCTCCATCCGCACAACATCGACCGCCACGTCCTCGATGCCCATCAGCTTCGCGAGATCGGCGCGCAGCACATGCGGGTTTTGCGAACCGGCCCATACGCGCAGCCTGAAACCGCCGTCACCGCCGGGCTCCCAGTGCGCCAATGCGCACGAAGGTCCGATCGACGCGTGCATCTGGTACGGCCACACGTAGGTGCGCGGCATCGGGTTCGCGGCCGCTGCGAGCGCACCGTCCACATCGCCTTCATCGACCAGCAATCGTTGCGTCGCGGGATTCGCGCGCAGTGCACCTTCCAGGTCGTCCAGCGACGGCAAACCGGGCCATGCCTTCCATGTCACGCGAAGCTCGCGCAGCGCCTGTTCGGCATGCTCTTCGCGCTCCGCGACGACGCCGACGAAGTCGCGGATCACGACCACGGCCCGAATGCCGGGAATGTGCGCGATGGACGATTCGTCGACCGACTCGAGAGTGTTGCCGATGTAGTCGCCGTGGTCGGCGCCCGCATACGGTGGACGCACCACGCGACCATGCAGCATCCCGGGCACGCGCATGTCGTGTACGAAGACCAGATCGCCCGCCAGCTTCGCCGGAATGTCGACGCGAGGCATCGATGTGCCGACGACGCGATAGTCCGACGGGTTCTTCACGCGCGAGACCGTGTCGAGCTGCAATACCGAGCGCTCGCCAGCCACCAGTTCACCGAAGCCGATGCTGAAGACGGGATCGTCACCCGCTTGGATGCGCCCGTCGCGCACCTCCAGCAGATCGGCCTGTACGCCGAAGTGCTCGGCCGCCTGCGCGAGCAGCCAGGCCCTCGCCTGCGCGGCCGCATGCCGCAAGGGGCCGGCGTGGATCTGGATCGATGCACTCGCGATCGTCGCGCCCTGGTTGGGCACGCGCGCCGTGTCGCCCAGCATCATGCGGACCTGCGCCATCGGCACGTCGAGCTCTTCCGCCACGATCTGCGACAGCGCCGTCTGGATGCCGGTGCCAAGGTCGACGTGGCCGTTCAGCGCGGTGACGCTGCCGTCGTCCCAGATTGCGAGCAGCACCTCCGGCCCTTCGGCGGGGTTGCCCGCCACCAGCGCGGGCTGGCCCTTGGCCGGCGGCGGCGCGGGCGGTGTCTCGCGCACGATGACGAGCACGCCATCGGCATGGAGGAATTCGCTGCGCGTGCGAGGCTGGTCGGCGCGACGCGTCACGTGTCGGCGCCCTTTGCCATCAGCACCGCGGCGCGCTGCACGGCAGCCACGATCTCCACATGCGTGCCGCAACGGCAGAGGTTGCCGGAGAGCTCGCTGCGGATGCGCGCCTCGCTCGGATTCGGATCGCGCGCGAGCAAGGCCGCGGCCTGCATCACCATGCCGTTGAGGCAATAGCCGCACTGCGCGGCCTGTGCGTCCTCGAAGCCCTGCTGGACGGGGTGCCACCGATCCCGCGAGCCGAGGCCTTCGAGCGTCGTGATCTCGCGCCCCGCGACGCCGTGCGCCGGAATCACGCAGGCCCGCGCCGCCACGCCATCGACCCACACCGTGCAGGCGCCGCACTGCCCGAGCCCGCAGCCGAACTTGGGCCCGTTCAGGCCCAGGTCGTTGCGCAACACATTCAGGAGCGTCGCTTCATGCGACGCCGCGAGTTCGACGCTGCGTCCGTTGACCTTCAGTTCGAACCCGGGCATTCCGCTCGACGGCCTCAGACGACGTCGATGTCCGAGGACTGGATGCGCTTCACGCCCTTGGCCGCCATCTGCTTCCACGCGGCTGCGAGCGAGCCGTTGAGATCGATCGCCCGCGTCGCATCCTCGATCACGTAGACATCGAAGCCGGCCTTGCGCGCGTCCATCGCAGTCCATGCCACGCAGAAGTCGGTGGCAAGACCGGTGACGAACACCGTCTTGATGCCACGCGCCTTGAGGTAGCCGGCCAGCCCGGTCGCCGTCTTGTGATCGGCTTCCTCGAACGCGGAGTAGCTGTCCATGTCCTTGTGGAAGCCCTTACGGATGATGATCTGCGCGGTCGGCAGCTTCAGGTCCTTGTTGAGCGCCGCGTCATCGGTGCCCTGCACGCAATGGTCCGGCCACAGCACCTGCGTGCCGTAGCTCAGCTTCGTGCTCTCGAACGGCTTCTTGCCCGGATGCGTGCTCGCGAACGAGGCATGGCCGGCCGTGTGCCAGTCCTGCGTCACGACGATGTTCTGGAACGCGCCCGCGAGCTTGTTGATGACGGGCACCACCTCCGCGCCGCCTTTCACCGGCAGCGTGCCGCCGTCGATAAAGCAGTTCTGCACGTCGACCACGATGAGCGCCGAGTTGGCCGCCGGCTTGATCTTCGCGGCCGCGAAGAGCGGCGCCGACGCGCCCAGTCCACCGATGAGCCCGAAGGCAGCGGTCGCTTTCAAGAGAGATCTGCGTTGCGTGTCGTACATGTCTTGCTCCTCAGGTTAAGAAAGCTAGTCGGGAGACACCCCGGAACCGGCTCCGCCGGGCCGGTGGTGTCGCCCCCGGCGAGGGGGTGGGCGGCCACACGAAGTGGGCAAGCCTGGGGGAGAGCTTCGTTCATACGCTCAGATAGGCGCGGCGGACTTCTTCATTCGCGGCCAACTCGACCATCGACGCGTGATAGCGGATCTGGCCCTTCTCGAGCACGTACGCACGATCGGAGACCAGCTCGGCAAAGTGCATGTTCTGCTCCGACAGCAGGATGCTCACGCCCTGCGCCTTGAGCTCCAGGATCATGTTCGCCATCTGCTCGACGATCACCGGTGCGACACCTTCGGAGGGCTCGTCGAGCAGCACCAGGTAGGGATTGCCCATCAGCGTGCGCGCCACGGTCAGCATCTGCTGCTCGCCGCCGCTCATGCGGCCGCCGGGGCGGTTCGGCATCTCGCCGAGATTGGGGAACAGCTTGAACAGGCGCTCCGGCGTCCACAGCGGCGCATCGGTGCCGTCGCTCCAGCGGCGCGCAGCCTGCTTGCCGACTTCGAGGTTCTCCATGACGCTGAGGTCGGTGAACACCCGGCGGTCCTCGGGCACGAAGCCCAGGCCCATGCGCGCGGCGTGATGCGGCTCGCTCTTCGAGATGTCGTGACCCAGGAAGCGCACCGCGCCGCGACGCTTGCCGAGCATGCCGATCAGCGCCTTGAGCGTGGTCGACTTGCCTGCGCCGTTGCGCCCCATGAGCGCGACGACCTCGCCGCGACGAACATCCAGGTCGACGTCGTAGAGGATCTGCGCGGCGCCGTACCATGCGCACAGCGCCTTCGCTTCGAGCAACACTTCATGCGAACTCATGCGTGTTCTCCCACCGCCGCATTCACCGCGGCGGCCTTCTCTGCAATCTTCTCGAAGGTCTTGCCGCTGCCGAAATAGACCTCCTGCACTTTCGGATGGTCGCGGATCTCTAGCGGCTTGCCCTGCGCGATCAGCCGCCCGCGCGCCAGCACGATCATGCGGTCGGCATAGGCGAACACGACATCCATGCTGTGCTCGGTGAAGAGCACGGCCATGCCGCGGTCGATGACGAGTTGCTTGGTCAATGCCATGAGCGAGTTGCGTTCCTTGGGCGCCATGCCGGCGGTGGGCTCGTCCATCAGCAGGAGCTTGGGGCTGTTGGCCATCGCGATCGCGAGTTCGACGCGCTTCACGTCGCCGTAGGCGAGCACGCTGCAGGGGCGATCGGCCTGCGCCTTCATGCCAACCTGTTCGAGAAGCGCCAGGGCTTCGTCGCGCTTGTGGTCCGCCGCGCGCCGCCAGGTCGAGAACAGCTTGTGGTCGTGCGACAGCAAGGCCATCTGCACGTTCTCGACCACGGTGAGCGACGCGAAAGTCTCGGCGATCTGGAAGGTGCGGCCGACGCCCATGCGCCAGATCTCGCGCGGCTTGCGGCCGACGAGTTCCTGGCCGTCCAGCAGGATCGAGCCGCGGTCGGCTTTCAATTGCCCGTTCACCATGTTGAAGGTGGTGGACTTGCCGGCGCCGTTGGGGCCGATCAGCGCCAGCAGTTCGCCGGCCGCGAGGTCGAAGCTGATGCCATCGACCGCCTTCACGCCGCCGAAGGACTTGCCGAGTTCATGGACCCTGAGGAGACTCATGCCTTGGCCTCCTGCAGGTCCGTGCCCGCTTCAGCGACATGACGCCGGCGATCGAAAAGCTGCTTCGCGAAGCCTGCGATGCCTTGCGGGAACAGCAGCACGAGCAACAGGATGATCCCGCCCAGCATGGCTCTCCAGTAATCGGTATTGCGCGCCACCGTGTCGTGGAGCCAGGTGAAGGTGACGGCGCCTACCACCGGGCCTGCCAGCGTCTGGATGCCGCCCAGCAGCACCATCACCAGTCCGTCGACCGATTTGCCGACGCTGAGCGACTCCGGCGAGATGCTGCCCTTCGAGAATGCATAGAGCGCACCGGCCAGTCCCGCCGCAGTGCCTGCGATCACGAACGCGGCCCACTGCATGCGCTTGACGTCGATGCCGATCGCATCCGCTCGCAGCGCCGAATCGCGGCCCGCGCGCAGCGCATAGCCGAAGGGCGAGAACAGCACGCGGCGCAGCCACAACACGCCGAAAGCCACCAGCACGAGCGTCAGCCAGTAGTAGGCGCGCTTGTCGGACAGCCAGGCGGAAGGCCAGACGCCGGTGAGCCCGTTGCTGCCGCCGGTGAAACTGTCCCACTGGTAGGTGATGGCCCAGGTGATCTGCGCGAACGCGAGCGTGAGCATCGCGAGATAGACGCCCGACAGCCGCACCGCGAACCATCCGTAGACGAAGGCACCTGCGGCGGCCACCAGCGGCGCGACGATCAGCGCAAGCTCCATCGGCATCCCACTGGCGCGCACCAGCAGCGCCGCGCCATAGGCTCCCAGGCCGAAGTAGGCGGCATGGCCGAAGGAGTGCATGCCGGCAGGCCCCATGATGAAGTGCAGGCTGGTGGCGAACAGCGCCGCGATCATCAGGTCGATCATCAGCACCGTCGTGTAGGGCGAGCCCGCCGTGATGAAGGGCATCGCGGCGAGCACGAGCCCGAACACAGCCGCGGCAATCAGGTAGGCCTTGCTGGGACGGCGCAGCGGCTCCTCCTGCATGCCCACATAGCGGCTCGGCGCTTGCGGCCGGCCGAACAGGCCCCAAGGCCGCCACACGAGCACGACGGCCATCACGAGAAAGTCCACCACCAGCGTGAGCTTGGAGAAGGAGACGCTGATGCCGAAGATGTCGACGACACCGAGCCAGATGCAGATCGCCTTGATCTCGGCGATGAGCAACGCCGCAGCGTAGGCACCGGGAATCGAGCCCATGCCGCCCACTACCACGACCACGAAGGCGGCGCCGATGGTGTTGAGGTCCATCTCCAGCGTCGCGGGCTCGCGCGGCAACTGCAATGCGCCACCCAGTCCGGCCAGCAGCGCGCCGAGCGCGAACACCGCGGTGAAGAGCCACGCCTGGTTGACGCCGAGCGCGCTCACCATCTCGCGGTCCTGCGTCGCGGCGCGAACCAGCGTGCCGAATCGCGTGCGCGTGAGCAGCATCCAGACCAATCCGAGCACCACGGGGCCCACGACGATCAGGAAGAGGTCATAGGAAGGAAACTGCCGCCCGAGGATCGTGACCGAGCCCGAGAGGCCCGGCGCACGCGGCCCGAGCAATTCATCGGGCCCCCACACCCACAGCACCGCATCCTTGATGACCAGCACCAGCGCGAAGGTCGCCAGCAGTTGGAAAAGTTCAGGCGCCTTGTAGATACGCCGCAGCAGCACGACCTCGATCAGCGCGCCGAGCACGCCAACCGCCAGTGCCGCCATCACCAGCGCGGGCCAGAAGCCCACGCCGGTGCCCAGTCGATCGACCAGGGTGTAGGCAATGTAGATGCCCACCATGAAGAACGAGCCATGCGCGAAATTCACGATCCGCGTGACGCCGAAGATCAGCGACAGGCCTGCCGCCACGAGGAACAGCGACGACGCGCTCGCCAGCCCGTTGAGGAGCTGGACGATGAAACCGGAGAAGCTCATGGCCCGTTCGCTCCACTCAATCAGCAGCGCGAGACTTCTTGATCTCGGCGGCCGACGGCTGGTACTTCGCGTCCGCGCCGTCCAGGTACACGTAGTCGACCATCACGCCCTTGCCGCCATCGTTCTTGGTGCGGCCCACGAACGCGCCCATGGTGGACTGGTTGTCCTCGGGGCGGTAGGTGATCTTGCCGAAGGGCGTGTCGACCTGCAGGCCCTTGAAGGCCGCGGCCAGCTTGTCGGAATCTGTGCTCTTGGCCTTGGCGATACCGGCAGCGGCCGACTTGATCATGCTGTAGCCCACCACCGAGCCGAGGCGCGGGTAGTCCTTGTACTTGGCCTGGTAGGCCTGCTCGAAGGCTTTGTGCGCAGGCGTCGTGATGCCGTACCACGGGTAGCCGGTCACGATCCACCCGGTGGGCGCCTCGTCCTTCAGCGGGTCCATGTACTCGGGCTCGCCGGTCAGCACGCTCACGACTTCGCGGTCCTTGAACAGGCCGCGCGTGTTGCCTTCGCGCACGAACTTCGAGAGGTCCGCGGCGAACAGCACGTTGAAGATCGCATCGGGCTTGGCATCCGCGAGCGCCTGCACCACGCTGCCTGCATCGACCTTGCCCAGCGGCACGGCCTGCTCGGCGACGAATTCCACGTCGGGCTGGGCAGCCTTCATCAACTGCTTGAACGCGGCGACGGCCGACTGCCCGTACTCGTAGTTGGGGTAGACGATCGCCCAGCGCTTCTTCTTGAGCTTGACCGCTTCGGGCACGAGCATCGCGGCCTGCATGTAGGTGCCCGGGCGCAGGCGGAAGGTGTACTGGTTGCCGCCCTGCCAGGTGATCTTGTCGGTCAGCGGCTCGCCGGCGAGGAAGAAGAACTTCTTCTGCTTCGCGAAGTCGGTGACCGCGAGTCCGGTGTTGGACAGGAAGGTGCCCGCCAGCATGTCGACCTTCTCGCGCGAGACCAGCTCCTCGGCCACGCGGACCGCATCGCCGGGGTTGGCGTTGTCGTCGCGGCTGATCAGCTCGATCTTCTTGCCGTTGACGCCGCCGGCGGCGTTGATTTCATCGACGGCGAGTTCCATCCCCTTCTTGTAGGGCTCGAGGAAGGCGGGTTGTGCCTTGTAGCTGTTGATCTCGCCGATCTTGATCACGCCCTGCGCGTGGGCGGGGACGAGTGCTGTGGCGAGCGTGGCAACGGCGGCAGCGCTGAAGGCAAGACGCAGTGGGTTCATCGGGAGCTCCTTGGGTACGAACATGAAAACGAGATGATGCGACGAGTGGTTCAGCGAAGGCCGTCTTCGCCCTTGATTTCGGAAGCCTGCAAACCGCCGATGCGTGGCAGCGGGCGACCGCTGTCGGTGACGGCGACGGCGACCACGATTTCGTTGGCGCGCGGTGCGTCCGACACGCGCGCCTCGACGGCATCGAAATGGCTGCGGACGAAGGCCGCATCCTTGTGGCCCAGTGGCACGTCGATCGCGGTGCCGAGCGTGCCGCGCTTCTTGGCGGAAGGTACGAGCGCAGCACCCTTCTCGACTGCGACGCGCAGCGGCGCGCCGAGCTTGGGATGGAGGATGGCGGCGGCATGCTCCAGTTCGCCGGCCTCGCCGACGATCGCGGCCTTGCCGTAGCTCTGCGCCTGCCCCGGCTCGATGCCGAGCGCCGCAACGGCCTTCTGTCCGAGCAGCGCGCCGAGCTCTTCGCCGATGGCGATCAGGTCGTCGAGCGATTCGCTATAGCGGCCCGCGTAAGGGTTCTCGATGACGGCGATGGCGACGGCGCGGCGAGTCGGCGGATCGATGGTCTTGCCCATTTCCTTGCGGGTCTCGTCGACCTGGATGACGAGTTTGCGGATATTGGCACTCATGGGATTTCTTCCTTGTCTCTGGATTCGAATGGTGCGCTCAGCGCAGGCCATCCCATTTGCTGATGTCTTCTGCACGCAGGCCGCCGACGCGATCATGCACGCGGTAGCCGGTGCTCATTGCGAGGATGAACACGATCTCGTCGGCGGCCGGCGCACCCGGCACGCGCACCTCGATCGCGTCGAACTGGCCACGCACATAGCTGGCATTGATGTTGGTCAGTGGCACATCGAGCGTCGCGCCCGGAGGCCCGACCTTCTTGGTCGACGGCACGATCGACAGCGCATTGCCGGGCTGGCCCGTCTTCTCCTCGGCCTTGCCCTGGCGGTAGGCGTCGCGGTCGCCCTTCCAACCGAGCAGCTCGCGCATCGCATAGCCGCCGGGCACATGCCACAGCGCGCCATGCTCCAGTTCGCCGGCCGCGCCGACGATGGCGCCCTTGCCATAGGTGGCGATGCGCTCGACGGGCACATCCATCGCGGCGCGCAGGCGGTGCGCCATGTCGACGCCGACCGGATCGAGCAACTTCATCATCGGCAGGATGTCGGGCTCGTAGCGGCCAGCGAAGGGATTGGTCAGCACCGCGCCGATGGCACCACGCACCAGCGGCGTTGCGGCGCGCGGTCCGAACTCGTGGTGGATGTGCTCGACCTGGGTGAAGACACGGCGTATATCGATCATGAAAAGTAGTCCTGCTTTTCGTTAAGCAAATACTGAACCAACTGCACCCGCTGCACCGCTACCCGCAATTTGCTGCGGTGTCGCGCGGGTCTGCGAGCTTAAGGGTTGCACGACCTGCCATTGCCCCTGGCAAACGAGCACGGCCGACCAGATGAGCCCCTTGCGCTGAAGCGCTTCGGCGCACGCAGCGCCCGCCTCCAGTGCGCGACGCACCTGCACGGGCGCAAGCACCTCGACGTTCGTCGTCACGGGGATGTCGCCGAGGTCGCTGTCGTCCTTGCATTGGCTGGCGGGCAAGCGGTGGATGCCTGGATCTTCGACATCGACTGCATTGGCAATGACGGTAGCCGCGGCATCGGCCTCTGCCGCCGTGGCGGCGAGCACGGTCACGCTGTCGGCGATGCCGAGCGAGAAACTGCGGCCGCGCCAGCCGCTGGTGGCGACGCCGCGTACCGGCAGTTCGGCAGTGATCTCGAACTGCCCATCCGTCCGGAGCGGGCCCTGGTCGCGCAGGTCGAACTGGGCAATGTCTGCAAAGAGGCCGACGCTCGCAGAGTGGCCACGCGCAAGGTGCAGCGCGATGTCGCCGCCGTTGTTGACCCAGGCGCGCTCGATGCCGGGTCGGTCATAGCACGCGACCAGTTCTTGCGCCACGGACCCCGCGACCGCCGCCATCGGCGTGATGAAGCCCGAGCGAAACGGCACGCACGCGTTCCACATGCGCCGCGCGATAGGGCCGCGCAAGACGCAATCGGTGCCGACCGGTTGACGCAGCAAGGGCAGCTCCGCCACCAGTTCGTCGAGCAGCGTACGGAAACGTCGCCACACGTGCTCATGCGCCACCGCAACTTCCACCGCATCGCCGTACGCCTCGGCAATGATGTCGATGGGGCCGTGGTTGAGATGCCAGCGTCCGCCGTCGAGCGCTGTTCGTTGGGCAGTCATTTCGCCGACGTCCATGAAGCAAAGATGCGGCCGCCGCCGGGCCGCCCCAAGGCGTGCCGCGCCTCCCCCAAGGGGGGTGGCGAAGCACACGCAGTGGCAGGCCGGGGGGCAGTCATTTCTAGCCGAGCATCGGCGGCTGGCCCAAGGGCCAGGGATTGGCCGCATCCATGCGCAGCCATTGGCGCGCCAGTGGTGCACCGTCGTCCTGCCAGGCACCGCGAGCGAGCGCCTGTTCGAGCGAGAACACATGCTCCATGTGGCCGCCGAGCGCGGCGTAGTCCTCGCGCCGCATGCTGAATTCGATCGGCGCGACGATCGCAGGCGTGGGCACCGTGCCGAAGCTGTTGTCGGGCATGCGCAGCACGTCGGCCATCACGGTGATGCCGCCGCCGGGCCAGACATAGGCCGGCGCGCCACCACAGGTCACGTTGACCAGTGCGCGCTTGATCGCACGGGTGAGCAGCACGGGGTTCTCCGTCACGCCGGCGCGCAGGCTGCCGCCCGCACCACCGAGGAACAGCACCGTGCACAGCGAAGGTTCGCAGTTCTCGCCGATGCGCTCCACGATGCGGCGCACTTCGCCGGGCATCTCCTGCTCGACGGGCTGCAATTGCTCGTCGAGCACGTACCACTGCGCATGCTCGCCGGTGGTCGAGGTCATCAGGAGGCGCAGGCCTGGTCGCGCCACGCCTTCTTCCCAGCCTTCGATGATGGAGAGGGGATCGTCGATGTCCGTGCCGCCCCACCCGTTGCCCGGGTTCGCGACCTGGAAGTAGCGCCCCGGTGTCGACTTGCGCCCGCGCATCTGGATGCCCGATGCCGGCATGTCGAGGCAGCGCCCGGCCTGGTGCTCGGTGAGGACGCCGGTGATGTGGTCGTCCACCACCACCACTTCGTCGGCATGGCCGAACAACTGGCGCGCGAAGATGCCAACGGCCGCGGACCCGCAGCCCACGCGCATGCGCCGCTCTTCCACGCCGTTGACGATCGGCGCCTTGCCGGCCTGGATCACCATGCTGGCGCCGCCGTCGATGACACATTCGACCGGCTTCTTGTTGCCCAGCAACTGCATGAGCTCGGCCGTCATGCGGCCCTCTTTCTTGCTGCCGCCGGTGAGGTGGTGCACGCCGCCGAGCGAGAGCATCTGCGAACCGTACTCGGCGGTAGTGACGTGGCCCACCACCTCGCCGCGATAGCGCACATTGGCCTGCTCGGCGCCAAGAAAGCGGTCGGTATCGATCTTCACCTTGAAGCTGCAGTAGCTGAAGATGCCTTCGGTGACGACCGTGACCATGTCGACGCCCTGGGCCTTCGAGGCCACGATGAAGGGTGCGGGCTTGTAGTCGGGATAGGTTGTGGAGGAGCCCACGCCGGTCACAAAGACCTCGTCGGCGCGAAGGAGATCGCCGTTCCAGTCCGGGTCGGCGACCGGCTCGGCGGTGCGCTCCGACTCGTCGAGTTCGGCGTTGACGCGGGCGAAGGGCACGAGCGCGGGCGATTCGCTCGTCAGTTCTCGGCGTAGCAACACCACCGGATCGACGCGCACCAGCACGCCATCGCGGTTGGCGTAGCGGTCGCACGCGCCCGTTCGCCCGTCGGAGATCTGGCACAGCACGGGGCAGGCATTGCACTCCACCTTGCTGGCGCTCATCTTCTCGTTGCGCAGGGGCGCACGCCCCATGGCCTCGGGCAACACCGGCATGTCCATGCCGGGCAATCCGTCTGTCTTCGTGTGTTCGGTCATCGCGGGCGTCTCGTGGGAATCAGGCAAGGGGCCGTGCAACATCTGTGCCGAAGACCCTCTTGCACTGACGCTTGTGCTGGAAGTGACGTTTGTGTAGCATTCCCTACACTTTCATGTGGCAATCACTACATTGAAGATCAATGTAGCAAACAGGCCCGATGCTTGCAATGGTGTTTTCGCGGGCACTGCCGAGTCGCCGACAATCGGGGGTTCCCTTTTTCGTTCATAACCATTCCTGACCCTTATGAGTGCATTCAGCGAAGAACGTGTGTTGAGCGTCCACCACTGGACCGACCGCCTGTTCACCTTCACCACCACGCGCGATCCGGCCCTGCGTTTCTCGAACGGCCACTTCACGATGATCGGCCTGAAGGTCAACAACAAGCCGCTCCTGCGTGCCTACAGCATCGTCAGCCCCAACTACGAAGAGCACCTGGAGTTCCTGAGCATCAAGGTGGAAGAAGGCCCCCTGACCTCGAAGCTCCAGCACATCCAGGTGGGCGACACCATCATCGTGGGCCGCAAGCCCACGGGCACGCTGCTCATCGACTACACGCTCCCCGGCAAGCGGCTCTATCTCTTCGGCACCGGCACCGGCCTGGCACCGTTCATGAGCATCATCCGAGACCCCGACACTTACGAAAAGTTCGAGCAGGTCGTCCTGGTGCACGGCGTGCGCCAGATCGACGAGTTGGCCTATCACGACCTCGTGACCGACCACCTGCCCAGGCATGAGGTCCTGGGCGAGATGATCGAGAAGCAGTTGCTCTACTACCCGACCGTGACGCGCGAGGAGTTCCGCAACATGGGCCGCATCACCGAGCTGATCGAGAGCAACAAGCTCACCGACGACCTCGGCCTTCCGCCGCTCAATGCCGCCGAGGACCGCGTGATGCTCTGCGGCAGCCCGGGCCTGCTGGTCGACCTGAAGCACATCCTCGAAGCGCGCGGGTTCAAGGAGGGCAACACCTCCACGCCAGGCGATTTCGTCGTCGAACGCGCCTTCGCCGAAAAATGACTGCCCCCCGGCTTTTCACTCGCTGCGCGCGTGTAACTCCACCGCCCGAGGGGGCGGCGCGGCTCGCCTTGGGGCGGCCCGGCGGCGGCCGCCTGTTCGTTCGCGCCCCCTGATCCATGGCCGAGCGCAAGACCGCACCCAGGGCCGCGACGCGCCGCACCGGCGTGCGCGAAGCGGCGGCGCAGGCCACGCGCGAGAGCATCCTGCGCGCGGCGACCAAGGTGTTCGCGAAGTACGGCTATGACGGCGGCAGCGTCGAGAAGATCTCGAAGGCGGCGAAGTCGTACGACCGCATGATCTACTACTACTTCGGCAGCAAGGAAGGCCTCTTCATCGCGGTGCTCGAAGGCATCTACCGGCGCATGGACGACGCGGAGGCGGCCATCGACCTCGACGCCACGCGGCCGGTCGAATCGCTCACCGCGGTGATCCGATTCGTGCTCGGCTACTACCGCAAGAACCCCGAGTTCGTCACGCTGCTGAACACCGAGAACCTGCACAAGGGGCGGCATATCGCGAAGTCGCTGCGGGCGCGCGAGTATTCGTCGCGCGCGATCTCGATCATTGAGGAGATCGTTGCCAGCGGGGTCGCGCAGGGGCTGTTCCGCAATGACGTGGCGGCGCGCGACCTCTACCTGCTGATCGCATCGACCGGCTACTTCTATACGTCGAACCGCCACACGCTGACCGCCTTCCTCGGCGAGCCGCTGGAAACGGCGGAGGCGGTCGCGCACTGGGAAGACTTCGTGATCGAGACGGTGCTGCGCACGGTCGATGCCGGAGCTTCCGACGAGCCAATCATTCCACCCCACGCAGAGGACAAGAAATGGCAGAAGTCGCAACCGGCGCCAAGTCGGGCAAGGTCGTCATCCGGAACATAGGCCTGCTGCTCTCGGGCGATATCGACAAGCCCATCCTCGACGCCGACACCATCGTCGTGAATGACGGGCTGATCGTTGCCGTCGGCAAGGAAAAGGACTGCGACCTCGAAGGCGCGCAGACCGTGATCGACTGCAAGAAGACCTGTGTCGCGCCCGGCCTGATCGACAGCCACGTGCACCCGGTCTTCGGCGACTGGACGCCGCGCCAGGGCCAGATCGGCTGGATCGATTCGACGATGAACGGCGGGGTGACCACGATGATCTCCGCCGGCGAGGTGCACCTGCCCGGCCGCCCCAAGGACATCGTCGGCCTCAAGGCGCTGGCCATCACCGCCCAGCGCGCCTTCGACAACTTCCGCCCCGGCGGCGTCAAGGTGCTGGCCGGCGCGCCGATCATCGAGAAGGGCATGGTCGAGAGCGACTTCAAGGAATTGGCCGAGGCCGGCGTGGGCCTGCTCGGCGAGGTCGGACTGGGCTCGGTCAAGGCCGGCTACGAGGCCAAGGAGATGGTGGCGTGGGCGCGCAAGTACGGCATCCAGAGCACCATCCACACGGGCGGGCCCTCCATCCCCGGCTCCGGCCTGATCGACAAGGACGTGGTGCTCGAAGCCGATGCCGACGTCATCGGCCACATCAACGGCGGCCACACGTCGCTGCCCGAGGCGCATGTGTGCGAGCTGTGCGAGAAGTCGTCGCGCGCGATCGAGATCGTGCACAACGGCAACGAGCGCGTCGCCATTGCGGCGGCGAAGGCGGCGCTCGATCTCAAGTGTCCGCATCGCGTGATCCTGGGTACCGACGGGCCGGCCGGCTCGGGCGTGCAGCCGCTGGGCATCCTGCGCATGGTGGCGATGCTGTCGTCGATCGCGAACATCCCCGCCGAGCTGGTGTTCTGCTTCGCGACCGGCAATACGGCGCGCATCCGCAAGCTCAACTGCGGATTGATCGAGGTCGGCCGTGCGGCGGATTTCGTCTTCATGGACCGTGCGCAGCATTCGCCTGCGCCGGGGCTGCTCGAAAGCGTGCAGCTCGGCGACATTCCGGGCGTGGGAATGGTGATGATCGACGGCATCGTGCGCTGCGGGCGCAGCCGCAATACGCCGCCGGCGACGGAAATCCCCGTCGTAGTCTCCACAGCGCACTGATTTGCCCCCTCTCCCTCTGGGAGAGGGAGTGACGCAACTCAGTGCTTGCGCGCGGACTTGAAGACCAGGTAGCGGGCCGACAGAAAGTTGACCACGAGGCCCGCGCAACTGCCGAGTGCAACGCCGACGGCCGGCGCGAGCGGCCCGCTCAGCCAGTGCAAGGTCAGGACATAGACCGCGTAGTTGACCAATGCGCCGGCCAGCATGGTCAACAGGTAGTGCGCGTATTCGCGCAGCAGCGATGCGTCGGACGCCCGTGCAGTGAACGTGTATCGCCGGTTCAGCACCCACGTCGTCGTCGCGGCGGCAACGAAGGACACCACCCGCGCGCCGTACCAGCCAAGCAGCGGCGCAACCAGATAGAGCACGGCAAGGTCGACGCCGAAGCCGACCGCGCCGACGATTGCAAAGAAGAGGAATTCCTTTCGCGCCCTCATGGCGAGCTGCGATGCCGCACGCCCGGAATGGCCAGGTAGCGCAGCCGCTTGGCTTCCTGCCGGCCGATCGTCACCGTGTGCAGCACCACGCCGCAGACGAAGGCCAGCATCGCCACCAGCATCGTGCCCGTCACGAAGACGGCGGTCGGCAGGCGAGGAACCAGCCCCGTGCGCAGGTAGGTTGTGAGCAGCGGCTCGGCGAGGATCACCGATACCAGCGCGAGCACGCCGGCGAAGCTGCTGAAAAAGAGCAAGGGCCGCTCGCTGACGAAGAGCTTGCAGATGGTCTTGAGGATGCGCCAGCCGTCGCTGTAGGTCGACAGCTTGCTCTCCGAGCCTTCGGGTCGCGAGCGGTAGAGCACGGGCGCCTCGGCGAAGGGCATGCGCAGTTCCAGTGCATGGACCGTCAACTCGGTCTCGATCTCGAAGCCCTCCGACACTGCCGGGAAGGACTTGGCATAGCGCCTGGAAAACACGCGATAGCCCGAGAGCATGTCGGTCAGCCGCCCCCCGAAGAGGCTCGCGACGGCGCCGGTGAGGAGCCGGTTGCCGAAGCGGTGGCCGCGCCGGTAGGTCTGGACGTCCGCACCGTCGTCGACGCGCGAGCCGACCACCATGTCGAGGTTGCCCTCGACCAGCATCTCGATGTGCTGGCGGATGTCGCGCACGTCGTAGGTGGCGTCACCGTCGACCATCACGTAGACGTCGGCCTCGACGTCCGCGAACATGCGGCGCGCCACGTTGCCCTTGCCGCGCAGCGCCACGTGCGTGACCGCGGCGCCGCACGCCTTGGCGACCTCGGCGGTGCCGTCGGTCGAGTTGTTGTCGAAGATGTGGATCTCCGCCTCAGGCAACGCCGCGCGGAATTCATCCACCACCTGCGCGATCGAGAGTGCCTCGTTGTAGCAGGGGATCACGGCGGCGATGCGCAAGGCGTGTGGATCAGGGCTTCCGGTCATTCTTGTATTGGAGGTTGCGATAGGCCTTGGCGCCGTCTTTTTCGTACATCAGGGCGAATTGGTCAAGGAAGCCCGGCTGGGCCTCCAGCAGCGGCGCATTCGCCGCGTCGATGGCGATGGCCTCGAATCCGAGTCCGGCGAGTTTGCGCGCGAAATCGGGCGGGGGCAGGACGATGAAGTCCGAGTATCGCCAGGGCCCGAGCGCATCGCCCCAGACCGGATTGGGGCCGTAGTAGGTCGCCTCGATCAGGGCGATCTGATAGACGCGGCCCGTCGTGTGCTGGCGCAGGTAGTCCATGACCATGTAGCCGGGGACGTGCCTGCGCAGCACCGCTTCTCGCTCGAGCGGTGTGATCGCGAAGAGGGCCGCCTTCCTTCGGGTCTGGTGGACGGAGAAAGTCACCAGGACCACCAGCAGCGCCACGCCAAGCCAGCGCCCCGCCCGGTCGAGGCCGCCGCCGAGATCGCGTTGCGGCATCGCCCTGCGCATCCGGAGTGCGATGGCGCCGAAAATGGTCTGCCATCCCACGGCGGCGGTCAGCGCCAGGATCGGCAGGGACGCGGTCAGGTAGCGCGGATAGCGCGAGGTCAGGCTCCAGACGAACAGCGAGTAGACGCAGAACACCGCGGCGGCGCGCAGCGCGGCCGAGCGCTTCCAGTAGGCGCTGAAAGGCACGGCCAGCACGGCCCAGAGCAACAGGTTCGGCGGGTTCGAATGCTCGTGCACGTCCTGGAACTGCATGCGGTAGTCCTGCATGTTCCAGTTGGTGAAGCCGAAGACGCGCGCGCCGATCGGATTGAAGGGGTCGCCGGTCATGACCGCGTTGCGCACATACCAGTACACGCAGGGGATCAGGAAGCAGACCAGCGCCACGGCCAGCACGCGCGGACGGCGCTCGTGCAACAGCACGAACACAGCCACCAGCGGCGTGACGGTCAGCGCCTGGTACTTCGAGCCGGCCGCGACACCCAGGAAGAAAGCCGCGAGCGCCAGCCAGCGCGCGCCGGTCCGTGGCGATTCGCGCCACCACCACAGGGCCACGCAGGTCGCGAGCACGAACAGCGCGACGCTGGTGTCGATCAGCGCGCCGGAGTAGTCGCCCAGCCCGAGCCAGATCGCGGCACCGACGCAGGCCACCACGCGATTCACGTGGACCACGCCCAAGCGGTAGACGATCCAGACCGACAACCAGCCCGCGAGCCCATTCACGAAATGCGGCAGCACGTCGTCGCCGACCATCAGCGCCGCGGCGTAGAGCAGGTTGTAGTTGTACGGGAACCAGGGATAACGAAGCCAGTCGTAGATGCCCAGTGAGCCGGTCCGCGCTACCTCGCGCGCGTACGGCAGGTGGTACATCAGTTCGTCGAACGCCACGGGCAGACCCAGGGGCGCAACGAGCGTCGGCACAGCAAGCACCGCCAGCACGACCATGCCCAGCTTCTCGAGCCAGGACAGCGCCGCGGGCACCTCGCGCGCACGCACCTCCCGCAGCCAGCCCGGCGTCTGCACCAGCGCCACGGCGACGCCGATGCCGACGACCGTCCACACCACGATCGCGTTGAACCTGCCTGCGATCGCGAAGGCCTGGAAGACGCAGATGACGATCCCGATGCCGGTCGCGATGGCCATCGCCGTCTCGAGCCAGACATCGCGGCGCATCGGCACGCCGATGCGCACGAGCAGCATCCGTCCGATACCCCAGCAACCGGCAACGAATACCGCCAACGCCGCGTAGTGCGCGGCAGCAAATATCAACTTCTGAATGTGAGTTCCCCCGCGCCGGCCATGGTGGCACCGGCTGCCCGTGTCAAAGATTCGGTGCCAGCAGCCGCTCGAGATCCGATTCGCTTTCGTGGCGTCGCGCGGCCTGATCCTGCAACTGGTCGTGCCCGATCTTGCCGACGTTGAAGTACGTCGCGTCGGGATGGCTCAGGTAGAAGCCGCTGACGCTGGCGGCCGGCATCATAGCGAGGCTTTCCGTCAGGGTCATGCCGATGTCCGCACAGTTCAGGAGGTCGAACATCGGGCGCTTCACGCTGTGGTCCGGGCAGGCGGGGTAGCCGGGCGCGGGGCGGATGCCGCGGTACTTCTCGCCGATCATGTCCTCGTTGCTGAGCGTCTCGTCGGAGGCATAACCCCAGAGGTCGGTGCGCACGCGATGGTGCAAGGCCTCGGCGAAGGCCTCCGCCAGCCGGTCGGCCAGCGCCTTGAGCATGATGGCCGAGTAGTCGTCGAGGTCGTCGACGAAGTACTTCTCCTTCTTCTCGACGCCCAGGCCCGCGGTGACGGCGAACATGCCGACGTAGTCCTTCAGACCGCTCTCGCGCGGCGCGACGAAGTCGGCGAGGCAGCGGCTGGGCCGCATCACGCCCTCGATCACCTGCTTCTCGGTCTGCTGGCGCATGCCGTACCAGGTGAGCGCGGGCTCGGTGCGCGATTCGTCCGTGTAGAGCACGATGTCATCGTCGTTGACAGTGTTGGCCGGCCAGAAGCCGATCACGCCGCTCGCCGAGAGCCAGCGGCCTTCGATGAGCCGCTTGAGCATGCGCTGGCCGTCGGCATACACGCGCACGGCCTCGGTGCCCACGATCTCGTCCTTCAGGATTGCGGGGAATGGCCCGGCCAGGTCCCAGGTCTGGAAGAACGGGCCCCAGTCGATGTACTTGGCGAGTTCGGTCAGGTCGAAGTTGCGGAACACCCGCCGGCCGATGAACTTGGGCACCGGCGGCAGGTAGCTCGACCAGTCGACCGGCGTCTTGTTGGCGCGCGCCTTCGCGAGCGGCCACAGCGGCACCTGCTTCTTGTTGGCGTGCTGGTGGCGCACCTTGTCGTAGTCGGCGTTGATCTCGTTGATGTAGCTCGTCGCCTGTTCAGACAGCAGCGACTGCGCCACGCTCACGCTGCGCGAGGCGTCGGGCACGTAGACCACCGGCCCTTCGTAGTGCGGTGCGATCTTGACTGCCGTGTGCACGCGGCTGGTGGTAGCGCCGCCGATCAGCAGCGGGATCTTCCTGATGCGGAAGTGATCGTCCTTCTGCATCTCGCCCGCGACGTATTGCATCTCTTCGAGGCTCGGCGTGATGAGGCCCGAGAGCCCCACGATGTCCGCGCCCTCGACCTTGGCACGCGCCAGGATCTCGTGGCAGGGGACCATCACGCCCATGTTCACCACCTCGAAGTTGTTGCACTGGAGCACGACGGTGACGATGTTCTTGCCGATGTCGTGCACGTCGCCCTTGACGGTGGCGATGATGATCTTGCCCTTGGTCCGCACATCGCGGCCGGCGGCCTCGTCCTGGCGCTTTTCTTCCTCGATGTAGGGGATGAGGTGGGCCACCGCCGACTTCATCACGCGCGCCGACTTCACCACCTGCGGCAGGAACATCTTGCCCTGGCCGAACAGGTCGCCCACGATGTTCATGCCGTCCATCAGCGGGCCTTCGATCACGTGCAGCGGCCGGCCGTCCTTGGCGAGGATCTGCTGGTAGGCCTCCTCGGTGTCCTCGACGATGAAGTCGGTGATGCCGTGCACCATCGCGTGCGACAGCCGCTGGTTCACATGCACCGGGTGCTCCGGCGTGCCGCGCCATTCGAGCTTCTTGCTCTCGTCCTTGGCGCCGCTCTTCGCGGTCTCGGCCACTTCGACGAGGCGCTCGCCGGCATCGGGACGACGATTCAGCACCACGTCTTCGACACGCTCGCGAAGCTCGGGTTCGAGGTCGTCATAGACGCCGACCATGCCGGCGTTGACGATGCCCATGTCCATGCCCGCCTTGATAGCGTGGTACAGGAACACCGTATGGATCGCCTCGCGTACCGGGTCGTTGCCGCGGAAGCTGAAGCTCACATTCGACACGCCGCCCGACACCTTCGCGCCCGGCAGGTTCTCCTTGATCCAGCGCGTGGCATTGATGAAGTCGACCGCGTAGTTGTTGTGCTCCTCGATGCCGGTGGCGATCGCGAAGATGTTCGGGTCGAAGATGATGTCCTCGGGCGGGAAGTCGATCTCGTCGACCAGGATGCGGTAGGCGCGCTTGCAGATCTCGATCTTGCGTTCGTAGGTGTCGGCCTGGCCCTTCTCGTCGAAGGCCATGACCACCGCCGCCGCGCCGTAGCGACGCAGCAGACGGGCGTGGTGGCGGAACTGGTCCTCGCCCTCCTTCATGCTGATCGAGTTCACGATGCCCTTGCCCTGGATGCACCGCAGGCCGGCCTCGATCACTTCCCACTTCGAGCTGTCGACCATGATCGGCACGCGCGCGATGTCGGGCTCGCTGGCGATCAGGTTCAGGAAGCGGACCATCGCGGCCTTGCTGTCGAGCATGGCCTCATCCATGTTGATGTCGATCACCTGCGCGCCGTTCTCGACCTGCTGGCGCGCGACGGCGAGGGCCTCCTCGAACTGCCCGTTGAGGATCATCCGCGCAAAGGCCTTGGAGCCTGTGACGTTCGTGCGCTCGCCGATGTTGACGAACAGCGCGCCCTCGCCGATCTGCACCGGCTCGAGGCCGGACAGCTTCATGGGGGGAACGAGGACTGGAGAGGAATCGGAGGACATGGGCTCACCTGCAAGACATGGAACTCAGGCGAGCGTCGTTGCAATCCAATGGCTGGAAGCCCAAGCCTGACGCGGCCGCCTCGAGGGAAGACGGCGGCGCTGCAACGCTCCTTGGGAGCCGCGGATTTTACGCCGGCTGGGCTGCGCCGGCAGCCGATGCCGGCAGGCCGAAGAGCATGTCGAAGGCCCAGTTGAAGACGAAGGTGTAGATCAGGAAGAAGACGACCAGGCCCAGGTCCATCACCAGCGCTTCCCACAGGCTGACATCCAGCCACCAGGCGAAGACCGGCACGAGGAAGGCAACCAGGCCGCCCTCGAACCCGATGGCGTGGGCGATCCGCCGCTTCAGGCTCCGGCCGCGCACCGCCTGCCGGGATTCCCAGCGCTCGAACAGGGCGTTGAAGCTCAGGTTCCAGAGCACCGCGATGGCCGAGGCGATGACGGCCAGCACGCCCGAATGGCCCAATCCCTGACCCGACATCAGCGCCACCCCGGCGCTTGCCGCGACGATGGCGATGCCTTCGTAGAGCGTGATGTAGACGACGCGGCGCTTGAGCCCTTGCATGAATTCGATCCCGTGCTGGTTGGTGACAGGATGGACTTTATGTGTGCCCGTCTGATATATAAAGTCATCTTCTATCAATTTCACTGACAGATCGGGAGATCGTGCGATGAGCTTCTCCAGCGACAACGTCGAAGTGTTCCTCGCCGTGATCGATCACGGGTCGTTCTCGGCTGCCGCGCGGGCGCTGGGCCGGGTCCCGTCCGCCGTGAGCATGGCGATCGCGAACCTCGAGGCCGAGCTCGACCTGCAGCTCTTCGACCGCAGCGGCCGCGAACCGCAGCCAACCGCCGCTGCGCGGTCGCTGGAACCCCAGGCGCGATTGCTCGCGGCGCAGCTCAAGCAGCTCCAGGTGCAGGCGCTCGCGCTCACGCAGGGGCTCGAAAACCGGCTCACCCTCGCCATCGCCCCCGAACTTCTCGCCGCGCCCTGGAGCGGACCGCTGGCCGCGCTGGCGCGGGAGTACCCGTCGCTGGAAGTGGAAGTGCTCGCGGCGCCGCAGGCCGACGCGCTGGCGCTGCTGCACAGCGGACGCGCCCAGCTCGCCCTGGTGTTCGAGCGCCCCAGCCTCGACGGGCGAGAAGCCTTCCAGGAAGTGGCCAGCGACACGATGGTGGCCGTGATGGCGCCCGACCATCCCGTGCTCGCCGCAGCCGGCGGCCGGCTGCGGGAAGTGCATCTGACGACCACGCGGCAGATCGTCGTTGCCGGACGCGATCTCGCGACCAGTGATCCGCGCTTCGTCTACGCGCGTCACGTCTGGCGCACCGACAACGCGCTCGCGGCGCTGAGCCTGATCACGGCCGGACTCGGATGGGGCTGGCTGCCGCGCAACTTCGCACGGCCACACGTGGCGGCAGGCGCGCTGGTCGAGATCCCGTTCGAGAACCTGTCGAACGGGATCGACCTGTGGGTCGACGTGGTGTGGTCGCGCGAACGGCCCCTGGGCCTGGGCGCCCAGCGCTTCGTCGCGCTGATCGCCCGCAAGAAGGACTGAGCAGGGTCAGCGGCTATTGGCCGCGTCCGCCGCCCTGGCCACCGCCGTGACCACCGCCATGGCCTCCTCCTCCGTGCCCACCGCCACCGTGGCCCCCTCCGTGGCCCCCACCATGACCACCACCTCCTCCTCCTCCGCCCTGCCCGGGCGGCGGGCCGGGAGGCCGGGGCCCACCTCCGTGAATCGGACGAACAACCGGGGGCGGTGGCGGACGGAAGCCGGGTGATGGAGGTGGGCGGAAGCCCGGTGCAGGAGGCGGCCTGAAGCCCGGCGGATGCGGCGAATAACCCGGCCACGGATTGGGACGCCAGCCCGGGACGGGCGGTGGCGGCGGGCGCCAGCCTGGACCCGGAGGCGGCGGTGGACGCCCGCCCCACCAGCGCGGCTGGCCATACCAGGGGCGGTCACGGTAATAGCTGCCCCAGTAGCTGCCGATCGCAAACGTCACGAGCGGAACGCCAATGACCGCGCCATAGGTCGCCAGCGGAACACGCTGGTCCTGGTAGGCGTAGTCGAGGCTCGCCGCATAGGACCAGCCGCGGAGGCCATCGGGCAGCACCACGTCGCACCAGCCATAGCCGCTGGTGCAGCCCATCACCTGCAGCGGTTGTCCGGGCGACAATGAGGCGACGAGCGGATAGTTGTCGCCGGGGCCGGCTCTCAAGTTGACACCTCCCCGAGTGAAAGCTTGCTGGGCCGTGGCAGCCAATGGAAGCGCCAGGGCGATGGTGCCGATGCCGATCCATCGCCGGGTCAATGTGTGCATGTCGTTTTTCCTTTGCTGGTCAGGGTAGGTGGCCCGCCGAGCTGTTGTCAATCGGCCACGGCCTACGCTGACAACGGCACATCAGGCCGGCACGTGCACCGACTCAACGTTTGGAGAGCTTCTTCATCCCGGCTTCACATGCGCCGGGACTTCGACGCGGTGCGAGGCGCTCAGGCCGCTTCGCTGTAGAAGGCGGCGCGATGAAGAGTGCGGCCCGCAATCGGAGCGACCGCCTGCCCGATGGCACTGATGTGTTCAGGCGTCGTGCCGCAGCAACCGCCGACGATGTTGACCAGCCCCTCGGCCGCGAACTCGTGCAGCAGGCGCGAGGTCACGTCAGGCGTTTCATCGAAGCCCGTTTCGCTCATCGGATTGGGCAGGCCGGCGTTGGGGTAGCAGCTGATGAAGGTGTCGTCCGCCACGCGCGCCAGTTCCTGGATGTAGGGCCGCATCAGCGCGGCGCCGAGCGCGCAGTTGAGGCCGATGGCCAGTGGCTGCGCGTGCCGCACGCTGTGCCAGAACGCCGTGACGGTCTGGCCGCTGAGGATGCGGCCCGAAGCGTCGGTGACGGTGCCGCTGATGATGAGGGGCAGGCGCTCGCCGCTGGCTTCGAAATACTCGTCGACCGCGAACAGCGCGGCCTTCGCATTGAGCGTGTCGAAGATCGTCTCGACCAGGATCACGTCGGCGCCGCCTTGGACCAGCGCCTCGACCTGCTCGTAGTAGGACGCGCGCAGTTCCTCGAAGCTCACGTTCCGCGCGCCAGGGTCGTTCACGTCGGGGCTGATGCTCGCCGTCTTGGGCGTCGGGCCGAGGGCGCCAGCGACGAAGCGCGGCTTGTCCGGCGTGCTGAACTTGTCGCAGGCGGCGCGCGCGAGCTTGGCGGATTCGAGGTTCATCTCGCGCGCGAGATCGGCCATCCTGTAGTCTTCCTGCGCGATCCGGGTCGCGCCGAAGGTGTTGGTCTCGATCAGGTCGGCGCCGGCGGCCAGGTAGCTTTCATGGATGTCGCGGATCACGTCGGGCCGGGTCAGCGAGAGAAGTTCGTTGTTGCCCTTGACGTCGCGTGGGAAGTCCTTGAACCGCTCACCGCGGTACTGCTCTTCCGTCAGCTTGAAGCGCTGGATCATCGTGCCCATCGCGCCGTCGAGGATGGCGATGCGTTGGGCGAGGATGGCGGGCAGTTGCTGCGCGCGGGTGTAGGCGATGGGCTTCATGCGCCCGATTGTAGAAAGCGCCTCCCGTCCCGCCGCGGCGGCGGGTCTTGTCGGCGCCCCTACGCCTGCGATACGCCGATCTCGCCCAGCGCGCGAAGGAAGCGCGCGTTGTCGTCCGCGGAGCCGATCGACACGCGAATGAAGCTCTCGAAGCCTGCTTCCTTCCACGGCTTGACGATGATGCCCCGCGCCAGGAGCGCCTCATTCACCGGCCCGTTGGGCCGCCCCAGGTCGATGAACAGGAAGTTGGCCGCCGACGGCGCGATGCGCAGTCCGGGCAGCGCCAGCGCGTGCAGTTGTTCGACGAGCGCTTCGCGCAGCTTCACCGTCTCCGCGACCGTCTGCGTCATGAAGATCTCGTCGCCCCATGCGGCCAGCGCAGCGGCCTGCGCAGGCTCGTTGACATTGAAGGGCGTGCGCACCCGGTCGAGCCATTGGATCAGCGAGGCGTCCGATGCGATGCCGTAGCCGACGCGCAGACCCGCCAGCCCCCAGGCTTTCGAGAAGGTACGCAGCACGATCCACGGACGCTGCTGGGCACGCAGCACCGCCAGCGCATCGGGAAAGCTGCGTTCACGCTGCGCGTATTCGTAGTAAGCCTCATCGATCACCAGCAGCGTCCCGGCTGGCGTCGCGTCGACCAGTCGAGTAAACGCTTGCGCATCGAACATGCACCCCACGGGGTTGGAAGGATTTGCCAGCATCGCGATCTTCGGTCCGCGTGCCAGCGCCTCGCACCAGGCTTCGAGATCGAATTCGAGCGCGGGCGTGAGCGCCAGCAACTCGACCTGCGCACCCATCATCCGCGGATAGATCTCGTGCAGGCCGAAGGCGGGTCGCTGCGTGAGCACGCGGTCGCCGGGCGAGAGAAAGGCCTGGCAAAGCATCTGCAGGATGGACTCGGAGCCGTTGCCGATGATGATCTGCTCCGTGCTCGCGCCGGTCCGTTCGGCAATGGCGCCCCGCAATGCAGTGCAATTCGCATCCGGGTACGTGCCCACGCGCAGCGCCAGTCCTGCCAGCGCACGCGCGACCGCGGGGCTCGCGCCGAACGGGTTCTCGTTGCTCGCGAGGCGTGCGATCCGGTCGACGCCGTAGCGCGAACGCACGGCCTCCGACGACAGGCCCGCGTTGTAGGCTGGAAGCGCGGGCACCTCGGGGCGCACGAGATCGCGAATGGCGGCAGCGTTCATGGATCGAAAACCTTCCCGGGGTTCGGCAGTTGATGAGGATCTGGCGCGCCCGACGGACGCGCGCGGAGGGGGCAGTTCGCCCGCGATCGGGGCGCGCTCAGCTGCGACGCGCTTCGACGAAATCGAGCACCGTGGCGAGCAGGCGCTTCACATGCGGTTGCACGCGGGCCGCAACCTCGGGCAGATAGTCGAAGGGCAATGCCTCCTGCATGTAGCTGCACTGCGTCATCTCGAGCTGCACCGCGTGCACGCCCTGCGCAGGCTGGCCATGATGGCGCGTGATGTAGCCGCCGGTGAAGCGCCCGTTGAGCACGCTCGTAAAACTGGTCGCCTCCCTGGCGACACCCAGCAGCGCCTGCGCAAGCGCCGGATCGCAGCTGGCGCCCTGGGCGGTGCCCAGGTTCAGGTCGGGCAGCTTGCCCTCGAAGAAGCGCGGCAACACCGATCGGATCGAATGCGCATCCCACAGCGCGGCGATGCCGTGCTGCGCCTTGATGCGCGCGAGTTCGTCGGCCAACTGCCGGTGATAGGGTTGCCAGATCGCTTCGCGGCGCGCCGCGATCTCGGCATCGTCAGGCACATCGCCTGCGGGATAGAGGGGCGTGTCGTCGAAGGTATCGACCGGGCACAGGCCGGTGACGCTCTGCCCCGGGTACAGGCTCGCACCATCGGGCGGACGGTTGAGGTCGACCACGTAGCGCGAATGCGTCGCGACAAGTACCGACGCACCCAGTTCGTCGGCGAAGTCGTACAGGCGCTCCAGGTGCCAGTCGGTGTCGGGCACGCGGCGTGCCTCGTCGCTGAGGCGCGCCGCGAGCTGCGGCGGCACGTGGGTGCCGACGTGCGGCATCGAGATCAGCAACGGACGCGTGCCGCGACGGAAGCGGAACGGAGGTTCGGTGGTGGTGAAAGGCATGGGGCTCAATCCTTGGCGAGAAGTTGGCTGCGCGCGGCCACGAAGGCCGCTGCGGCTTCGTCGTGCAAAACATGGCGTGCGGCGGTGACCTGCGACCGGCCGGCGACCCATGCGGCGTCGATGGCGGACGTTCGATGGCTCGCGAACACGTGCGACGAAAGCATTTCCGGCGCGGCAAGGCCCTGCAACGCCACATGCGCCGCGTCGAGCACGACGAAGTCGGCCTGCTGGCCTGCCGCGAGTCCGCCAACGGCGCGGCCCGCGGCCTGTGCACCGCCCTGCACCGCTGAAAGCGTCAGCGCGGTCGCGACTTCGCGATGCGCGGCGTCGGCGCCCACGTTGCGCTGCCGGGTCGAGAGGCGCTGGCCGTATTCCAGCATCAGCAGTTCTTCCGCGGCATTGACGCAGGCGTGGCTGTCGGAACCGATGCCCCACCGTCCGCCGGCCGCGCGCCATGCGTTGAAATCGAAGATGCCGTCGCCGAGGTTGGCTTCGGTTGTCGGGCAAAGCCCCGCGACGGCACCCGTCGCGGCCGCGCGGCGGTACTCGTCCGGATCCATGTGGGTTGCGTGCACGAGGCACCAGCGCGCATCGACTGGCGCGTGGTCGAGCAGCCAGGCCACCGGGCGCTGACCGCTCCATGCCACGCAGGCATCGACTTCGCCGGTCTGTTCGGCGATGTGGATGTGGATCGGTGCGGTCGCATCGATCGCGTCCAGTCCCACAATCACATCGCGAAGGCCTTCGGGGGGAACTGCGCGCAGGGAATGCGGCGCGAGGCCGAGTCGGGCACCCTGCTCCTGGCACAGCGGATGCAGCCGCTCCAGCAGGCGCAGCATCGATTCGGTGGAACGAATGAAGCGTCGCTGGCCCTCGCTGGGCGGCAGTGCGCCGAATCCGCTGGTCTGGTAGAGCACCGGCAGCAGCGTGAGCCCGATGCCGGCGCGTCGCGCGGCGCGCATCAGCGCAAGTGCGAGCGTGGCGTCATCCGCGTAAGGCTTTCCGTCGGCATCGTGATGCAGGTAGTGGAATTCGCACACCGAGGTGTAGCCGGCTTCGAGCATCTCGATGTAGAGCCAAGTGGCGATCGCTTCGACCTGCTCCGGCGAGATCTTCGCGGCGAAGCGGTACATCAGCGTGCGCCAGCTCCAGAAGCTGTCCTGCGCAGCGCCGCGGAATTCGGTCAGGCCGCCGAAGGCGCGCTGAAAGGCGTGCGAATGGAGGTTGGGCATGCCGGGCAGCACCGGTCCCGATGCGCGTGGCGTGTTGCCGCCGGGCGCGGAGTCCGGCGTGACGGCCGACAGTTCGCCGGCGGCATTCCATTCAAGCAGGACATTGCGCGCCCAACCCTTGGGCAGCAGCGCGTCGGCAGCGAAGAGAGAGGTCGATGACATGTCTTTCCCGACTCAGCGTTGCGACACGGACGCGATCCGGCCTTGCCGGACGATCGTGCGCGCGGGCTGCTGGCCGAACCAGTACGCCAGTTCCGCACTCTCGCGAAGCTGCCACAGCACGAAGTTGGCAGGCCGGCCGGCCGCCAGCGCGCCGTGCGTGTCCTGCAGTCCGAGCGCACGCGCTGCATGACGGGTCACGCCGGCCAGCGCCTCGGGCACCGTCAGGCGGAACAAGGTGCAGGCCATGTTGACCATCAGCAGCAGGCTCAGCGCGGGCGAGGTACCGGGGTTGTGATCGGTGGACACCGCCATCGGAACCCCGGCAGCACGCAGCGCCTCGATCGGCGGAAGGTGTGTGTCGCGCAGCGTGTAGTAGGCGCCCGGCAGCAGCACCGCCACCGTGCCGGCCTCGCGCATCGCGGCAATGCCTTCGGCGGAGAGATGCTCGATGTGATCGCAGGACAGCGCACCGTAGCGTGCCGCCAGCGCGGCGCCCCCCATGTCCGAGAGCTGCTCGGCATGCAGCTTGACCGGCAGGCCCAGCGCCTTGGCGGCCTGGAATACGCGCTCGGTCTCGGCCAGCGAGAAGGCGATGCGTTCGCAGAAGACGTCCACCGCGTCCACCAATCCTTCGGCTGCCAGCGCTGGCAGCATCTCGTTGCAGACGAGATCGATGTAGTCGCCACTGCGGCCCGCGTATTCGGGTGGTAGTGCATGTGCGCCGAGGAAGGTGGTGCGCACCGTGACGTCATGCGTCTCGCCCAGCCGACGCGCCACGCGCAACTGCTTGCGCTCGTGTTCGAGCGCAAGGCCGTAGCCCGACTTGATCTCGATGGCGCACACGCCGTCGGCGAGCAACTGTTCGAGGCGCTGCGCAGCTTGTGCGTAGAGCGTGTCTTCGTCGGCTTCGCGCGTGGCCCGCACCGAAGAGACGATGCCGCCGCCTGCTTTCGCAACCTCTTCGTAGGTCGCACCGGCGAGCCGCATCGCGAACTCGTTGGCGCGTTGTCCGCCATAGACCAGGTGCGTGTGGCAATCGATCAGGCCCGGCGTGACGAGCGCATCGCGGCCATCGAATCGCGGCAGCGCGGCGAAATCACCGGGCAAGTCGGCGCTGGCGCCGATCCACGCGATCTTTCCGGCGGCAACGACGATGGCCGCTTCTGCGTCGACCGTCTTCTCGTCGGCGAGCGTACCGGGGGCGATCCGCAGATGTTCCCAGACGCCGTCGGCTGAGGGAAGTTCGGAATGGGTCATGGTGCTCCGTCGCTGGAAGTTGTCGTGGGTTCGAGCCGCACCGCGACGAGTGCGGCATCGGCGTCGCCCGATATGGCGTGCCACGCCTGAAGTTCGCCGTCCCACCAGAGGCCGGCGCCCGGCTCGCAAACGATGCCGTTCAGTTGCCACTGCCCGCGCAGCGCCAGTAGAAGTCCGCGATCGACTGGCGCGATGGGCTCGCTCTCCCGCAACACCCGGACGTCCGCACGCAGCCGGCCTCGGCGCGACATCACGTTGAAGTCCGTCGATGTGCCACCAAGCAGTTCGCAATCCAGCGCCACGTCGCCGCTGAAGGCGAACGG
This sequence comes from Variovorax sp. P5_A3, assembly GCF_056400665.1. NCBI lineage: Bacteria > Pseudomonadati > Pseudomonadota > Betaproteobacteria > Burkholderiales > Comamonadaceae > Variovorax > Variovorax sp. P5_A3. The sequence goes on along the minus strand of NZ_JBFUKW010000008.1, from coordinate 319,201 downwards.
CACATGCGGGACTTCGAGCCGATGGTCGAGATGCCCATCCGGCGCGCGAAGATGCACGCCCGCCCCATCCAGCAGCATGATCACGCGATCCACGCCGGCGAAGGCCGAGAACGGCCCGGGCTTGTCGATGGTCGCGATGCTCACGCGCCAGTCGAAGCCCTCCATGCCGGCACCGGGCGGGGAGCAGACGATCTCGCGCGTCACGCCGCCGCCGTTCTTCCACGGAGCCGCGGACAGCGAGGCGATGTCGAAGCGATGCACTGTCACTCTCCGTCGCCCGGCGCTGCTTACTTGATCATGGGCAGGTTCAGGCCCTGCTTCTTCGCGGTCTCGACGGCGATGTCGTAGCCGGCATCGGCATGGCGCATCACGCCCGTGGCCGGGTCGTTCCACAGCACGCGCTCGACGCGCTTGGCGGCGGCGTCGGTGCCGTCGCAGACGATCACCACGCCGGAGTGCTGCGAGTAGCCCATGCCCACGCCACCACCATGATGCAGGCTGACCCAGGTCGCGCCGCCCGCCGTGTTGAGCAGCGCATTGAGCAGCGGCCAGTCGGAGACGGCATCGGAGCCGTCCTTCATGGATTCGGTCTCGCGGTTGGGGCTGGCGACCGAGCCGGTGTCCAGGTGGTCGCGGCCGATCACGATCGGGCCCTTCAACTCGCCGTTCTTCACCATCTCGTTGAACGCGAGGCCGGCCTTGTGGCGCTCGCCCAGGCCTAGCCAGCAGATGCGCGCGGGCAGGCCCTGGAAGGCGATGCGTTCGCGCGCCATGTCGAGCCAGCGATGCGTGTGCTTGTTCTCGGGGAACAGTTCCTTGATCTTGGCGTCGGTCTTGTAGATGTCTTCCGGATCGCCCGAGAGCGCCACCCAGCGGAACGGGCCCTTGCCTTCGCAGAACAGCGGACGGATGTAGGCCGGCACGAAACCGGGGAAGTCGAAGGCGTTCTTCACGCCTTCGTCGAGCGCGACCTGGCGGATGTTGTTGCCGTAGTCGACGGTTGGAATGCCCATCGCCTGGAAGTCGAGCATGGCCTGCACGTGCACCGCGCAGGACTTGGCGGCCGCCTTGCGCAGCGTGGGGTGCTGCGTCGCGTCGGCCTTCGCGGCCTCCCACTGGGCGAGCGTCCAGCCGATCGGCAGGTAGCCGCTGGCGAGGTCGTGCGCGGAGGTCTGGTCGGTCACGAGGTCGGGCTTGATGCCGCCGGCCTTGGCGCGCTTCACCAGCTCGGGCAGGATCTCGGCCGCATTGCCGAGCAGGCCGATCGACACGGCTTCCTTGGCGGCCGTGTGCTGCTTGATCAGCGCGATCGCGTCGTCGATGTCCTTTGCCTGCTTGTCGAGGTAGCGCGTGCGCAGGCGGAAGTCGATGCTGGCCTGCTGGCATTCGATGTTGAGCGACACGGCGCCGGCGAGCGTGGCCGCCAGCGGCTGCGCGCCGCCCATGCCGCCGAGGCCGGCGGTCAGGATCCACTTGCCCGAGAGGTCGTCGTTGTAGTGCTGGCGACCGGCTTCGACGAAGGTCTCGAAGGTGCCTTGCACGATGCCCTGGCTGCCGATGTAGATCCAGCTGCCAGCAGTCATTTGGCCGTACATCATCAGGCCCTTGCGGTCGAGCTCGCTGAAGTGCTCCCAGGTGGCCCACTTCGGCACGAGGTTCGAGTTGGCGAGCAGCACGCGCGGTGCGTTCTCATGGGTCTTGAATACGCCCACTGGCTTGCCGGACTGGATCAGCAGGGTCTCGTCGTCGTTGAGTTCCTTGAGCGAGGCGAGGATCTGGTCGAAGCAGGCCCAGTCGCGCGCCGCACGGCCGATGCCGCCGTAGACCACGAGGTCCTGCGGACGCTCCGCGACTTCGGGGTCGAGGTTGTTCTGCAGCATGCGGAACGGCGCCTCGGTGAGCCAGCTCTTGCAAGTCAGCGTATTGCCGCGAGGCGAACGGATCACGCGGCTCGCGTCATGGCGGGGATCTGCCTTGGCGGCGAGGAATTTGTCGGGTGCGTTCATGGCGAGTGTCCTTTCGATGACGGAACTTGATCGTTGATTCAGGCGTGGCTGGGGAGGATGGACTGCACGGCGTCGGGCCACTGGCTCTGGCGCGCCCAGGTGCGCATGGCTTCGATGCACGGTGCGAAGAAGATGTCCTGGTCGATGAACGGGACACGCTCGCGAATGGCTGTGAACTCCGACTCAAGGGTCGGCGAGCTCTTGGGCCCACGTTTGAGTTCGATGCCTTGTACTGCGGCCATGGCTTCGATGCCGACGACTACGGCCGTGTTCTCGACCATGTCGGCGAGGCGGCGGCCCGCGAAGGTCGCCATCGACACATGGTCTTCCTGGTTCGCAGAAGTCGGCAGGCTGTCGACGCTCGCGGGATGCGCGAGCGACTTGTTTTCCGAGGCCAGCGCCGCGGCCGTGACCTGCGCGATCATGAAGCCGGAGTTGACGCCGCCGTCGCGCACCAGGAAAGGCGGCAGGCCCGACAGGCCACTGTCGAGCAGCAGCGCCATGCGGCGCTCGGAGATCGCGCCGATCTCGCTGATCGACAGCGCGATGATGTCGGCCGCGAACGCCACCGGCTCGGCGTGGAAGTTGCCGCCGGAGATCACGTCGCCGTTGTCGAAGACCAGCGGGTTGTCCGATGCGGCATTGGCTTCGGTGCGCAGCACACGTGCGGCATGGAAGAGATTGTCGAGGCAGGCGCCCATCACCTGCGGCACGCAGCGGATGGAGTACGGGTCCTGCACCCGTCCGCAGTCGGCGTGCGACGGCACGATCTCGCTGCCGTCGAGCAGTTCGCGCACCGCGCCGGCGACGGCCATCTGTCCCGGCTGCCCACGCGCCGCGTGGATGCGTGCATCGAAAGGCTTGATCGACCCCTGGATGGCTTCGAGCGACAACGCGCCCGCCATCAGGCCGGCTGCGAACACGTCCTCGGCGCCGAAGAGACCGGTCAGCGCGAGCGCCGTCGACACCTGCGTGCCGTTGAGCAATGCGAGACCTTCCTTGGGGCCGAGCACGAAGGGCGTCAGGCCGATGAGGCGCAGGGCCTCGGCACCACCGATCACTTCGCCCTGCGGCGTCGTAACTTCACCCTCGCCGATCAGCACGCAGGCCAGGTGCGCGAGCGGCGCCAGGTCACCCGATGCACCAACGGAACCCTTGGACGGAATGCGCGGCAACAGGCCCGCATTGCACAGGCCGAGCAGCGCATCGACGATCTCCGGCCGTACGCCGGAGTGGCCGCGCGCCAGGCTGACGGCCTTGGTCGCGAGCACCAGCCGCACGACGCCTGCGGCCAGCGGCTCGCCCGTGCCGGCGCTGTGCGACAGCACGAGGTTGCGTTGCAACTCGGCCAGGCGCTCGGTCGGGATGATGGTCTGCGCCAGCTTGCCGAAGCCGGTGTTGATGCCGTAGACCACATCGCCCGACTCGACGATCTTGCGGACCGTCGCTTGTGCGGCCAGGAGGCCTGCGCGCGCCGAAGGATCGAGCGTGAGCTGCACACCGCCGGCGTGCACGCGACGCAGTGCCGCCAGATCGACCTCGCCGGGTGTGAGCACGAGGGTTGCGGCGTCGGAGGGTGTGGTGTGGTTCATGGAGGGCTACCTGTCTATACAAGTGGTTGCGGCATGGGGCCGAAGCGGTACGGGCCGGCCTCGATCAGCCGAAGGAAGGGTTGCCGTCGGCGCGGAACCGGCTGCCAAGCCGGTAGCGAGACGCGGGATGCAGGCAGCGCACCATCGTCACCGGCGTGGTGCGCGTCCAGGTGCGGCGCGTGAGCAGCAGGCAGGGATCGGTCACCGGCATGCCGAGACGCTCCGCCTGCTCGGGCGTCGGCAGCACCGCATCGACCACGTGTTCGATCTGGTCGAAGGGCACGTTGCGCACCAGGTATTCGCTCGGCGGGATGGTCGAGAAATCCTGGTCGAGGAAGTTCGGCACCACGCGGGGATTGACGTAGCGGTCTTCGAGTTGAACCGGGATGTCGTTCTCCAGATGGAGACACACGGTGTGGAAGACCGACTCGCCGGGACGCAAGTCGAGCCATACCGCGACATCGGGCGATGCCGCGATGCGCTCCGCCACCAGGAACTCGCAGCGGTAGTCGTGGCCACGATCGCGGATCTCGCTCGCAATGTTGGCGATCTGCAGCAGCGTCGATTGCGGCTTGTCCTCGGCCACGAAGCTGCCCACTCCCGCGACCCGCACGATGCGGCCCTGTTCCACCAGCTCGCGCAATGCGCGATTGACCGTCATGCGCGCAACGCCGAACTGCGCGACCAGTTCGCTCTCCGACGGCAGGCGATGGCCCGCCGCCCAGGAGCCGTCCTGGATCTTGTGCGTGATGAAGGCCTTCACCTGCTCATATAGCGCCATCGCGGGCAGCGTCGAGTTGGCCGCCTCGCGCGCTTCCGCGCCCGCGGACTTGCGTGCGGTCTGGCGTGGCTCGGGCGCTTTGCGAAGGCTGGCTGCGGTCATGGGGTCTTTCGGGCGATGCGAATCAGTGTTCTGCGGCAGCCATGGACTCGGCGCGGATCTCTTCGGTGAGGCGTGCCTTGATCTCCATGAACTCGGGCGAGGTCTTGATCGTGTAGTGGCGTGGATGCGGGAAGTCGACCGCGATCTCGGTCTTGATGCGGCCGGGCCGCGCGCTGAACACGGCGACGCGGTTCGCCATGAAGATCGCCTCGTCGATGTCGTGCGTAACGAAGAGCACCGTCTTGCGGGCCGACTCCCAGATGCCGAGCAGCAGTTCCTGCATCAGCACGCGGGTCTGGTTGTCGAGCGCGCCGAAAGGCTCGTCCAGCAGAAGGATCTTCGGGTCGTTGGCCAGCGCACGTGCGATCGCTGTGCGCTGTTGCATGCCGCCCGAAAGCTGCTTGGGGAAGTGGTTCTCGAAGCCGCGCAGGCCGACCTTGGCGATGAAGAAGTCGCTGCGCTCCTTCTGCTCGGCCTCGCTCATGCCGCGCTCGCGCAGGCCGAAGCGGATGTTCTGTGCAATCGTGAGCCAGGGGAAGAGCGTGTAGCTCTGGAACACCACGCCGCGGTCGGCGCCCGGACCTTCGATGGTCTGGCCGTCGAGCAGCACACGGCCGTCGGTCGGATAGTCGAGTCCCGCGACGATGCGCAGCAGGGTGGACTTGCCGCAGCCCGAGGGGCCGAGGATGGTGACGAAGTCGTTCTCGCGCACTTCGAAGTCGATGGGCAGCAGCGCCTGCGTCTTCTGGCCGCGCGTGCCGGTGAAGGTGCGGGACACGCCGCGAACGGAAAGCTGGTTCATCAGATGGTGCTCCACGCAAACAGACGGCGGTTCAGGGCCTTGAAGGCGAAGTCGGAAATCAGCCCGATCACGCCGATGACGATGATCCCGAAGATGATCTGCCCGGTGTTCAGCAGTGCCTGGCTGTCCGTGATCATGTGGCCGATGCCGGAAGACGAGCCGATCAGCTCGGCGACGATGACGTAGGTCCAGGCCCAGCCCAGCACGAGGCGCAGCGTCTCGGCAATGCCCGGCGCGGCGCCCGGAATCAGCACCCGCATGACGATGCCGCGACTGTTCGCGCCCAAGGTGTAGGCGGCCTCGACCAGGTCGCGGCGTGCGCTGCCGACGGTGACGGCCACCATCAGCGTGACCTGGAACACCGAGCCGATGAAGATGACGAGCAGCTTCTGCGCCTCCCCGATGCCGGCCCACAGGATCAGCAGCGGAATGAAGGCCGAGGCCGGCAGGTAGCGGCAGAAGGAAACGAAGGGCTCGAAGAAGGCTTCGACGCTCTTCCACGTGCCCATCGCGATGCCCAGCGGCACCGCGATCAGGGTCGCGAGCACGAAGCCGCCGAACACGCGCCACACCGTCATGCCGATGTCGTGGATGAAGTTGTATTCGGTGAAGAGGAGCACGCCCTCCTTCAGCATCGTGATCGGGCTGGCCAGGAAGGTCGGCGACACGAAGCCGCCGAGCGTGAAAAAGGCCCAGACGACCACGAAGAGCACGAAGAAGCCCAGCCCGAGCAGCCAGCGCGCACGCGCGCTGACGGGTTCGAGTGGGGCCAGCGCGCGTTGCCGGCGCGGCGCCGCCGACGCGACCGGCCCGGCAGATGCCAATGGCTTGGGAGAGTTCATGACAGGCGTCGCGTCCATGGCGGTCTCTTACTTGATGTAGCTGATGTCGTAGGTGGCGGCCAGGTCGTCAGGCGCCTTGCGGATCACGCCCGACTCCAGCAGGATGACCTGCGCGTCCTTCATGAAAGGAACGATGTCGGTGGCGAAAAACTTCTGGTTGGCAGCCTTGTCCGACCAGCGCAGATAGGCCGAGGACTTGGCGAACTGCTCGCCCGTCTGCTTGACGGCGGCGCCCATGATCTCGTTCGACTTGGCCGGATCGGCCTTGATCATCTCGACGGCCTCGAAGTACGAATTGGCCAGCGCCTGCGCGGCCTTGGCGTTGGTCTTGAGCCAGGTGGGTGCGCAGCCTACCGTGTCCATCACCATCGGGTAGTCGAGGGTGGTGGCGAGGATCTTGCCGGCGGCGGGGTTGGCGCGCACGGTCGAGAGGTAGGGCTCGTAGGTCATCGCGGCGTCGTTCTGGCCGGAGACGAAGGCCTGGGCGGCGGGCTGCGGCTCGAGCGAGACCAGCTTGACGTCCTTCATGGTCAGGCCGTTCTTGTTGAGCATCCATGCCAGGCCGAAGTAGGGCGCGGTGCCCGGTGCGCTGACGCCGATCGCCTTGCCCTTGAGGTCGGCGAAGGTGTTGACGTCGTTGCGAACGGCCAGGCCGTCGGCGCCGTAGGACTTGTCCATCTGGAAGATCTGCACGATCGGCACGCCGTTGGCGTTCCAGGCCACATGCGTCTCGACCGTGGTGGCCGCGCACTGGATGGCGCCGGAAGCCAGCGCGAGGTGGCGGTCCTTCTGCGGGATCATGCGCAGTTCGACGTCCAGCCCGTTCTTCTTGAAGATGCCGGCCTTGTCGGCCAGCGTGAGCGGCGCGAAGCCGGTCCAGCCGGACATGCCGAGGGTGATCTTGGTTTCCTCGGCGTTGGCGCTCGCCGCCATGCCTGCGATGCACGCACCTGCCGCCATCAGCGAGGCGATTTTTCCGACCGTCATGACCATCAAGGTTCTCCTGTTGCGTTTCAAAAAGTTCGGCTCGCTGGGCCCGGAATGGGGGGCGGATTCCAGCAGGTCGCCGAGTTTCATTCGCTGCGATGCACCTGTATATACAGGTTAACCCGAAATTGCGATCCGGATCAAGTCCCGTCTTGCACTTGCTCAGTGCGCGAAAGCGGTTTCATGCACCAAAAGCTGTCTAGACAGGAAGTCGCAGCAGCGAACGAGAGCCACGTTCGCAAGGCGCATGCCAGTCCGCGAGGCGCGGCGCCGGGGAAGGCTGAGACAATCACGGCGCGCGGTCCGGGAGGACGCGTGCTGTTCGGAGCCCACCCGGGCTTCAGGTCCCCCGCCCCGCGGGCGCGAGCAGCTATCAAAACCATAGCATCTTGTCCGCCTTGCCACTTTCGTCACTTTCGCCCGAGCCGCAGCAGATCCTCCAGGAGGTCTTCGGCTACGCAGCCTTTCGCGGCCCCCAGGCGCCGATCGTCGACCACGTCACAGCGGGCGGCGACGCGCTGGTGCTGATGCCGACCGGCGGCGGCAAATCGCTGTGCTACCAGATCCCCGCCATCGCGCGCCAGCGTGCAGGCCGTGGCGTGACGGTGGTGGTGTCGCCGCTGATCGCGCTGATGCACGACCAGGTCGGCGCACTGCACGAGGCCGGCGTGAACGCGGCCTTCCTCAACTCCACGCTGGACTGGGAGCAGACGCAGGACGTCGAGCGCCGCATGCTGCGCGGCGAGATCACGCTGCTGTACGCGGCACCCGAACGCGTGACGACGCCGCGCTTCCTGTCGCAGCTCGATTCGCTCAACGAGCGCGGCAAGCTCTCGCTGTTCGCGATCGACGAAGCGCATTGCGTGAGCCAATGGGGCCACGATTTCCGGCCAGAGTACCGCGCGCTGACCGTGCTCCACGAGCGCTATGCCGGCGTGCCGCGCATCGCGCTCACCGCCACGGCCGACGCATTGACGCGCGCGGACATCGTCGAGCGGCTCCAGTTGGAAGAAGCACGCCAGTTCGTCTCCAGCTTCGACCGGCCGAACATCCGCTACACCATCGTCGAGAAGAAGGAAGCCACCACGCAACTGCTGCGCTTCATCGAGCGCGAGCACGAAGGCGACGCGGGCGTCGTCTATTGCCAGTCGCGCAAGCGGGTGGAAGACGTCGCGCAGACGCTCAGCGACGCGGGCATCAACGCCCTGCCCTATCACGCAGGGCTGGACGCCGCGCTGCGCCAGAAGCACCAGGACCGCTTCCTGCGCGAAGAAGGCATCGTCATGGTCGCGACCATCGCCTTCGGCATGGGCATCGACAAGCCCGACGTGCGCTTCGTCGGCCACCTCGACATGCCGAAGAACATCGAGGGCTACTACCAGGAAACCGGCCGTGCCGGCCGCGACGGCGCGCCTGCCGATGCCTGGATGGCCTACGGCCTGCAGGATGTGGTGAACCAGCGCCGCATGATCGACGAGAGCCCCGCCGGCGAGGAATTCAAGCAGGTGATGCGCGGCAAGCTCGACGCCCTGCTGTCGCTCGCCGAAGCCAGCGACTGCCGGCGCGTTCGGCTGCTCGGCTACTTTGGCGAGAAGAGCACGCCCTGCGGCAACTGCGACAACTGCCTGAACCCGCCGCAGGTGTGGGACGGCACCGATGCGGCGCGCAAGCTGCTGTCGACCATCTACCGTGTGCAGCAGCAAAGCGGCATCAGTTTCGGCGCCGGGCACATCATGGACATCCTGCGCGGCAAGGAGACCGAGAAGGTCAAGCAGTTCGGGCATGAACGCTTGAGCACCTTCGGCATCGGCAGCGAGTTCAGCGAGCCGCAGTTGCGTGGCGTGCTGCGCCAGCTGATCGCGACCGGCGCGTTGTCGGTCGATGCGCAGGCCTTCAATACGTTGCAACTGACCGACGGCTCGCGCGCGGTGCTGAAGGGCGAGGTCCAGGTGATGCTGCGCGAATCGGTGTCTTCGCCGGCGGAGCGCAAGCCGCGTCGGGAGAAGACAGCGCGCGGTGCGCCTTCACCCGCCGCTGCGTCACTCGACACGGCAGGCCAGGCTCGCTTTGCCGCACTCAAGGCCTGGCGCGGCGAAGTCGCACGCGAGCACAACCTGCCGGCCTATGTGATCTTCCACGACGCCACGCTGGCGGCCATCGCCGAGCGAGCGCCGGCCACGCTGGAAGATCTGCAAGGCATCAGCGGCATCGGCAGCAAGAAGCTGGAGGCCTACGGAGCGGACGTGCTCCGCGTCTGTTCCAGCTTCTGACCGACGGGCGCTAGGGGTGCGTGACGAGGCGGCTTTCGCGCATCGGCGATCTGACGAGATAGGGCGTGCCGCCCGTCTCTGCCTTGCTGCGCGCGACATCGAGCTTGTTGGACGACGGCGTCGGGCAGGCGCCGGTTTCCCTGAAGCTGAGCGCGGCAGCGAGGCGCGCTTCCGTCGGATCCCCCAGTGCGTGGCCGAAGTCGTCGGCCACTGCGCAGGTCGGAGTGAAGCCGTCACCATAGTCACCGAAGCCCTGCTGGTTGACGCCCTGGAACTGGATCGCGAAGTAGGTGGTGCCGCAGTTGTCCTGCGGGAAGAAGCCGTACGGTTTTCCGCAGGTCGCGCCGCCGATGAGGTTGACCGTCACGCCCACGCCTCGCAGGCTGTTGACGACCGACTCGCTGGCGGAGCACATGTCGGGGCCCGCGAGCACGGTGACGCGCGACAGGCCGAGTTGCGGCAGCGCCTGGCCCGCGGAGGTCGAAAATCCGCGCGTGGTCGCGTAGAAGGGCACGGTCGCCTGCGCGGGCGTGAATCCGAACGGGTTCTTGTTGTTGAACTGCAGGCGTTCGAACACGGTTCCCGTCGTTGCAGCGGGCGAGGCGATCATGAAGGCAAGCTCGCTCGCAATGTCGAGCAGGCCGCCGCCGTTGTAGCGCATGTCGATCACCAGGTCGACGATGCCCGCGCCCTTGAGTTGATCGACGGCCGCGATCAGTTGCGATTCCGCGGTGGCCATGTGGTCGTTGAAGAGCAGATAGCCCACCGGCCCGCCGGAGGTCGAAACCGTCTTCACGTTCTGGACCGGCGTGCGCGTGATCCGGGCGGCGGTCAACGTGACGCTGCGTTCGCCGCCATCGGGCGCCCGCAGCGTGAAGCTGTGCGCCTCGCCTTCGCGCGTCGGGGTGAGGCCCGCATTGAGCCCGGCGACATTCGAGCCGGCGGCGACGTCGATGCCGTCGATCGCAATGACCTGCGCGCCACGGTCGATCCCGGCCTGCGACGCCGGTGAAGCGGGTTCGGTGTAGGCGACGCGAATATCGCGCGGAGGCGCAGGGCTCAGGATGGCGGGCTCGAAGCCGTAGCCGACTTCGACGCCGCTTTGCGACAGGGCGCGGTAGGCCGCGGTATCGGAAGTGAAATGAAAGCGGTCCTTGGCGCGCCCGCTCGCCGTTGTCTTGGGCGTCTTCAGTGCCGAGAAGTAGTCGATGGGCGTCGTGTAGTCGGTGGGGTTGACGCTCGGCACGTCGTTGAACCACAGGTAGGTTTCATCGATCCATGCCCGGATCCAGCTCTTCTCGGTGGCCACCGACCCGGGCTTGTCCGGGAACGCGGCACCTGTGTCCGGATCGACGCCGAAGCGCGGCGCGGCGCATTGCCCCGCAACGCTCGACGACGGCACGATCGATGCATCGCTGGGCGCCGAGGGCGCCGCGGCCACGGGCAAGGCCACGCCGCCCCCACCACCTCCACCGCCGCCGCACGCGGCGAGCATTGCAACAACAGCCAGCGTGGCAGCGGCCGCGGCGCAGCGCGCCGGGCCCATGGTCCGGAAACCCCTCATCGATTGCTTTCCCTTGCGCGCACCGGCGTCCGGCGCCGCATGCGTGTTTGCCTTATTGGACGAAGCCGATGCCACGCGATTCGCGCACCTCGGGCTTGATCCGATGCTCGGCTTCCAGCTGGTCCAGGAACTCGCCGGCCGAGAACGAAACCGCAAGGATATCCGTCTGGCGCTTCACCGCCGCGAAATCGCCGGGACAAAGCTGCGGGAGCCTGGCCAGCCGGTGCCTGATCTCGCTCGTGAGGCGCAGCGCGTCGCCGTCGAGTGCCTCGGTGACGAACATGCGCTCGCGCTGGTCACCGGTGAGCGGCATGAACTTGATCTTGAAGGTGAAGCGGCGCAACGCCGCCTGGTCGATGCGGTCGAGCAGGTTGGTGGTGCACACGAAGATGCCGTCGAAGCGCTCCATGCCCTGCAGCATCTCGTTGACTTCGGTCACTTCGTAGGTGCGTTGTGCGCCGCGGCGGTCCTGCAGGAAGCTGTCGGCCTCGTCGAGCAGGAGGATCGCCTTCTCGGCTTCCGCCTCCTTGAACATCGCGGCCATGTTCTGTTCGGTCTCGCCCACGTACTTGCTCATCAGGTCGCTCGCCTGCTTGACGATCAGCGGTCGGCCGATCGTCTTGGCCATGTGTTCGGCGAGTGCCGTCTTGCCGGTGCCCGGCGCGCCGTAGAAGCACAGCGTGCCGTGGCCGCGCGCCTTGAGCGCCTCGACGATGCGCGGAATCTCGAAGCGGGTCTCGACGTTCAGCATGTCGAGGTCGTAGGTCGTGACGCTGCGGCGCGCGCCGAGGCTGTCGAGCGTGCCCAGCGCCAGGTCGGCATTCTTGAGCTGGCGCTCGATCAGTATCTCGACCGAGCTGCCTTCTGTCTTCGCCAGTTCGGCGAAGCGCACCGCCGTACGGATCTGCGCGGGCGTGAGGCCCTTGCGGCCCGCCAGCTTGGCGGTGAAGGCTTCAGACACAGAGACCCCTTCGAGCGTCTTGCGCACCAGTTGCTCGCGCGCACCGGGCGGCGGCGACTTGAGTTCGAGGTGGTAGGCGAAACGACGGCGGAACGCCGGGTCGATCTGCTCGATGCGGTTGGTGACCCACAGCGTCGGCACCGCATTCGATTCGAGGATCTGGTTGACCCAGGCCTTGCCGCTCACGCTGCCGGTGGTCGGCGAGGGGATCTGCTCGGCGCGCGCCATGATCTGCGCCGCCTCGGTACTGATCGGAGGGAAGACGTCCTCCACTTCGTCGAAGAGCAGCGCGGCCTGCTCGCTGCCCTTGAGGAACACCTGTGCGATCTGCAGCGAGCGATAGCGGTCGCGGCCCGACAGCGAATTGCCGTCGCGGTCCGCGTATTCGACTTCGAACAGTTCAAGGCCCGCGGCCTGCGCGACGACCTTGGCCAGTTCGGTCTTGCCGGTGCCCGGCGGGCCGTAGAGCAGCACGTTGACGCCCGGCTCCCTGCGCGCCACCGCCGCGCGCAACAGCGTGACGAGCATTTGCGCATCGTCCTCGACGAAGGAAAAGTCGTGCACCGACAGCGCGCTCTTGGCCGAAGGGCGGGTGAACACGGCCATGAGTTCGTTGCGGTCGCGGTATTCGCGCATCAGCACCGGGGGAAGCTTCTCGCTGACCTTCATGAGATCGGCGAGGTCGGTGATGTTGTGCTCCGAGATCAGGTTCTCGACCAGGCCGATGCGCTCCAGGCGCGAGCCCGCGCGCAGGGCCTCGCCCACCTCGCTTGCGTTGACGCCGGCCACTTCCGCGATGGCGGCATAGGCTTCGGGCGCGTTGTTGACCTTGAACTCGACCAGCAGCGAGCGCAGGTCACGCTGGTAGCGGGCGAGCGTTCCGTAGAGCAGGAGCGCGCGCTCGGCCTTGTTGAGTTGCAGCAAGCCGGCGAGCGCGTCGATGTTCTTCTCGACCAGGGTCGATTGCTTGCGCAGGGCATGGGTGAGCCAGTCGCGCGTGACCGACAGCACCGACAGCAGGTCCTTCGGCTGGTCCTTGGCGTATTCGTCCAGATAGAAGAACAGCGTGCCTTCCTCATAGGGCCCGCGCCAGACGCCGTGGCGCTCCAGCAGCGTGCGACCATCGAAGTCCTCGACGCCCTTCCAGATTTCGTTGCCGGCGCATCGTCGCCCGAGAAACTCGCGGAGCCGTTGCAACACGGGCAAGGGCCAGACGAGATGGCGGCCGGTGAGCGACAGCAGCCCGTTCAGGTCGCGGCGCACATTGAAGCGTGGCCCCTGCTTGGCCGCCAGGGTGAGCACGAAATGCGAGCACATGAGCTCGAGCACCGGCGCTTCCTTGAGTCCGGGCGATGGCAATGCATGGCCGCGGGAAGCCGCAGCCACGACATCGACGCCGGAACGCTTGACCATCGGGGAACCCCCATTGAGGTGAAACTGAATCTGAGCGCGACCATAGCGCAGAGTTTTGCCTTGTGGAAGCCTCGTGAAGGGTAACAGCGCCGAAGTTGCACTTCAGGCGCCACAATTCCGGGGATGGTGGGAATCGAAGACATTGAACGCGCCGCGAGTCGCCTGCAAGGCCAGATACTCGACACGCCCTGCGTCGAATCACGCACGCTGTCCGAAATCGTCGGGGCGCAGGTGTTCCTCAAGTTCGAGAATCTGCAGTTCACGGCGTCGTTCAAGGAGCGCGGCGCCTGTAACAAGCTGGTCGATCTCTCGGAAGGCGGGACGCGTGGCGTGATTGCCATGTCAGCGGGCAATCACGCCCAGGGCGTGGCGTACCACGCGCAGCGCCTCGGGCTGCGCGCACTGATCGTCATGCCGCGCTTCACGCCCGGCGTGAAGATCGAGCGGACCCGTGGTTTCGGTGCCGAAGTCGTGCTGCACGGCGACACGCTCGACGCCGCGCGCGCCCACGCCCTGGCGCTGGCGGAGCGCGAAGGCCTGACTTTCGTCCACCCCTACGACGACGAAGCGATCATTGCCGGACAGGGAACGGTGGCGCTCGAAATGCTGGACGTGCAGCCCGAGCTCGACGCGCTGGTGGTGTCGGTCGGCGGCGGGGGCCTCATCAGCGGGATGGCCATCGCCGCGCGTGCGCGCAGGCCGGGCATCGAGATCGTCGGCGTCCAGACCACGCGTTTTCCAGCGATGGTGAACGCCGTCCAGGGCACACATCACCCACAGGGCGCCAGCACGATCGCCGAGGGCATCGCCGTGGGCACCCCGGGCGTCCTGACGCGAGAAATCATCGCTAGCCAGGTCGACGACCTGCTGCTGGTCGACGAGGGCGACATCGAGCAGGCGGTCCTGATGCTGCTGGAAATCGAGAAGACACTGGTCGAAGGCGCCGGCGCCGCCGGGCTCGCCGCACTGATCCGGCATCCGGAGCGTTTCCGGGGCAAGCGCGTGGGCCTGGTGCTGTCGGGCGGAAACATCGATCCGCTGCTGCTGGCGGCCATCATCGAGCGGGGGATGGTACGGGCCGGGCGGCTGGCGCGCGTGCGGGTCAGCGCCCGCGACGTCCCGGGTTCGCTGGCCCACATCACGGCCACGGTAGCGGAAGCAGGCGCCAACATCGACGAAGTGCACCACCAGCGCGCGTTCACAATGCTGGCGGCCCAGAACGTCGACATCGAACTGGTGCTGCAGACGCGCGGCCGCGAGCACCTGTCGGCCGTGCTGGACGCCCTCCGCGGGGCGGGTTTCGAGGCCGTCGAGCAGCGTTGAGGTGGATCAGGAGGTCTGGGCAACCCCCTACACCGGGGTGCCGGGACCCGTCGGTAAAATGGCTTCAGTCTTGAGAACGCAAGGAACACCAATGTCCAACCCCACCCCTGTCGAGCCTGGCCAGGCCGCCGCCGTCGAAAAAGACGCGGTCGAGTCGATCGTCCACCTGATGCCCCTCGTGCTGCCTTTGGCTGGCGGGGTGCTGATGCTTCTCCTGGCATCAATCGCCATCTACGTGGCCTGAACCTGGGCCGCGGCGTCGGGCACTCCGTGCCCTCGCTGTCGCTCGAAGCGCCCAGGCCTGTGCGGGCCGGCACTGCCGCCGGCCCCCGATTTCCGGTCCGTGCAGGCTGCCATCCAGGCGGCTCTCCCGAGACAGAAGCGTTTTTTCCAACGGATCTCGCCAAACCCAGGCACCGAGTCCCGTTCGAAAAGACGATTTTCAACTTAGGAGATAGACGATGAACGCACCGCTGAAGGGTCTTGCCATGCAGGCACCCTCCTACGTCAAGAACGCGAAGCTGATCGCCTGGGTGGCCGACATGGCCGCGCTGTGCAAGCCCGAAAAGGTCTACTGGTGCGACGGCAGTACCGAGGAATACGACCGCCTGTGCCAACTGATGGTCGACGCCGGCACCTTCAAGAAGCTCAATCCGGCCAAGCGGCCCAACTCCTTCCTCGCGACCTCCGATCCGAGCGACGTCGCACGTGTCGAGGACCGCACTTTCATCTGCTCCGCCAACAAGGAGGACGCCGGCCCCACCAACAACTGGATGGCCCCGGCGGAGATGCGCGCCACGCTGCAGCCGCTGTTCGATGGCTGCATGAAGGGTCGCACGATGTATGTCGTGCCCTTCAGCATGGGTCCGCTGGGCTCGCCGATCGCGCACATCGGCATCGAGCTGTCCGACAGCCCCTATGTCGTGGTCAACATGAAGATCATGACCCGCATGGGCAAGGCGGTGTACGACGTGCTCGGCGACGATGGCGACTTCGTGCCCTGCGTGCATACCGTGGGTGCGCCACTCGAAGCCGGCAAGAAGGACGTGGCCTGGCCCTGCAACAAGACGAAGTACATCGTCCACTACCCCGAGACGCGCGAGATCTGGAGCTACGGCTCGGGGTACGGCGGCAATGCGTTGCTCGGCAAGAAGTGCTTCGCGCTGCGCATCGCATCGAACATGGGCCGCGACGAGGGCTGGCTTGCCGAACACATGCTGATCCTCGGCGTGACCAATCCCCAAGGCAAGAAGTACCACGTGGCGGCCGCCTTCCCGAGCGCCTGCGGCAAGACCAACTTCGCGATGCTGATCCCGCCGGCCGGCTTCGACGGCTGGAAGGTGACGACCATCGGCGACGACATCGCCTGGATCAAGCCTGGTGCAGACGGCAAGCTGCACGCCATCAACCCCGAGGCCGGCTACTTCGGCGTCGCGCCCGGCACCAACATGCAGACCAATCCGAACTGCATGGCCAGTCTCGACCGCGACGTGATCTTCACCAATGTTGCGCTGACCGATGACGGCGACGTCTGGTGGGAAGGCATGAGCGAGGCCCCGGCGCATGCGATCGACTGGCAGGGCAAGGACTGGACGCCCGCTATCGCCAAGGAAACCGGCGCCAAGGCGGCACACCCGAATGCGCGCTTCACCGTCGCCGCCATCAACAACCCGGCCCTCGATGACGCCTGGGACGACCCGAAGGGTGTCGCGATCGACGCCTTCATCTTCGGCGGCCGGCGCTCGACCACGGTGCCGCTCGTGACCGAGGCCCGCGACTGGGTCGAGGGCGTCTACATGGCCGCCACGATGGGCTCCGAAACGACCGCTGCCGCCGCTGGCCAGCAAGGCGTGGTGCGGCGCGACCCGTTCGCGATGCTGCCTTTCGCCGGCTACAACATGAGCGACTACTTCCAGCACTGGCTGGACCTGGGCAAGAAGCTCGAGGCCTCGGGCGCGCGCCTGCCGAAGATCTACACGACCAACTGGTTCCGCAAGGGCGACGACGGCAAGTTCGTCTGGCCAGGCTATGGCGAGAACATGCGCGTGCTGAAGTGGATGATCGACCGCATCGAGCAGAAGGCCGACGGCAGCGAGCACGTGTTCGGCGTCAGCCCCCGTTACGAGGACTTGAACTGGACGGGCCTGGATTTCAGCGCCGAGCAGTTCAAGACCGTCACCAGCATCGACAAGGCGGCCTGGCTGGCCGAACTGAAACTGCACGCGGAACTGTTCCAGCAACTCGCGCACCACCTGCCGAAGGAGTTGCCGGCCACCAAAGCGGCGATCGAGCAGCGCTTGATGGCTTGAGCTCGCCCCCAGGCTGCGCGCACTTCGTGTCGCTTCGCCTACCCCCTGACCGGGGGCAACACCAGCGGCCCGGCTGAGCCGGTTCCGCGGTGTTTCACCAACGAAAAAGCCCCGCGATGCGGGGCTTTTTGCTTTTTAGCCTGCCGGAGCGGGCGGGTGGGTTCAGTAGTACTGGCCGAGATTTACGCGGCGCATCGCTTCGTGGAGCGTCGGGGCGCGGACATTGTCGGCGCGCTTGGCGACGCGTTCCAGGGCTTGCGTCTTGAGGTCGACGGACGCCACGACGTCCTCGGCGGCTTCCTGGCGGGTGGCGATGGCTTGCAGGTCGCGCAGGATGCGAGGGTCATGCTTGGCGTAGGCCATGAATTCCTCGTCGGCCCGTGCTGCGGCGCGGCGGCAAGCGGCGCCACGGGCGGAGCCGACGACGCGGGCTGCCAGGGAGCGTGCGGTGCCGGCAAAGAGCGCGATGGCCACGAAAGCCACGCCCCAGAGCACGACCCAGGCCACCAACAAGCCACCCTCTTCCGAGGTGGCCATCAACCTGTCGGCGACGACGAGAAGGGAAGCGACGATCGCGGCCAAAAGGAAGGCTGCCAGGCCACGCGCGCCGTCAAAGCCGCGGCGCGCGCTGCGGATGCGCTGGATCACTGCCTCGGCGCGAACGACGCCGGGGTGGGTTGCGGGGGTATCAACGTGTACGAAGCTGGTCATGATGCGTTCCTCCTAAAGAACGAAGGGCCGAAGCCGATGGGAGGATATTAGGGGATACCCTAGTGTTCTGCCACTTTATCTTCTTGATGTTTATCATTCACGATATCAATGGACGTCAACTTTCGAACGCTCGACCTCAACCTGCTTCGCGTCTTCGACGAGGTGATGGCCGAGCGCAACCTGACGCGCGCCGCGCGGAATCTCTCCCTCACGCAGCCGGCCGTCAGCAATGCGCTGCGGCGCTTGCGTGAAGTCCTGGGTGACGAACTGGTGCACCGCGCGGGTGCCGGTGTCGAGCCGACACCGCGCGCGCTGGCGCTGTGGCCGACCGTTCGGGATGCGCTGAGGCAGTTGCAACACACGCTGGCGCCCGGCGAATTCGACGCGGGCACCTCGGACACGAACTTCCTGCTCGCCATGGCGGATGCCACCGCGGCCGAACTCATGCCGGGATTGGTGGAGATCATCGAACGGGAAGCCCGGGCCGTCTCCTTGCGCGTGCTGCCGCTGACCACGCGGGATCCTCGGCGCATGCTGGAAAACGAGGAAGTCGACATGGCGATCGGGTACTTTCCGGCGGTGATCGCGAGCCTCGCAGCCCGTGGACAGTCGGGCGTCGGCGTGGCTTTCGAGACGCAGAGGCTGTATGTCGGGGAGTACGTCTGCGTGATGCGCCGAAACCATCCGCTGGCGGCGCAGCCACTGACGCTCGACAACTACTGTGGGGCGCGCCACTTGCTGGTGAGCTTTTCGGGCCGCCCCTATGGATTCATCGACCAGACGCTGGGTGCGATGGGGCGCGAGCGGCGAATCGTGGTCACTGTGAACCAGTTCTTCACGGCCGGCCGGGTGGTGGCCAACTCCGACCTGCTGACCGTCCTGCCGCGGCATTTTGTGCGCGTGACCGGCATCGACGAACAATTGGTTCTGCGCGAACTGCCCTTCGACCAGCCCATGGTGCACGTGGATGCCGTATGGCACCGGCGCGCACAGCATGGCCGCGCGCACGAATGGCTGCGTCAGGCGCTGTTGCGATCGGCTTCCGCTGCCTTCGCGCTGGCGCCCGAGGAGCTGGCGACGCCGGAACGGTGAACGAGAAGCACAGGGTCAGCGAACGACGCTCAGCCACGCGCTCGCGGCGACGCGCAGTTCCTGGGCCTGGTGGGCATCCACGCCGGCCCGGCGGCCGGCGCTTTCCATCAGCACGGCGGCGTGGCTGGACGGGCTGGCTTCACGAACGGGACGAAGAAAACGGGCCACTTGGGCGATCAAGCTGAACATGATGTTGCGCGGCCTTGGCGCGCGCCTGTATTGAAGATGAACCTAGATTAAGGGTTTTCCCCAATATCCCAAGGCGAACATCATGCGCAAACCGCATAACCCCATCACCTAGACTGCATCCATGAAGCTCCAGCTGCTCTCGGACCTCCACATCGAAGTCCATCCGCATCTTCAGATCGCGCCGGCCCCGGGCGCCGACCTGCTGGTACTCGCCGGCGATATCGGCTCGTACCAGACCGGCTCCAGCCTGACCGAGCCCGATTTCGGCCTGGCGCGCTTTTCCCCTCGGCGCGGCTGGCCGACCCCTGTGCTGTACATCCCGGGCAACCACGAATACGACAACGCGGATTTCGACGAGATCCACACCCGGCTGCGCGAAACATGCGACGCGCTCGACATCGGCTGGCTCGAACGCGAGACCCGTGTCATCGATGGCGTGCGCTTCATCGGCACCACGCTCTGGGCCGACTTCGACGCGCTGGTCGAACGGACCGACAGCCTGTCGGAGGCGCTCAAGAAGCGTGGCAAGGCGATGCGCGCTGCCAACTTCTATTTGCACAAGGCGGCCACCCTTCGCGCTGGACAGATCTTCCTGGCGGAAGAGATGAGAGAGCACTCACTGACGTGCCAGGCCTGGCTACGCAACGCACTCGCCCAAGAGTTCGACGGTACCACGGTGGCGATCACCCATTTCGCCCCGACCCTCGCGAGCGCCGATCCGCGCTACGGTTTGAGTCCCGGCACCGCAGGCTTCTGCAATTCCCTCGACGAACTGCTGCCCCAGGCCGACCTCTGGCTGCACGGGCACCTGCATTGCCAGTTCGACTACGTGAAGGACGGTTGTCGCGTCGTCGCGAATCCGCTGGGCTACGTGGGCAAGGGCGAACAGGAAAACTTCCGGCCCGACCTGCTCATCGACGTCTCGTAGAGCCCGCCGAACGTATCAGGCGAGCTGCGCGTCGAGCAGCCGCGCCACATGGACGGCTTCGCGCTGCGCGCCGTCGGCAATCTGGTGGCGGCAGCTCGTGCCGTCGGCCACCACGATCGCGTCAGGGTTCTTGCGCACGGCGGGCAGCAGGCTGGCTTCGGCCATCTGCATCGAAACCTCGTAATGCGAGGCCTCGTAGCCAAAGCTGCCCGCCATCCCGCAGCATGAACTCTCGATCAATTCCGGCTTGGCGCCCGGAATCAGCTTGAGCACGTCGAGGATTGGGCTCACGGCGCCGAAGGCCTTCTGGTGGCAGTGGCCGTGCAGCAGGATCGGCTTGTCGACCGGCTTGAGCGCCAACTGGAAGCAGCCAGCCTTCATTTCGCGCGCGATGAATTCCTCGAAGAGCAACGCGTGACCGGCGACCGTCCGCGCCTTGGCCCCCAGCCCCATGACCAGCGTTTCGTCACGCAATGTGAGCAGGCACGACGGTTCGAGGCCGACGATCGCGATGCCGGCATCGGCCAGCGGCAGCAGCGCGTCGATCAGCGCGCCCGCCTTGGCCTTGGCTTCGTCCACCATGCCGTTGGCCAGGTAGGTGCGACCGCAGCAATGATGGCCACCGTCCTTTTGCACCGTGTGCAGTACATAGCCTGCGGCCTTGAGCACGCGCGCGGCAGCCAGGGCGTTCTCGCTCTCGAAGGTGCCGTTGAAAGTGTCGACGAAGAGCACCGCCACCTTCTGCCCTTCCCGCGCGGCGGCGATTGCCTGTTCGCGGCTCGCGAACATCGATGCATCGTTCGCGCGCCAGAAGGTGTCGCTGCGCCACGCGGGCAGCGAGCGTTTCGCGGAAAGCCCCAGCACCTTTTCGCCAAGCCAGCGTGCGCCGGGCACCGTATTGCGCAGGTTCAGCAGCCAGGGCATGCGGCTCGCCGCATGGGCATAGTCCGGCAGCCGGGCGATCAGCTTGTCCTTGAGCGTGTGCCCGTGCTTCTTCTTGTAGTGGGCGAGGAACTCGATCTTCATCTTCGCCATGTCGACGCCCGTCGGGCAGTCGCGCTTGCAGCCCTTGCAGCCGACGCACAGGTCCATCGTGTCGTGCATCGCTTCGCTGGTGAAGGCGTCGGGCCCGAGCTGGCCCGAGACCGCGAGGCGCAGCGTGTTGGCGCGGCCGCGCGTCAGGTGCTGCTCGTCGCGCGTCACGCGGTAGCTCGGGCACATCGTGCCGGCGTCGAACTTGCGGCAGTGGCCGTTGTTGTTGCACATCTCGACGGCCTTGGCGAAGCCGCCCGTGACGTCGCCGCCGGTGCCCGGGGCCGTGGTCACTTCCGTCACGGGGTCGGCCTGCACATTCCATGCGGACCAGTCGAGCACTGGCGTGAGCGGGATGCGCTTATACGGCTTCGGTGCGGTCGCCGGCGCAAAGCGGAACAGGGCGCCGTCGTCCATCTTCGGCGGATCGATGATCTTGCCGGGATTGAAGAGATTGATCGGGTCGAGCTTCTGCTTGATCGAGCGGAACGCTTCGTTGATGGCCGGACCGAACTGCCACTCGATCCATTCACCGCGGCACAGCCCATCGCCGTGCTCGCCGCTGAAGGCGCCCTTGTACTTGCGCACCAGCGCGCTCGCTTCTTCCGCGATGGCGCGCATCTTGGAAGCGCCGTCCGTGCGCATGTCCAGGATGGGCCGCACGTGCAACGTCCCCACCGAGGCGTGCGCGTACCAGGTGCCACGGCTGCCGTACCTGGCGAACACCTCGGTCAGACCGTCGGTGTATTCGGCCAGATGCTCCAGCGGCACCGCGCAGTCCTCGATGAAGCTCACCGGCTTGCCGTCGCCCTTGAGGCTCATCATGATGTTGAGCCCCGCCTTGCGGACTTCCCAGAGGTTCTTCTGCGGCGCGTCGTCGCGCATCTCGACCACGCTGCCCGGCAGGCCGAGTTCGCCCATCAGGTCCACCAGATCCTTCAGCTTCGGCAGCAACGATGCCTTGTCGCTGCCCGAGAACTCGACCAGCAGGATGGCCGCGGGCTTGCCGATCAGCGCGGTCTCGACGGTGGGCCTGAAGGCGGGGTTCGCAAGGCTCAGCTCGATCATCGTGCGGTCGACCAGCTCGACCGCCGTGGGCCCGAGCTTCACGATGTGCTGCGCCGAATCCATCGCCGCGTGGAAGGTCGGGAAATTGACGATGCCCAGCACCTTCGAGCGCGGCAGTTCGGCAAGCTTGAGCGTCAGGCTGCGCGTGTAGGCCAGAGTGCCTTCGGCGCCGATCAGCAGGTGCGCGAGGTTGACGCTGCCGTCCTTGGTGTAGGGCTTCTCGCTCTGGTTGTCGAAGATGTCGAGGTTGTAGCCCGCGACCCGGCGCAGAACCTTGGGCCAGTTCGCGTGGATCTGGCTGCGGTGCTGGAGCACCAGTTGCCGGACATGCAGCGCGATGTCGCTCGCCCGTGCGCCCAGGTTCGAGACCGGGCCGAACTCCACCAGCTCTCCATCGGACAACCACGCGCTGGCCCCCGCGACGTTGTGCACCATGTTGCCGTAGGCGATGGAGCGCGAGCCGCAGGAGTTGTTGCCCGCCATGCCGCCCAGCGTGGCCTGTGCGCTGGTGGACACGTCGACCGGATACCAGAGCCCGTGCGGCTTGAGCTGCGCATTCAGGTGATCGAGCACGATGCCCGGCTCCACAATGACGGTGCGGCGATCGACGTCGAGGTCCAGCACGCGCCGGAAGTGCTTGCTGTTGTCGATCACCAGGGCCGCGCCTGTCGTCTGGCCGCACTGGCTGGTCCCGCCGCCGCGCGCCAGCACCGGCACCTTGAGGTCGCGCGCCACGTCGATGGCCGTCGCGATGTCGCGCTCGGTCTTGGGCACCAGCACGCCGACCGGCATGATCTGGTAGATGGACGCATCGGTCGCATAGCGGCCGCGCGATGCGTCGTCGAACAGCACCTCGCCTTGCGTCTCCGCCGCCAGGCGTCTGGCCAGCGCCTCGCAGGTTTCGTTGGGAGGCAGGACGGTACCGGCTGGCTGGAGATGGCTCGCGGGCTCGATGCGCATGGGGTGTTCAGCTCTTGGCCGCGTTGGACCGTGGATAGATTTCGCCTGCGCGCAGGAGCTCCAGCACGGTGTCGCGCTTGCGGTTCAGGTGCTCGATCAGTACCTGGCGCATCGCGGCGGGATCGCGCGCGCTCAGCGCCTCGATCATTCGTTCGTGTTCGGCGACTGCATCCGCCCACTTGGTCTCGTTCTGGTTGGTGCGAAAGCGCAGCGACTGCACGCGGGCGTTGGTGGAGCGGTAGGTGCTCGCCAGCACCGGATTCTTGGCCGCCTCATTGATCGCCGCGTGGATGCGCGCATTGATGCGGTAGTAGCCGGACAAGTCGCGCCGTGAAAAGCAGGCCATCATTTCGTAGTGCAGCGCACGAAGCTCGGCCAGTTCTGCGTCGGTGATGCGTTGCGCCGCCAGCTCGCCGGACATCGCCTCGAGCATCGACAGCAGCTCGAAGGTGTTGACCACGTCGGCCTCGGTCAGCTTGACCGCCACCGCGCCGCGATTGGGCAGCAGGTCGACCAGTCCTTCCGCCGCCAGCAGCTTGATGGCTTCGCGCAGCGGCGTGCGCGAGACGCGCAACTGCTCGCACAGCTCGCGCTCGTTGAGCTTGGCCCCGGGCGCGATATGGCCTTCGATGAGCATGGTCCGCAGCCGCGATGCCACCTGGTCATGCAGCGCGAGCCGCGAGATCTCGATCACTTCCGCCATGGTTCAAATTCCTTCAGCTGCATTTTGAATGCAAATTTCGACCGCCTCAATCCCTTGGCGTAGTGGATAACCAGCATGCATTTTTGTGTTTTGAATGCAAAACTGCCCGCGAAAGGACGGCCACATGCTTCAACTCGACTCCCACCCCACCGGCAGGCACTTCCTGCAGATCCCAGGTCCGAGCCCGGTGCCCGACCGCATCCTGCGCGCGATGAGCCTGCCCACCATCGACCATCGCGGTCCGGAATTCGGCGCCCTGGGCCGACAGGTACTGGCGGGCATCCGCCAGATCTTCAAGACGCAGCATCCCGTCATCATTTACCCGGCCTCGGGCACCGGCGCGTGGGAAGCCGCGCTGTCGAACACGCTGAGCCCGGGCGACCACGTGCTGATGTTCGAGACCGGCCATTTCGCGTCGCTGTGGCAGAAGATGGCGACGCGGCTGGGCATCTCGACCGAATTCCTCGCCTACGGTGGCACGGACGAACACCTTCCGAACGCGGCGGGCTGGCGCCGCGGCGTGCAGGCCGACCTGATCGAGGCGCGCCTGCGCAAGGACACGGAGAAGAAGATCAAGGCCGTGTGCGTGGTGCACAACGAGACCTCGACCGGCGTCACTTCCGACATCGCCTCGGTGCGCCGCGCCATCGATGCGGCGGGCCACCCGGCGCTGCTGATGGTCGACAGCATCTCGGGCCTCGCGAGCGCCGACTTCCGTCATGACGAATGGGGCGTGGACGTCACCATCAGCGGTTCGCAGAAGGGCCTGATGCTGCCGCCGGGCATCAGCTTCAACGCCATCTCGCCGCGTGCGCTCGAAGCCATGAAGAGCGCGAAACTGCCGCGCTCGTTTTGGGCCTGGGACGAGATCGTCGAGATGAACAAGGACGGCTACTGGCCCTACACGCCCAACACCAACCTGCTCTACGGCCTCTCGGAGGCGCTGGACATGATCCTCGGCGAAGGCCTGGACAACGTCTTCGCGCGCCACCAGCGCTGGGCTGCCGGCGTGCGCGCCGCGGTGAATGCATGGGGCCTGCCGATCCAGTGCGCCGATCCGGCCGTCTACTCGCCGGTGCTCACCGGCGTGATCACGCCGGAGGGCGTCGACGCGGATGCGGTGCGCCGCCTCATCCATCAGCGCTTCGACCTGTCGCTCGGCACCGGGCTGGGCAAGCTCAAGGGACGCATGTTCCGCATGGGCCACCTCGGCGACAGCAATGACCTGACGCTCGTCGCCATGGTCGCGGGTGTCGAGATGGGGCTGAAGCTCTCCGGCGTGAAGCTTGCCGGCAGCGGCGTGCAGGCCACGATGGATTACTTCGCCGGGCATGCGGCGCAGGCCGCCCTGCAGAAGGCCGCCTGAGCGCCGACAACGCATTCAAGACACAACGGAGACACCATGCAACGTCGATCCTTCATCCAGGCCGCGGGCGCGGCGGCGGCCACCCTCGCGGCGCCCAGCGTGTTCGCGGAGGACTGGCCTTCGGGCCCCGTGCGCATCGTGGTCGGCTTTCCGCCGGGCGGCGGCACCGACGCGCTGGCCCGCGTGGTCGCGCAGAAGCTGTCCGTGATGTGGAACCAGACGGTCATCGTCGAGAACAAGGGCGGCGTCGCCGGCGTGCTGGCAGCCGAGTACGTGGCGACCCAGCCCGCCGACGGCAGCACGCTGCTGATGGCGCACATCAACAGCCATGCCCTCGCGCCCAGCCTCCAGCCCAAGCTGCGCTACAACGTCGAGCGCGACTTCGTGCCCATCGTGCTGGTCGGCGTGACACCCAATCTGCTGATCGCGAGCCCCACGCAGAAAGCCGTCACCGTGAAGGACATCGTCGCGCTGTGCGGCGCGGAACCGGGCAAGGTCAGCTTCGGCTCGGCCGGATCCGGTTCGGCACAGCACCTGGCGCTGGAGATGTTCAAGCTGCAGGCCAAGGTCGATGCAATGCATGTGCCCTACAAGGGCAGCGGACCGCTGCTCGCCGACCTGATGGGCAGCCAGATCCAGTACAGCTTCGAGACGATGACCGCCGCGACGCCGCACGTGAAGAGCGGCAAGGTCATCGGCGTGGCGCAGACTCGGCTCAAGCGCGCCAAGGGCCATCCGGGTATTCCGACGATGCAGGAGCAAGGCTTCGACGGGTTCGAGGCCACCACCTGGTACGGGCTCGCCGGCCCCGGCAAGCTGCCGGCCGGCATCGCCGACAAGATCAATCGCGACGTCAACACGGTGCTGGCGATGCCCGATGTGCAGGAACGGCTCGACACCTACGGCGCAGAGGACGGCGGCGGTTCGCGCGACAAGTTCGCCAAGTTCATCTCGAGCGAGATCGACAAATGGGCCCGCGTCGTCAAGGACGGCAAGGTGAAGGTCGACGCATGACCGGCCTGGCTGCAGCACTGGCATCGGCATGGCGCGAAGGCCGCGCAATGGATGCGGCGGCATGGAAGGACAGCGTGGGCGATGCCGAGCAGGCCTACGGTGTGCAGGACCGCGTGGCGGGAGCGATGGGTTGGTTTGAAACGAAGGAGCCCGGTCACTGGAAGTCCGGCGGACCTTCGCGCGAGGCCGTGCTGACGCACGCGCCGCTGCCGCCACCCGGCGTGCGCAGCAGCCCCGCCAACTACAGCGACATGCATTTCAATGCGCCCGGCATCGAGTCCGAGATCGCGCTGCGGCTCGGCGAAGCCGTGACGCCGGAGCGCGCCGCTTCGCTCACTCCGGAGACGGCGGCGGCGTTGATCGATGCCATGACGGTCTCGATCGAGATCGTGGATTCGCGCTGGAAGGACCCGGCAAAGGCCACCGCCCTGCTTCGCCTCGCGGACCAGCAATCGCACGGCGCGCTGGTGCTGGGCGAATGGGTGCCCTATGCCGCGCGCGACTGGATGACGGAACGCTGCGAGACACGCATCGCCGACCGGGCACTCGATGTGCGGACCGGCACCCATTCGCTGCGTGATCCCGCCTGGCTGCTGCCGATCTGGCTTCGCCACGTGACGAGGGACGGCGCCACCATGCCGGCCGGAACGGTGGTCACCACGGGCTCATGGGTGGGCGTGCTGCCGGTCAGCAAGGGCGACACGGTCGTCGTCGAGTTTCCGGGCATCGGGCGGGCCGAAGCCCGCCTCTGATCAGACGATGCGGACCGAGAGGTTCGGCGCACGCAGCAAATGCTTCACGCCGACTGAACGCCCGCGCGACCCGCCTCGACCGCGAAGCGGGCTTGCGAAAAGAACGAGGCATCGGCCAACACGGGGTGAGCGGTCGCCCGGAACTCGCACTCCAATGCTTGCGGCGTGACCTCGATGAACGCATGGCCGCGCTGGTCGCCCCGCGCATGGGCCACGTCGGGGTTGTCCCGCCGCATGCGCGCCATGGCAGCCATGCTGGCGCCTTTCGAAGTCACGGAGCCGCCCACGAATTCGCTCGCGACGATCGGTGAGGTGGGGTCGTTCGGCACGACGCGAAGGTCCGCCGCAACGTGCCGGTGCACATCGCCACCAAACGCCACCAGGTTGCCAACGCCCGTCTTGTGGGCGCCCTCGATCAGACGCCGGCGCGCCTCGGGATAGCCGTCCCACCCATCGGTCCAGACCTTGCGCCCCTCGGGCGTTTCGAAGCCGGACGCACTGATCTGCGAGGACTGGCCGAGCAGCTTCCATCGCGCCGTCGAAGCTGCGAGACCCTGCCCCAGCCAGCGTTCCTGTTCGGCGCCGAGCATCGTGCGGGTGCGATCCGCCAGTTCGGCGCAGCCGACGAGCGACCGGCCCGCATCCCGCTCCGCATCGGGACAGGCGTGACGGCTCCGATATTGCCGGCAGTCGAGCGTCCAGAGTTCGGCCAGGCGCCCCCAGGCGCAGCGATCATAGATGCGCATCGCGCTGCCCTGCGGCGGCACTCGCAGCGGCATGTGCTCGAAGTAGGCCTGGTAGGCCGCGGCGCGGCGACGCAGGAATCGCTCGGGATCGTCGCGCGCCGGTTCACGGTCGCCGGCATAGTCGTTGACGACTTCGTGATCGTCCCAGGTCAGGATCCATGGATGCGCCGCATGCGCGGCCTGCAAGTCGGCGTCGCCCTTGTAGAGGGCGTGGCGCTCGCGATAGGCGTTCAGCGTGTACGGCGTGCGCGTGCCGTGCTTGCGGATTTCATAGTTGGGGCTGCTGCCTTCGTAGATGTAGTCGCCGACGAACAGCACGAAGTCCAGGTCGCGACCGGCGATTTCTCCGTGCGACTTGAAGTAGCCCTGCTCGTAGTGCTGGCAGGAGGCCAGTGCGAATCGCAGTCGCCGCACATCCGCGTCGACCGCCGGCGCGGTGCGCGCACGGCCGACAGGGCTCACCGCGTTGCCGGACGTGAAGCGATACCAGTAGTCGCGTTGCGGCTGGAGGCCCCGCGCGTCGACGTGCACGCTGAAAGCCCGCGATGCGTCGGTCACCACTTCGCCTCGGGCGACAGGTCGGCGCAAGGCCGCGTCGGAACAGATCTCGTAACGCACGGTGCACGTCGTCTTCGCCATGCGAGCCCTCTCTTCGTCGTCGGCCGGCGCAAGGCGGGTCCACAGCACGATGCTGTCCGGTCGCGGCTGGCCGCTCGCGACGCCGAGCGTGAACGGGTTCGATGCCCATCGCGGCGCCGGCTGCGTTTGTGCGCGCAACGGTGCGGCCCAGTTGCCCAGCGCCAGCCACAGCGCCGCGCGGTTCAGTTCCCTTCGGGTGAAATTCATGGCGGCGAATGTAGCCTGCGAGCGGGGACGCGCGACGCTCACCCTATGATCGGCGCGCATTCGCAGCAAGGGATTCGCGTGCTCAACGGTCTGTGGCTTGGCTTCTTTCTAACGGCAGCGGTGGCTGCGCTCGGGCGCTGGCTCATCGGCGGCGACGCCACCGTGTTCGCCACCGTGGTCGAGAGCCTGTTCGCGATGGCCAGGCTCTCCGTCGAAGTGATGGTGCTGCTCTTCGGCACGCTCACGCTGTGGCTCGGCTTCCTGCGCATTGCCGAAGCGGCGGGCATTGTCGATCGATTGGCGCGACTGCTCGGTCCATTGTTTCGCCGGCTGATGCCCGAGGTGCCCGTGGGCCATCCGGCGCTCGGCCTCATCACGCTGAATTTCGCGGCGAACGCGCTGGGTCTGGACAACGCGGCGACGCCGATCGGCCTGAAGGCGATGCGCGAACTGCAGACGCTGAATCCGAACCCGACGACAGCCAGCAACGCGCAGATCCTGTTCCTGGTGCTCAACGCGTCATCGCTGACGCTGCTGCCGGTCACGATCTTCATGTACCGCGCGCAGTTGGGCGCCGCCGATCCGACGATGGTGTTCTTGCCGATCCTGCTGGCGACCAGCGCGTCGACACTGGTAGGCCTGCTGTCGGTCGCCTTCATGCAGCGGCTGAAGCTGTGGGACCCGGTCGTGCTCGCGTATCTCCTGCCCGGCGCGCTGCTGCTCGGCGGCTTCATGGCGCTGCTGGCCACGTTGTCGGCGGCGGCGCTGGCATCGCTCTCTTCGCTGCTCGGCAACCTCACGCTGTTCGGCCTGATCGTGGCCTTCCTGCTGGTGGGCGCGATACGGCGCGTGAAGGTCTACGAGTGCTTCGTCGAAGGTGCGAAAGAAGGCTTCGACGTCGCGAAGAACCTGCTGCCCTACCTCGTTGCCATGCTCTGTGCCGTGGGCGTGTTGCGCGCCTCGGGCGCGCTCGATCTCGCACTCGAAGGCATCCGCTGGCTGGTGTCGCTGACCGGCTGGGATACGCGCTTCGTCGATGCATTGCCGACCGCGCTGGTCAAGCCTTTTTCTGGCAGCGCAGCACGCGCGATGCTGATCGAGACCATGAAGACCCATGGCGTCGACAGCTTTCCGGCGCTGGTGGCCGCAGTCATCCAGGGCAGCACCGAGACCACTTTCTATGTGCTGGCCGTGTACTTCGGTGCGGTCGGCATCCAGCGGGCACGGCACGCGGTAGGCTGCGCGCTGCTCGCCGAGCTGGCGGGCGTGTTGGCCGCGATCGCAGTCGGTTACTGGTTCTTCGGCTAGATCGGGAGTCCAGGAATACCGCGGACCCGGCTCCGCAGGGCCGCAGGTATTGCCCCCGGTCGGGGGTGGGCGGCCACACGAAGTGGGCAAGCCTGGGGGCGAGCTTGATATCAGCCAGAATAGACCCTCACTTTCGCCGCTTCCCCGTGACCGCACCCGCCCAGGCGCAACCGCCTTCCTTCTCGACTGACGAGTTCCGCGCAGCCCTCGGCATGTTCGCGACCGGCGTGACGATCGTCACCGCGCGCTCCGGCAACGGTGCACTGGTCGGCCTCACGGCCAATTCATTCAACTCCGTCTCGCTCGATCCGCCGCTGGTGCTGTGGAGCCTTGCGCGCAGTGCGGCATCGATGGCCGCGCTCAGCACCGGGTCGCACTACGCGATCAACATCCTCGCGGCCAGCCAGAAGAACCTGGCAGAGCGTTTTGCGACGAAGGACGTCGATCGCTGGGCCGATGTCGCCTACACCGAAGGCGTCGGCGGCGCGCCGGTGCTGGTGGGCTCGGCCGCGAGCTTCGAATGCTTCAATCGCAGTCGTTATGACGAAGGCGACCACGTGATCTTCGTCGGGGAAGTGGAACGTTGCTCGCACAGTCCCGGCGCCTCGCCATTGCTTTTTCACGGCGGACGCTTCTATACCGAGCATCCGCTTTGAAGAGTCCGGTGAGTTGTCGCCGGATGTTCGCGCGCGCGCCATCTCTGGCTGTGCTGCTGGTCGCGGGCGCGAGCGTCGCCCTGACGGCCCACGGCGCCGAAGGCGATGCCCGGACCAACTTCTTCGACGATCCCTTCTTCCAGGTTTCATCGGGCCTGAAGACATGCCCGGTGCCGCTCGGTCCGCTCTACACGGCATCGGAGGCGCGCTCGCAGATGCACAGCCGGCTCGAACGAGGCACGAGCTGCTGGCTCGCCGGCCGCTGCAAGGACAGCAACGCCTACCGCTACGACAAGGCGATCGCACCCGAAGTGCGCAAGACGCTTGAAGCCGTGCCGGGTGTACGACGCAGCAGCGTGTGGGTGACGGTGCAGCGGCGCTGGATCTACCTGCAAGGCTGCGTGCCAACGCGTGAGCTGGCGCGGCGGCTCGAACAAGCGGCGAAGGCGATGCCCGACGTCGAGACCGTGGTGCCGGACCTCACGATCGGCACGCACGACAAGCCGCCCTATCCACTGGCCGCTCCCTGACTCTCCCCGCTTCAAATCCAGAACAAGACAAAGAATGATCGATCGCAAGGAACACCTCGACAGCCGCGCCACCACCCTCTTGATCGCTTGTTGTGCCTTCTGGGGGCTGCAGCAGATCCTCATCAAGACAACCGTCACCGAAGTGCCGCCGCTGTGGCAGGCGTCGATCCGCATGACGGGCGCGGTCGTGTTGTTGTGGCTGTGGTGCAGGTGGCGTGGGGTGCCGCTCTTCGAGCGCGACGGCACACTGCCTGGCGGGCTGCTGGCGGGAGCGCTCTTCGCAGGCGAATTCGTCTGCATCTACATCGGGCTGCAGCACACCTCGGCCTCGCGACTCACGGTGTTTCTCTACACCGCGCCCTTCGTGGTCGCGTTGCTCCTGCCGCGCATCGTGCCGTCGGAACGGCTGCACGGCCTGCAGTGGGTCGGGCTGGCAATCGCCTTCGCGGGCGTGGTGCTGGCCTTCAGCGAAAGCTTCGGGCACAGCACGTCGAGCCAGTTGCACGGCGATGCGCTCGCACTGGCTGGGGGCGTGCTGTGGGGGCTCACGACGATGGCGATCCGCACCACGAAGCTCGCCACGGCGAGCGCCGAGAAGACGCTCTTCTATCAAATCGCAGTCACCGCGGCGGTGTCGCCGGTGCTCTCGCTTCTGCTCGGCGAGCGCTGGGGCTTTTCCTATTCGACCTACGCGTGGTTCTCGATCGCGCTGCAGACCGCCATCGGCGCCTTCGCGAGCTACCTGGCCTGGATGTGGTTGCTGCGGCACTACCCGGCCACGCGCATTTCGTCGTTCACCTTTCTCACGCCGCTGTTTGCGCTGGTGTTCGGCGTGGTGCTACTGTCCGAGTCGCTGACGCTGCAACTCGTGCTGGCGCTGACCGGTGTGGCGCTCGGCATCGTGCTGGTGAACCGGCGGCCGGCCTTGAGGTCATGAACTTTCAACCCATCCTCGACGAGATCAATGCCGAAATGCGCGCCCAACTGGGCGCCGGCGGCGCGGTCGCGTGCTACATCCCGGCGCTGGCGCGCGTTCCGGTCGAACAATTCGGCATCGCGCTGCGGACGCGCGAGGGCGTGGAAGCCTCCGCGGGCGACGCGGCGACGCCTTTCTCGATCCAGAGCATCTCCAAGCTCTTCACGCTCACACTCGCCATGCGCTGCATGGGGGATGCGCTGTGGGAGCGGATCAACCGCGAGCCCTCGGGCAACCCGTTCAACTCGCTCGTGCAGTTGGAGAACGAGCAGGGCAAGCCGCGCAACCCCTTCATCAATGCGGGTGCGATCGCGGTGGCCGACCGGCTCGTGAGCCGGGGCCATGCCAAGCCCGACCTTCTCGCCTTCATGAGCAGCCTGTGCGGCGAGCCGATCGGCTTCGACGACGAGGTTGCCGCGTCCGAAGCCGCGACCGGCTTCCGCAACGTGGCGCTGGCCAACTTCATGAAGAGCTTCGGCAAGATCGACAACACCGTCGCCGAAGTGCTCGACATGTACTTCCACCAGTGCGCCATCCGTATGAGCTGCGTGCAACTCGCAAGGGCGGCCACCTTCCTGTGCCGCGACGGCGCCCATCCCTTCGACGGCGACCCCGAGATCACGACCGAGCGACACACGCACCGCATCAACGCGCTGATGCTGACTTGCGGCACCTACGACGCCGCTGGCGACGTCGCCTTCTCTGTCGGACTGCCCTGCAAGAGCGGGGTGGGCGGCGGCATCGTTGCCGTGGTGCCGGACCAGCTCGCGCTGTGCGTCTGGTCGCCGGCGCTCGATGCGACGGGCAACTCGCTGCTCGGCATGAAGGCCCTCGAACTCTTCGTCGCGCGCACCGGCCTTTCCATTTTCTGAACCGCGCGAACGCGCCCACCATGACAGACATTGCAGACACTGCCGCCCCGATACAGGAAGCCACCCTCTGGAGCGACGAACTCTGGACCGCGAGGGTCATCAAGAACGAGGACGACGACGGCTGGGCCGTCTCGATGACGCGCCACGGTGATCCCGAGCCCGCGCTGGTCGGCCCCTGGACCATGGGTCGCGACAAGAAGAACCCCAAGCCGCTGGACGCCCCGGCGTTTCACACGCTGGTGAAGACTGCGTCCGAAGTGCTGCGCCGGCACGAGCAGCAATTGCACGCGCGACTCAACAAGAGCGTGAACGTAGGCATAGGCTCGGAGCGCATTCGCGTGTCCCTGCAGATCGTGCCCGACGAAGACAATCCGCATGCGGTGCTCCGGGCGCACGATGAATCCGGCGATGCGGTCGGCGAGGCGCGCGTGCGGCCGGACTTCAGGCTGAGCGCCGCGAGCGCCGAGGCATGGATCGAAGGCGGTTTTCAGAAGCCGCGCTGATCAGGCGCCGCCCGCGAGGTCGCGTGTCGATTCGCGAACGATGAGCTCCGGCCGCAGCACCACCGTCGAGGCTGACAGCGCCTTGCCTTCGATTTCGTCGAAGAGCATCTCCGCCGCACGCCAGCCCAGTTCGCGGTGCGGCAGGCGGATCGTCGTGAGCGGCGGATTCACCATGTCGACCAGCGGCATGTCGTTGTGGCCGGTGATCGAGATGTCCCTCGGCACGCGGATGCCTTGCTCGCGAAGCGCGTCGTACGCGCCCAGCGCCACGAGATCGTTGCAGCACACCACGGCGTCGGGCATCGATGGAGCGGAGAGCAACTGCTTCATCGCCACGCGGCCCGCTTCGCGGCTGTAGCTTTCGCACTCGACGACGCAGGCCATTTCGAGGCCGCGATCGCGCAGAGCCTGTTCCACGCCTTGGCGACGGCCCACGCCCGTCGGAATGTTCTGGGGCCCGGCGAGGTGGCCGATCCGGCGATGCCCCGTCGACACGAGGTGGTCGACGGCGAGCTTCATCGCGAGGCGGTCATCACTCACGACGGCGGGCAGGCGCCCCGTCTCGTCGGCGCGGTTCACGAGCACGGCATGCATGCCGGCCTTGGCGATGTAGTCGACGAGCGGATCGTCGCGCGTGGCCGTCGCCATGACGAGGCCATCGACGCGCTGCGCCAGCATGCGCTCGACGATCGGGCGGGCCAGCGCGTGGTCGACCACGTTGGTCACGAAGACGAAATAGCCGCGCGCCGCAGCACTCGCCTCGATGCCTTGCAGGATGGGCGGAAAGACCGGGTTGGTGATGTCCGGCACGAGCACGCCGATGGTGTGCGTACGCCCAGTGCGCAACGCCGACGCCGCGCGGTTGGGCCGGTAGCCGAGCTTCAGCGCCGCCTCTTCGACCACGCGCAGCACCTCCACGCTGATGAGCCCGCGCTTGGCGGGATTGAGCGCGCGCGACACCGTCGACACATGCACGCCCGCGGCCTGCGCGACGTCGCGGATCGTGACGGTGGAAGTTGCCGAAGGGTTCATGAGTGCAAACGATTGAACGGGCGAGTTCGCTTCTTTTAACCCGATTTCCAGAATGGGCAATGGGATACCTGGATTTTACGTTCCGGTCGAACTGGAGTTTAATTTGCAAACGTTTGCATAAACCACCAAGCCCCATGAACATCGTCACCACCCCCGACTCCGTGCTGCAGATGGCGCTCCACGCCATGGAGCGCACCCCCGACCCGCGCCTTCGGACCGTGATCGCCGCGCTGACCCGCCATCTCCATGCCTTCGTTCAGGAAGTGAAGCTGACCGAGGACGAGTTCGAGCACGCGCTCGGCTTCCTGGTCGCGATCGGCCAGGCCAGCGGCGAGACCAAGAACGAGGTCGTGCTGGCAGCCGACCTGCTCGGCGTCTCGACGCTGGTCGCGTTGCTCAACAACCAGGACCCGCAAGGCGAATCGCCCGCTGCCCTGCTGGGCCCCTTCTGGCGCGCGAACGCGCCCATTTGCGACTCGGGCGAGGACATCGCGCGCTCCGAGACGCCGGGCGGCGTTCCGTTGGAGGTATCGGGCACCGTGCGCACCGCCGACGGCAAGGCCGTGGGCGGCGCCACCGTCGACGTCTGGCAGGCCTCCCCCGTCGGCCTCTACGAGAACCAGGATGCGGAGCAGGATGAGATGAACCTGCGTGGCCGTTTCAAGACGGACTCGGAGGGACGCTTCCACTTTCGCAGCGTGCGGCCGGCCGGGTACCCGGTGCCGACCGACGGGCCCTGCGGCGAACTGCTGCGCGCGCAACTGCGGCATCCGAATCGCCCGGCGCACCTGCATTTCATGGTCAGCAAACCGGGCCACAAGGTGCTGATCACCCAGGTGTTCGCGGACGACGACGAGAACCTCGAAAGCGATCCGGTGTTCGGCGTGACGCGCAAGCTGATCGGTCGCTACGAGCTTCAACAGGACGGCCTGAAAGCAACCCTCCAGCACGACTTCGTGCTCGAACCGGGCGAGATGAAGTTCCCTCGCCCGCCGATACCTTGAACACCCCCACTGAACCTTGAACACCCCCAGGCTTGCCCACTTCGTGTGGCCGCCAACCCCCTGCTGCTGGCGGACCGGCGGAGCCGGTTCCGCTGCAGCTCCCTGATTGCATCTTTTCCAACGCTGACTTCATTCCTGGGAACCTCATGAGCTTTGACCCCACATCCAGACTCGACGGCAAGGTCGCGGTCATTACCGGCGGCCTCGGCGCGATCGGCTACGCGACGGCTGGCCGCCTCGCCGCGCTCGGCGCGACTTGCGTGTTGCTGCATCGCAAGGCCGAAGATGCCGACGCCCGCGCCGCAGCGCTGCCGAGCGATGCCGGCCAGCACCATTGCGCGATCCGCGCCGACATCGTCGATACGCCCAGCTTGCAGCGTGCCGCTTCCGATGTGCAGGCCGCGTATGGCCGTTGCGACATCCTCGTCAACAGCGCGGGCCACACAAAGCCGGTGCCGGCTGCCGATCTCGACGCACTCACGGACGAACTCATCGACGAACTGCTGCGCGCCAACTTCCGCGGCGTGTTCGCCACCATCCGCGCTTTCGCGCCTTTGCTCAAGGCCAGCGGCGATGGGTTGGTGGTCAACATCTCCTCGATCGCCGGTTTCACCGGTGTGGGCAGCAATCTTGCCTACGTCGCCGCGAAGGCCGGGCTCGACGTCGTGGGCGATGCGCTTGCCAAGGCACTCGCGCCAGCCGTGCGCGTAGTGTCGGTATCGCCGGGCGCGGTCGAATCCGCGTTCGTGCCGGGCCGCGGCGAGGACTTCAAGGCCAAGATGGCGAACACCACGCCGCTCGGCCGGATCGGCCTGCCCGAGGACGTCGCCGCCACGGTCGAAGCGCTCGCGACCACGCTTCGCTTCGTCACCGGCACGCGCATCGTGGTGGACGGAGGGCGGCATCTGTGAACACCAAGACTCTCATCACCTGCGCGGTGACCGGCAACCTGGTGAAGCCCGAGCAGACGCCGCACCTCCCCATTACCCCGGCGCAGATCGCGGACGAATGCCTGGCCGCTGCGGAAGCCGGCGCCGGACAAGTCCACATCCACGTGCGCGACCCCGAGACCGGCCGCCCCTCGATGCAGGTCGAGCTCTACCGCGACGTGGTGGACCGCATCCGCCGTGCCAACCGCGAACTCATCATCAACCTCACCACCGGCCCGGGCGGCCGGTTCATCCCGAGTGAGGACGATCCCAAGGTCGCCGCCCCGGGCAGCACGCTGCTGCTGCCGGAGAAGCGCGTCGAGCACATCGCATTGATCAAGCCCGATGTGTGCTCGCTCGACCTGAACACGATGAACTCCGGGCCCGACGTCGTCATCAACACGCCGAAGAACGTGCGCCGCATGGCAAAGGTGATCCGCGATGCCGGCGTGAAGCCCGAGCTCGAAATCTTCGACTCCGGCGACATCCACATGGCACTGGACCTGATCGCCGACGGCACGCTCGAAGGGCCTGCGATGTGGACGCTGGTTCTGGGCGTGAAGTACGGCTTCATGGCCACGCCGCAGACCGTGCTGTACGCCCGCGACATGCTGCCGCGCGGCGCCTTCTGGAGCGCCTTCGGCATCGGGCGCATGGAATTCCCGATCGTGGCGCAGGCCTGGCTGCTCGGCGGCCATGTGCGCGTCGGCATGGAGGACAACATCTACCTGGAGAAGGGCGTGCTCGCGCAGAGCAACGCGCAGCTCGTGGCGAAGGCGCGCGACATCATCGAGAGCCTGGGCGGCGAAGTCGCCAATGCGCGCGAGGCGCGCGCGATGCTGGGACTGCGGGAGGTCCGGTCATGAGCGCCGCGCCGGACCGCTCCAAGCAAGCTCGCACCGCAGTGCGGAGCACGGAGGTTACTCAATGAGCGCGGTGATCAACGACAGCGCGCGTGCGCTGCGCGTGAGCCAGAAGGCCGCGAACCTCGACACGCTTCAGCTCGAAGCGGCGCCCCAACCTCAGCCCGTTGCGAAGCCCGGCTTCGCCGTCGTGAAGGTCGGTGCCGCCGCGGTCAATCCGAGCGACGTGAAAGCGGCGCTGGGCCTGATGCCGCAAGCCGTGTTTCCGCGCACGCCGGGGCGTGATTTCGCCGGCATCGTGATCGATGGCCCTGGCGAGTGGGTCGGTCGCGAGGTCTACGGATCGGGCGGCGACGTCGGCATCACGCGCGACGGCTCGCATGCGCGCTACCTGCTGCTTCCGGTGGCTGCCTTGCGCGACCGGCCACGCAGCATTTCCATGGACGAGGCAGGCGCCGTGGGCGTGCCCTTTGTGACCGCCTACGAAGGCTTTCGCCGCAGCGGCATGCCGCAGCCGGGCCAGACCGTGCTGGTGCTCGGCGCCAACGGCAAGGTCGGCCAGGCTGCGGTGCAACTCGCGACACAGGGCGGTGCCCGGGTGATCGCCGTGCAGCGAAGCGCCGGACCTTTCGAAGGCTTCGCGAACTCCCCCGTCGATGTGGTCGACGCCACGCAGGGCGACATCGCCGCCCGGGTGCGCGAGCTGACGAACGGACGCGGCGTGGACATCGCCTACAACACGGTCGGCAGCGCCTACTTCGAAGCCGCGAACAAGTCGATGGCCAAGGGTGCGACGCAGATCCTGATCTCGACCCAGGACCGCGCGGTGCCCTTCGACATCTTCGCGTTCTACCGCGGGATGCACACCTTTGTCGGCATCGACTCGCTCGCGATGGACTGCATCGCATCGACCGCACAGCTCGACGCCATGCGCGAGGGCTTCGAGCGCGGCACGCTGAAGCCCTTCCCCGTCGCGCGCGCCTTCGCGCTCGACGAGGCACTCGATGCGTACCGACTCGTACTGTCGGGCAGCACCGACCGCGTCGTGCTGCGTCCCTGAGGAGAAGCCAGCCATGCACGTCACCCGATTCGACGCGGCGCCCGCCTACGAGGCGCCCAACCACTTCGACATGCGCTGCCTGCGCCTGCAGGGCAAGGACGCCGGCCCTTCGACGCAGATGTGGATGGGCATCAGCCAGATCCTGCCCGGCGGCCACACCACGCTCGACGGCTCGCCGATGGAGAAGCTCTACCTCGTGCTCGAGGGCCGGCTCACCGTCGTGTCCGAACTCGACGGCCGGCCGGACGAGCAGGAACTCGGTCCCTACGACAGTTGCCGCTTCGCGCCCGGCGAGAAGCGGCAACTCGTCAATCGCACCAACCGCCCCGTTCTAGTGGCGCTGGTGATGGCGAATGCGCCCCCGCCCGCCTGAAACAGCGCGCCCCTCGCCCACGTCGTACTTCATTCCTCAACGATTCCAACGGAGACAGCCCATGAAGACATTCCTCCCCGGCCGACGCCAGCTTCTCACCGCCGCCCTCGCACTCTGTGCCTTCGCCAGTGCCCAGGCGCAGGGCGATTGGCCGCGCGGCCAGACGATCCGCGTCGTGGTTCCTTTCACGGCGGGCAGCGGCACCGACATCGTGGCGCGACTGATGGCGGAAAGACTGGGCCCGGCGCTGGGGACCAGCGTCATCATCGACAACAAGCCCGGCGCCGGCGGCACGCTGGGCGCGGCGCAGGTGGCCAAGGCACCGGCGGATGGCTACACGCTGCTCATCCACTCGGCGGGGCACTTGGTCAATCCGTCGATCTACCCGAACCTCTCCTACGACACGCTGAAGGACTTCGCGGGCGTCACGCCGCTGGCGAGCCTTCCCAATGTGCTCGTCACTCCGCCCAACCGCTTCGTCGACGAGAAGGATCTGGTCGCGCAGGTCAAGGCCAAGCCCGGCGCGTTCAACTACGGCTCGGCAGGCAACGGCTCGGCCACGCACATGAACGCGGAGGTGTTCCGCCTTGCCGCCGGCCTGCAGGCCCAGCACGTGCCGTTCAAGGGCACGCCGGAAGCCATGACGGAGGTGATGGGCGGACGCATCGACTGGTTCTTCGCGCCCATGGTGTCCGCGCTGCCGCTCATCAAGGACGGTCGACTCAAGGCGCTGGCCGTCGGCACCGGAAAGCGCTCGTCGGCGTTGCCGCAGGTGCCGACCACGGTCGAGGCCGGCGTGCCCGGTTCCGAGTACCTGTTCTGGGTCGGACTCTTCGCACCGGCCAAGACGCCAAAACCCATCGTCGACCGTCTCCAGGCCGAGGTGGCGAAGATCATGGCCGCGCCCGATCTCAAGGATCGGCTCGACAAGCTCGGCGCGGAGCCCTTCACCATGCCGTCGGCGCAGTTCGACAAGTTCCTGGTGGACGAGACCGCCAAGGCGCAGCAGGTGGTGAAGGCGGCCGGGATCAAGGTCGACTGAGGCGCCGAACCTGGCAGCGCCGGTGGGGGGGCACCCGCGCTGCCCTATAGCGCCTTGAGTCCGCTCACCGACGGCGCATAAAGATACTCACCGCCCTTGAGCGTGACGAATCCCTTGAAGAGACTGGGTACCCCGCCAGCGGCGGAACCATAGGTTGGCGGCCAGGTTTGAGCGAGCGTCGAGCTGCCTTGCCCTATGACCGGGTCGATGCCGACGCCGGAATGCGGAAAGTCGGGGGAATTCACCCACTGTGTCTGCATGAAGTGAAACTGGTTTTCAATCGACGCCTGGTAGCTCATGAACAGCAGGCCGACACCGTCGTTCGGCTTGTCGATGAACTCCTTCGAGTCAGGGTCCTGAAGCCGGCATCCATACGTGATCCCCCGCCGC
Source organism: Variovorax sp. P5_A3 (assembly GCF_056400665.1). Taxonomy (NCBI): domain Bacteria; kingdom Pseudomonadati; phylum Pseudomonadota; class Betaproteobacteria; order Burkholderiales; family Comamonadaceae; genus Variovorax; species Variovorax sp. P5_A3. The sequence goes on along the minus strand of NZ_JBFUKW010000008.1, from coordinate 279,304 downwards.
GCCATCTGCACCTTCTTGTCGAACACCAAGCCTCCGGGACTGGAGCCGCGTGGATTCGATTTGCGGATATGCGCCTGGAATGGGCATCTTGCACCGGCATCGCTCGCATAGTCGAAGTCGTTCACCACAGGTACGCCGTTTTCGCTCTTGTGCAGGGTCAAAGGCGTGCCATCCTCGAAGCGTCCCACCACTTGCGCGCCCGCTCGCTCGGCGTCGGGCCCCGTCAGGCCCATCGTCACGGCCAAGGCGTCTTCGGCATGGTTGAACCCGGCCACGTTCTGTTCGAGCTTGCGGAATACGAGGAAGCTGCCGAACGACCCGCCATGCAGGGGATCGGGCAGGATGAACTGTTCAAGGGGTGAAGTGGGGTCGTACACGGCATGCGGTTCCGCGTTGAGCTCGCTCTTGAGCATCAGCGGTTGGGACCGACCATCCACGTAGCCGAAGTGCTCGATGCCTACGTCGTCACCGTTCTTGTAGGCCGACCCTTCCTGAACGAACGTCACATCGAAGCCGCTCGCAGGTTGATTCAAATCGTCGACGAGCTTGCCGACAATGCGTTCGAACGCGGTCACTTCGTGATACGCGACAAGCAGCATCACATGGACCGGCAGCGTCAGTTCGTGCTGCCACGAAGAGGTTGTGCCGCTGTCAAGCACGGCGGCATCGGCGGCCATCCCGTTCGCGAAAAGACCGAACGAAGAGAACTTCGGTCCATGACTGAGCAGATCAAGACCGGCCTTGCTGAGGAAGGCGAGTCGCACAACGCCGCCCGGCGAACGCGAGGCCTTGAACTCCTTGACCTCTTCGAGTTGCGCGAAGGCATTGGAAACCGGGAAATGATGGAGGAATTGCCGCGCCTTGGTCACATCCTTGATCGCCAGGAACATCAGCGCGACGTGTTCGCGGCCATGACCTTTCAGAATGTTGGCCTGGAGATCGAGGAGGAAGGCTTTTTCCTGATTGCTGACGACGATGTCATCGAGCGGCTTGGTGATATCTACGGGCATCACGGACTCCAGTCGGAAGTGTGGGGCTCTGATGCTAGGTATCAACGCTTCAGATCACCTCCTCAATATGAATGAACAGGAAAAGATACAGCCGGTCGGCAGTGCCGCGAGCAACGCAATTGCCCGCTTTTCTTGCCCGCTCCGTTCTGGTCTACGCTGCGGCATGTCCCTGACCATCGCCACCCTCCTCTTCCTCCACCTGCTCGCCGCCGCCTTCTGGGTCGGCGGCATGGCGCTGATGCATTTCGGCGTCCGGCCGGCTGCCGTAGCGACGCTCGAGCCGCCGATGCGATTGCCTTTCCTCGCTGCAACGCTCTCGCGCTTCTTCGTCGGCGTCTCGACCGCCATCGTCGTGCTGCTCCTGAGCGGACTGCTCATGGTGTGGATGTCGGGAGGGTTCGCGCGGGTTCACTGGAGCGTGCATGCCATGCTCGCCGTCGGCCTTCTGATGATGGCGCTGTTCCTGCACATCCGGATCGCGCCGTATCCGCGGCTTCAGCGTGCGGTCGCCGCCCGCGAATGGCCGGTCGCGGCGGCCAATCTCAACATCATCCGCAAGCTGGTCGCGGTGAACCTCGCGCTCGGCGTCCTCGTGTTCGCCTTCGCCGTCGTCGGACGAGCCCTTTGAACCTTCGCTCGCGCTAGCGCTGGCTGAATCGCTCCAGGATCTGGAGCACGCTTTCGGTGGCGCCGTCGAGCGAAGGCCGCGGCCGGTGCGCGATGCCGAGCCTGCGCGTGAGAGGCGGGCTCAGCGGCAGGATGCGCATGCGCTCGCCTACCAGATCGTCCGTTCCCGGTTGCAATGGCAGTACGGCAGCGCCGTAGCCGGCAGCCACCAGACTGCGCATCGCGGCGTCGTAGTTGAGTTCGATGCGCGCACGCGGCGCTTCGCCCGCCGCGGCGAACCATTCCATCGTGAGCCGGTACATGTGCGTGGTCGCGTCGTTGAAGATCAGCGGCTGTGCGGCCAGCCATTTCGGTGTGGCCCGCTTCGGTGCCTCCCATTTGCGGGGAACGAAGGCCTTCATCGGCTGGCTGCGCCAGCGCGTGACCACCAGGTCACGCAAGGGCGGCTGCGGCATGGCGACAAGGCCGATGTCCAGCGTGCCCGTAGCAAGCCTGGCCATCGCCTCGTACGAACCCAGGATGCTGACCTCCACGTCGATGCCGGCGTGCTGCTCTTCGAGCGCTTCGAGCACCTGTGGCAGCAGGTCGACGACCACACCGGTCGACGTGCCGAGGCGCACGCGGCCCACGCGCCCTTCGGCTTGGCGCCGCACGGCATCCACCGCGTCGTCGGCGTCGCGCAGTAGCCGACGGGCCCGCTCCACCAGCGCGGCGCCGGCTGCCGTCGGCGTGACGCGTCGGCTGCCCCGCACGACCAGCCTGGCGCCGAGCCGCGATTCGAGTTCGCTGATGTGCAGGCTGACGGTCGGTTGCGCCAGGTGCAGCGCCTGGGCGGCAGCCGAAAAGGTGCCGAGATCCACAATGGACACCAGGGTGCGGAGTTGATCGAGGTTGAGTTGTCTCATCAGGAAGACTGATCGGTGACCACAGAAATCTCAACTTCCACAATAGCACGCGAGCTTGCACCATGAGGCCCTGTTCAAGGAGCCTTCCATGCATTCGCCCAAGCCCACACTCTTCGCCGCCGTTCTGGAGAGCTTTCGTGCGGTGCGCCGCGTGCGGCAGGACCAGCGCCTGCTGCGCGCCATGAGCGAACGCGAGTTGAGCGACCTCGGTGTCGGCCGCAGCGAGATTCCAGGATTGCTAGGCGCGTTCGCGCCGGCCGGCCGCGAACTCGTCAGCGATGCTGCGGCGCCGTGGAATGCGCCACGCAGTCATGCGCGGTGTGCTGCGGCTGCCGGGCGAGCAACGCGGCCGTGACACCGTTGGTCCAGCCGAAGCCATCCTGCAGCGGGTATTCGCCGCCGCTACCGCCTTCGGTGCCCTCGTGCTCCATGTGCCGCATCGCGTACTTCTCGACCAGCTTGCCCTCGCGCTCATAGACGGCCGCCACCGTCGCGAGCCAGCGACTGGCGATCGTGACCGCGAGAGCGTCATGACCATAGTCGGCCAGGCCGCGGATAGCCATCCATTGCAGGGCTGCCCAGCCGTTGGGCTGGTCCCATTGCTGGTCGCTTCCGCATTCGGTGGTCGACAGCCCGCCGTGCGCCAGCAGCCGTCGCGACACGGTCTCCGCCAATGCCTGTGCATGCGCCGGATCCGCCACGCCCACGAAGAGCGGCGCGACGCAGGCGGCAGTCAGGCAATCGCGGAGCTCGCCCCGGCGCCAGTCGAAGTCGAAGTAGGCGTTGTGCGTCGGGCTCCAGAAGCAATCGGCGATGGCGGCCTTGCGATCGTCGGCGCGCTGCGCGAACTCCTGCGCGGCAGTGGCATCGCCGGCCTTTTCCGCGAGCACGGCAATCGTCGACTCCAGCTTGTGCAGGAAGGCGTTGAGATCCACTGGCAGGATGTCAGTGGTGCAGATGCTCGACAGCGACGGAGCCGTTCCCGCGCGAACGTGGACCTGCTTTCGCTTCCCGCTGTGCGGCGGCGGCGATCGCAGCCAGCGGGTGCTGAAGTCCCAGCCCGATTCGCAGGCCGCGCGGATATCGCGATAAAGCTCCGCAGGCTCGCGCTCGCACGATTGCGCGGTCGTCATGTCTTCGATCCACGACTCCTCGCGCGGGGTGTCGCGTTCGTCCCAGTAGCGATTGAGCATCGCGCCGCCGGGCAGGCGCACGACGCGCCGGGCCGCTTGCCCTTCCGCGAGACCATCGCTGCCCTTCATCCAGAACGCATGCTCCTTGCGCAGTTGCGGCAGGAAGTCCACGGCGTTCGCAACACCTTGCTGTTGCGCCAGCTCGACCATCAGCGCGAACACCGGGGGCTGCGAGCGGCTCAGGTAGTAGATGCGCGTCCCGTTCGGCACGTGCCCGTAAGTGTCGATGAGGTAGGCGAAGTTCTCCAGCATGTCACGCATGAGCTGCACGTGATCTCCGCCGCTCAGGCCCAGCAGGGTGAAGTACGAGTCCCAGTAGTAGAGCTCGCGAAAGCGCCCGCCCGGCACGATGTATGGATGCGGCAGTTGCAGCAGGGACGACTGTTCCGGATGGTCTTGCGGATAGCGCGTAAGCACGTTCCACAGATCGTCGATATGCGCGGCGATGGGCTGTCCGGGCACCGACACGTAGTCGGAAGGTGCCTGGTCGATCACATCGAAATGCGCATGCACGAAGGCCGCGAGATCGAAGCCGGGCTGCGGCGATTGAGCACGGTAGGCCGCGAGGATGTCGGCCGGATCGAAGCGCGGCGCGCAGTCGACGAAGCTCTTGCTGTCTGCGAAGACGTGGTTGGACTGGACCGCCACGAAGAGCTCTTCGTAGCGGTCGGCCGGCGTCAGCGTGTCGGGTGCAGGCGCGGCGGCGGCGCGCGTCGAGCGCTGCGTGCCGGCCGTGCCCGCGTGGCTCACACCACGCCTGCCCCGCGCAACGCAGCGCGGCGTTTCTCGTCGATGCCCAGTTCGGCCAGCACCTCGTCGGTGTGCTGCCCCAACGCGGGCGGCGCATGGCGCAGCACCGGCGGCGTGCCTTTCAGGCGCAGGGGGCTCGCAACGCCGACGATCTGCGCGATGCCGTCGCCCGCATCGCGCGGCAGGCTCACGGCGAGGCCACGCGCCTTCACCTGGTCGTCGTCGAAAGCCTGCGCGATGTCGTTGATCGGGCCGCAGGGCACGGCCTTGTCCTCGAGCAGGGCGATCCACTCGGCGGTGGTGCGGGTGCGGGTCACGACTTCCATCTGCGGGATCAGCACCTCGCGATGCTTCACCCGGAGCGTGTTGGTCGCAAAGCGTGGATCGCTCGCCCATTCCGCATGGCCGGCCGCTTCGCAGAAGCGCGTGAACTGGCCGTTGTTGCCGATGGCCAGCAGCATCGCGCCGTCCTTGGTGCGGAAGTCCTGGTACGGCGCGAGACTTGGATGGCTGTTGCCCTGCCGCTGCGGCGCCACGCCGGTGTTGAGGAAGGCACTCGCCTGGTTCGCAAGGATCGCCATGCCGACGTCGAGCAGCGCCATGTCGATGTGCTGGCCCTCGCCGGTGCGGTGGCGGACTTCGAGCGCCGCGAGGATCGCGGTGCTCGCGTAGACGCCGGTGAACAGGTCGGTGAGCGCCACGCCCACGCGCAGCGGCCCGCCGCCCGGCGCTTCATCGGGACGGCCGGTGATGCTCATCATGCCGCTCGTGGCCTGGATCATCAGGTCGTAGCCGGCGCGCGAGGCATGCGGGCCGTCATGGCCGAATCCCGTCACGCTGCAATAGACGAGGCGCGGGTTCAGCGCGCTGAGGCTGTCGTAGTCCAGCCCGTACTGCCTGAGGCCGCCCGTCTTGAAGTTCTCGACCACGATGTCGCTCTGCGCGGCCATCTGCTTCAGCAAGGCTTGCCCGTCGGGCGTCGCCATGTCGATGGTGACCGAGCGCTTGTTGCGGTTGCAGGCGGTGAAGTAGGTCGCCTGGTTGGTGTCCCTGCCTTCCGCATCCTTCAGGAAGGGCGGGCCCCAGGTGCGCGTGTCATCACCGACGCCAGGGCGTTCGATCTTGACGACGTCCGCGCCCAGGTCCGCAAGGATCTGCGTACACCACGGACCCGCGAGCACGCGGGAGAGGTCCAGGACCTTGATGCCCGCGAGGGCACCTTGCGCGGCGGGGGTGGACATCAGTTCGCGAACGCGGCGATGCCGGTCTGGGCGCGGCCCAGGATGAGCGCGTGAATGTCGTGCGTACCTTCATAGGTGTTCACGACTTCCAGGTTGACCAGGTGACGCGCCACGCCGAACTCGTCGCTGATGCCGTTACCGCCCATCATGTCGCGGGCCAGGCGTGCGATGTCCAGGGCCTTGCCGCAGGAATTGCGCTTCAGCAGCGAGGTCACTTCGACCGACGCCGTGCCCTCGTCCTTCATGCGGCCGAGACGCAGGCAGCCTTGCAGGCCCAGCGTGATCTCGGTCTGCATGTCGGCCAGCTTCTTCTGGATGAGCTGGTTGGCGGCGAGCGGGCGACCGAACTGCTTGCGATCCAGCGTGTACTGGCGTGCGCGGTGCCAGCAGTCTTCGGCGGCGCCGAGTGCGCCCCAGGAGATGCCGTAGCGGGCGCTGTTGAGGCAGGTGAACGGACCCTTGAGGCCTCGAACTTCAGGGAAGGCGTTCTCTTCGGGGCAGAACACGTTGTCCATCACGATCTCGCCGGTGATCGAGGCGCGCAGGCCCACCTTGCCGTGGATGGCGGGGGCGCTCAGGCCCTTCGCGCCCTTCTCGAGCACGAAGCCGCGGATCGGGCCGACGGCGCCGCTCTCGCTGACTTCCTTGGCCCACACGACGAAGACGTCGGCGATCGGGCTGTTGCTGATCCACATCTTCGCGCCGGTGAGCGAATAGCCGCCGGGCACCTTCCTGGCGCGCGTGACCATGCTGCCGGGGTCGGAACCGTGGTCGGGCTCGGTGAGGCCGAAGCAGCCGATCCATTCGCCGGTGGCAAGCTTGGGCAGGTACTTCTGCTTCTGCGCTTCGGAGCCGAATTCGTAGATCGGCACCATCACGAGCGAGCTCTGCACGCTGGCCATCGAGCGGTAGCCCGAATCCACGCGCTCGACTTCGCGGGCGATCAGGCCGTAGCAGACGTAGTTGAGGCCGGGGCCGCCGTATTGCTCGGGGATGGTCGGGCCGAGCAGGCCGAGGGCGCCCATCTCGCGGAAGATGGCCGGATCGGTTTCGCCGTTGCGGAAACCCTCGATCACGCGCGGGGCGAGGCGCTCCTGGCAGTAGGCGTTGGCGGCGTCGCGCACCATGCGCTCGTCGTCGGTGAGCATCTGGTCGAGGAGAAGAGGGTCGTCCCAATGAAATGCGGCGTGCTTGGCCATGTGATGTCTCCGGGGTGGAAGTTCTGAAGTGCTGAGGCTGGCCGAGATCGTAAGCGCGCGGGGTGACGAGCGCAAACGATGATTCGACACCCAGTTATGCGTTCTGCTCACTTCAAAGCACAATCGCACTCTGTCGTTCCATAGGTGAACTTCGACCCTCAACTATGTAGGCACCGCATACCATGCGCCGAAAGATCCCTTCCACGCAGGCCCTGATCTGTTTCGAGGCCGCCGCGCGCCATGAGAGCTACACGCGCGCCGCACAGGAACTGGCACTGACGCAGAGCGCCGTGTCGCGCCAGATCACCGCGCTGGAAGCCTTCCTCGGCATGGCGCTGTTCCGTCGGACACGGCACGGCGTCGCGCTGACGCCGGCCGGCGCAGACTACGCGCGCCAGATCGCGCGGCAGCTCGACACCATGGAGCGCGACACGCTCGATGCGATGGCGCGGCAGGGCCAGGGCGGTTCGCTCCAGCTTGCGGCGGTGCCGACGTTCGCGACACGCTGGCTGATTCCGCGTCTGCCGGATTTCGCGGCAAGGCATCCGGACATCACGGTGCACATCGAGACGCGCACGCGACCGTTCCTGTTCAACGACACGCCTTTCGACGCCGCGATCTACGCCGGTACGGCCGCGCAGACGGCCAATTGGGCCGGCACGCAGTCCACCGTGCTGCTCAATGAGGATGTCGTACCGGTTTGCAGCCCGGCGCTTCTCAGCGGGCGCAAGCCGCTGTCGCCGGCGGCGGTGGCGCGGATGCCGTTGCTGCAGCAAAGCACGCGTCCCGACGGCTGGCGGCAGTGGTTCGATGCGCAGCGCGTGGATTCATCGCGCGCGCACAGCGGGCCGCGCTACGAGCTGTTCTCGATGCTGGCGATCGCCGCGGCGCACGGACTTGGCGTGGCCTTGATGCCGGGCATGCTGATCCAGGCGGAGCTCGCGCGGGGCGAACTCGTCATCGCCTGCGATCGGCCATTGCATGGTGAGCGGAGCTATTTCCTGGTGACGCCCGTCACACACGACGAGCGCCCGGCGCTCACGCTTTTTCGCGCCTGGCTTCTCGCGCAGGCGGGCGTACCAGCTTCTTCTCGGTCTTCTGCGTCTTCCCCTTCGGCCGCTGCGCGCGCGCCATCGCGTCCAGTCCCGCCATCACGTAGCACATGAGTTCGTCCGCGAGGCCGACGCTGTCTCTCGCGATGGCCGGCAGCAGCTTCGCGGGCACCTCCCTCGGCACGACCATGATCGCCAGGCAAGGCAGCAAGGCGAACACCAGCCCGCGCTGGACGGTCGGATGCTCAGGCGGCAGCCCCATGTAGCTGCTGACCATCTCGCGCATGAACTGCGACTTGGGACGAATCGCCTTTTCGACCAACACCGGCATTGCTGCAGAAGGCGTCATGATTTCGCGCAGCACGATCCGGAACCCCCACGGCCCCGCGGCGCGCAACGACAGATTGACGAGATGCGACAGCACCGTGCGCAGCCTTTGCGACGGATCGTCGATGCCCGCCGCGAGCGCCGCCAGGTCCTCGAGGCCCATCAGTTGTCGATGGGCAGCAAGGAGCACGGCCTCGTACAGGCCTTCCTTGCTGCCGAAGTGGTAGTTGACCGAAGCGAGCGGCACACCGGCACGTTCGCAGATTTCCTTGCTCGTGGTCTCGGCAAAGCCGCGCTCGGCAAACACCTGCCCGGCGGTTTCGAGCAGATGCTGGCGCGTCGCGTCACCATCCGGACGCTGCCCGCGTTTCACGGGCGCTGATGATTTCCTCTTGGCAGACGCTGGCATTTGGATAACCCTGGATACAACCCTGTAGTTTGAATTTGAATTCAAATTTAATATGATCAGTCTACTTCATCGACAACGCACCGTCATCCGGTTGCAAGAGGGACCATGAACAAGAAGCCGATCCTCGTGGGTGCCATCGTTCTCCTGGCAGGTGTCGCTTTCGCGGCGTGGTACTTCAACCGGCCTTCCACCGATCCGCACAGCCTGGTGCTCTACGGCAACGTCGACCTGCGGCAAGTGTCGCTCGCGTTCAATGGCAGCGAGCGCATCGACAAGCTCAACGTGCAGGAGGGCGACCAAGTCAAGGCCGGCCAGGTGCTAGGCGAGCTGGACACCCGCACGTTGCAATTGCAACTCGCGCAGTCCGAGGCGCAGATCGCCGTGCAGACGCAGGCGCTGCAGCGCCTGAAGAGCGGCAGCCGCCCCGAGGAAATCGCCCAGTCCCGCGCACAGGTCGCGGCCGCCGCGGCGGATGCCGAACTGGCACGCCAGCAACTGGAGCGGCTGCAATCCATTCGACAGACCACCGTGGGCCGCGCCGTCAGCCAGCAGGACCTCGATGCCGCGCAAGCCCGTCACAAGGTCGCACTGGCGCAACTCGAGAACGCCCGCAAGGCGCAGCAGCTCGTGGTGACGGGGCCCCGCAAGGAGGACATCGCGCAGGCACAGGCGCAACTCGAGGTCGCGGTCGCGGCGCTCGGCGTGCTCAGGCACCAGTTGCAGGAGGCGCAGCTCAAGGCGCCCATCAATGCCGTGGTTCGCGCGCGGCTGATGGAGCCGGGCGACATGGCTTCGCCGCAGCGGCCGGTGTTCACGCTGGCGATCACCGATCCCAAGTGGGTGCGCGCCTACGTGACCGAAGCCGACCTCGGCCGCGTCAAGCCCGGCATGGCCGCGACGCTGACGACCGACAGCCATCCGGGCCAACCGCTGCAGGGCAAGGTCGGCTTCATCTCCTCGGTTGCCGAGTTCACGCCCAAGACCGTGCAGACGGAAGAACTGCGCAGCAGCCTGGTCTACGAGATCCGCGTACTGGCCGACGATCCGGAAGACCGGCTGCGCCTCGGCATGCCCGCGACGGTGCGACTCGCGCTCGATGGCAACGGAAGCGGGACGACTGCGGGGAGCAAGCCCTGATGGACACCCCCGCGCCAGCGCTGGCGGGCCGCGGCCTGCACAAGCGCTTCCAGGTCAAGGGCGTGGCGGACCCGGTTCGAGCGCTCGACGACGTATCGCTCGAAGTGCCTGCCGGAAAGCTCACCGCGCTGGTCGGCCCCGACGGCGCCGGCAAGACCACGCTGCTGCGCCTGGCCGCCGGCCTGATGCGCGCCGACGAGGGATCGCTGCAGGTGCTCGGCATCGACGTCGCCAGGCATCCCCAGTCCGTGCAGGATCGCATCAGCTACATGCCGCAGCGCTTCGGGCTCTATGAGGACCTGAGCGTGCAGGAGAACCTCGATCTCTATGCCGACCTGCATGGCGTAAGCAAGGCCGAGCGGCACGAGCGCTATGCGCGCCTGATGGAGATGACCGATCTCGGCCGCTTCACCTCGCGCCCTGCCGGCAAGCTCTCCGGCGGCATGAAGCAGAAGCTGGGCCTGGCCTGCACGCTGGTGCGCTCGCCCGCGCTGCTCCTGCTCGACGAGCCGACGGTCGGCGTCGATCCGCTCTCGAGGCGCGAGCTTTGGGAGATCGTGCAGCAGCTCGTCGACGACGAGCATCTGTCGGTCATCGTCAGCACCGCTTACCTGGACGAAGCCGAGCGTTGCGCACAGGTCTTCGTGCTGCGTGGCGGCAAGCTGATCGCGCAAGGCGCGCCCGGCGAGATCCGCGACAACGCAAAGGATCTCTGCTTCGTCACGACACCACCGCAAGGCGTCGCGCCGCGCACCTTGCAGGCGCACCTGCTCGATGCAGGCGCGACGATCATCGATGCGGTGCCGCAGGGCGGGGAGGTGCGCTTCATCCGCCGACCCGACGCGGACGCCGCCGCAGTGGATGCGCTGCTCGACGGCGCGCCCGTTGAGCCGGTGCCGGCGCGCCTGGAAGACGGCTTCATGGTGCTCCTGCGCGCCCAGCAGGCCTCTGTTGCTGCGCACCCGCCGCCCGAAGTCGTCCCGGCCGGCGCCGACAACGAGGAGGTCGTCATCCAGGTCAAGGATCTCGTGCGCAAGTTCGGCGACTTCACTGCCGTCGCGAGCATGAGCTTCGACGTGCGCCGCGGCGAAATCTTCGGCCTGCTCGGCCCCAATGGCGCAGGCAAGACCACCACCTTCCGCATGCTCTGTGGACTGCTGCCGGCCAGCAGCGGCTTCCTGCAGGTTGCAGGCGTCAACCTGCGGACCGCGCGCGCACAGGCACGCGCCCGCATCGGCTACGTCTCGCAGAAGTTCGCGCTCTATGGCAATCTGTCTGTCGCCGAGAACCTGCAGTTCTTCGGCGGCGCGTACGGCCTGCGCGGACAGCATCTTCGCGACCGCATGCAGACGGTGCTGCAGCAGTTCGACCTGCTCGGCCAGGAGAATGCCACCAGCGGCCAGTTGCCCGGCGGCTTCAAGCAGCGGCTCGCGATGGCGACCGGCCTTCTGCACGAGCCCGAGATCCTGTTCCTCGACGAACCCACGAGCGGCACCGACCCATTGGCCCGGCGCGAGTTCTGGCGTCGCATCACGGCGCTGGCCGAGGCGGGCGTGACGGTGATCATCACCACGCACTTCATGGAAGAGGCGGAGTACTGCGACCGCATCGTGATCCAGGACGCCGGCAAGTTGCTTGCCATCGGCACGCCGCAGCAGGTGCGCGTGCAGGCCGGCAGCGCGCCGGACGGCCGTCTCAGCATGGAAGAGGCCTTCATCGACATCGTCACGCAGGCACGCGATACCGCCCGCGCGCCCACGGCCGGAGCAAGCGCATGAACATGCCCACGCAGGCCGGCGCGACGCAGAGCCGCTTCTGGCCGCGGCTGATCGCGCTCACGCGCAAGGAGACGCGGCAACTGCTGCGCGATCCGAGCAGCCTCGCGATCGGCATCCTGCTGCCGATCATCCTGATCCTGATCTTCGGCTACGGGCTCTCGCTCGACGTGAAGAGCGCGCCGATGGCCGTCGTGCTCGAAGACACCTCGCCCACCGCGGTGCAGGCGGTCTCGGGCCTGCAGCTCACGCCCTACATCTCGCCCGTCATGCTGACTTCGATGCGCGAAGCCGAAGTGCTGATGCACGAGCGCAAAGTCGACGGCATCGTGCGCGTGCCCAGCGACTTCTCGCGCCGGCTCGCGGCCGGCGACGCACGCATCCAGGTGATCGTGCACGGCGCGGATGCGAACAAGGCCGCCATCGTGCTGCGCTACGCAAGCGGCGCGCTCGCCCAGTACCCGCTGCGCTTGGCCGACGAGGGCGGCCGCAGCACGGCGCCCGGCATTGGCTCGGTCGCCATCGAACAGCGGCTGTGGTTCAACAGCGCCAATACCAGCACGTGGTATCTCGTACCGGGACTGATCGTGCTCATCATGACGCTGGTCGGCGCATTTCTCACCGCGCTCGTGATGGCGCGCGAATGGGAGCGCGGCACACTGGAGGCGCTGTTCGTCACGCCGGTGCGGCCGGTGGAGATCCTGCTGGCGAAGATCATTCCGTACTTCGGCATCGGCATGGTCGGACTGCTGCTGTGCCTGGTCGCCGCGCGCTTCCTGTTCGAGGTGCCCATGTACGGATCGCTCGCCGCCATCGTCGTCAGCGCGATGCTGTACCTGCTCGTCGCGGTAGGCGTGGGTCTCGTCATCTCGTCGGTCACGCGCAACCAGTTTCTCGCGAGCCAGGTCGCACTGATCTCCAGCTTCCTGCCGTCGCTGATGCTGTCGGGCTTTCTCTTCGACCTGCGCAATGTGCCGACGGTCGTCCGCATCGTGGGCCAGGCACTCCCGGCGACGTATTTCATGGAACTGGTGCGGACGCTCTTCCTCGCCGGCAACGTGTGGCCGCTCATCTTCAGGAACTGCGCGATCCTGATTGTCTACGCGGTGGTGCTCTTGGGCGTCGCGCGCGTCGTGACTCGCAAGCAGCTGGATTGAAGACCATGGACAACGCATTTCTCGATTTCGTCCGGCGCGTCGCCAACCTGTGTCGCAAGGAGCTGCTGGCAATCCTCAAGGACCCGTCCAGTCGCGTCATCCTCATCGTGCCGGCGCTGATGCAAAGCCTGCTCTTCGGCTACGCCGCTACCTACGACCTGAACCACGTCGACTACGCCCTGCTCGACCAGAGCCACAGCGCCGCATCGACCGCCCTCATCGCCAAGCTCGACGGCACCGGTGTCTTCCGGCGCGCCGCGACGCTCACGTCGCCCAACGAGATTGCGCCCATCGTCAATTCGCAGGACGCGCTGGTCGTGATCCAGATCGGACAGCAGTTCGAGAACCAGCTCAATGCGGGCGAGACCGCATCGATCCAGGTCATCATCGATGCGCGCAACTCCAACACCGCGGGCTCGGCGGCGGGTTTCGTCAACTCGGTCGTGACCAACTTCAACGACGAATGGCGGGAACGACACGGCGGCCTCCACGCGCCCGTCTCGATCGAATCGCGCGCCTGGTTCAACCCCAACCTGGAGACGCGCTGGAACTTCATGCCCGGCATGATCGCCGCGCTCAGCATGATCCAGACCCTGCTGCTGACCGCACTCTCCGTGGCGCGCGAACGCGAGCAGGGCACCTTCGACCAGTTGCTCGTGACGCCGCTGTCGCCCACCGAGATCATGATCGGCAAGGCCCTCCCGCCGGTGGCGATCGGGCTGGTGCAGTCCACGCTCGTGCTGCTCATCACGCTGCTGTGGTTCAGGGTGCCGATGGCCGGCTCCTTCGTCACGCTTTACATCGGCCTGTCGATGTTCACCATCGCGAGCGTGGGCATCGGGCTCTCGATCTCGGCGGTGTCGGCCAACATGCAGCAGGCCATGCTCTACACCTTCGTGCTGATCATGCCGATGATGCTGCTGTCGGGCCTGACCACGCCCGTGAGCAACATGCCGCGCGTGCTGCAGATCGCGACCATGGCGAACCCGCTGCGATTTGCGATCGACCTCGTTCAGCGCGTGTACCTCGAAGGGGTCGGGCTGATGACCGTCTGGCACAACCTCATTCCCCTTTGCGTCATAGCAGCCATCACGCTGCCACTCGCAGCATGGCTGTTCCGCCATCGATTGGTATGACGCTCGCCCCCCAGCCTCGCCCCGGCAGAGCCGGATCCGCGGGATTCCCGATATCGCGCTCGGTTGCTCCTGAGGGCATTGAAAGGCAGATCATGAAGACTTCGCCCTTGTCCCTTCGCGCTTCGCTCCTTGCCGCCGTGCTCGCTGCCGCATCGCTCGGCGGCTGTGCGGTGGGCCCGGACTTCAAGCCGGAAACGCCGCAGGCACCAGCCACCTTCTCGACCTGGCACGGCGGCTCCGACGATCTCGTCAATCCCCAGCTCGACGCAGCAACCGCCGCGGCGGCGCCGATCGGCTGGTCGACCTTCGGCGATCCGGTGCTCGATGCGCTGGAGGTGCGCGCGCTCGAAGCCAATCAGGACTTGCAGACCGCCTCATTGCGATTCGCGCAGAGCCGCGCGCAGCTGCGCATCGTCGAGTCGCAGCAGGGGCCGCAAGTCGGCGTCAATGCGAGCGTGCTGCGTCAACGGCAGAGCGAGTTCGGCGAACCGACCCGGCTCGTCGGCGCGATCAACCCTGCCAATCGTGACGAACTCATCAAGACCCTGAGCGAGCCGCACAACCTCTATCAGGCAGGCTTCGACGCTTCGTGGGAAATCGACCTGTGGGGCCGCGTGCGGCGCTCGGTCGAATCCGCCGATGCCAACGTCACTGCATCGCGCGCATTGCTCGCGCAGGTGCAACTCAGCGTGCAGGCCGAACTGGCGCGCCACTACTTCGAGCTGCGCTCGGTGCAGGAGCAGATCCGGCTGGCGCGCGACGACGTCAAGGCCGCCGAGGAAACGTTGTCGCTCGTCAAGGCGCGCGCCGACGGCGGGCTGACGACCGACCTCGACGTGACGCGCCAGAACGCTCAGACGGCCGACCTGCGCGCACGTGTGCCGCAACTGCTGGCGCAAGAGGTGCAGGCGCTCAACCAGATCACGCTGCTCGTCGGCGAGCGGCCAGGCGCCCTGCGCGCGGAACTGGCCGCCCGGCCCGATACACCCGCCAGCGCGCTGCCGGACCTCTCGCTGGGCCTTCCATCGGAAGTGGCGCTGCGCCGCCCCGACATCCAGCTCGCACAGGCGCAACTGCACGCGGCCACCGCGAACATCGGCGTCGCCGTCGCCGACCTCTACCCGCGCGTCACGCTGGGCGCGGGCTTCGGCTTCGACTCGGTGACCAGCAGCAACTTCGGCGACTGGGGTGCCCGGCAATGGTCGATCGGCCCGAGCCTGCAGATGCCCATCTTCGACAGCGGCCGTCGCCGCGCGACCGTGACCCTGCGCGAACTGCAGCAGCAGGAAGCCGCCGTGACCTACCACCAGACCGTGCTCAAGGCCTGGCAGGAGATCGACGACGCCCTGAGCGTCTACACCGCGGAACGGCAGCGCAACGTGCAACTCGCCGCGCGGGAGCGCAGCAGCCGCGAGTCGCTGCAACTGGCGCAGGTCCGCTACGACCATGGCTTGACGGACTTCCTGACACAGCTCGATGCGCAACGGACCTGGCTGCAGGCCCAGCGGGAGTACACCGAGAGCACGAGCCGGCTGGCCTTGGGGTTGGTGGCCGTGTCGAAGGCGCTGGGTGGGCCGGGCGAGGCTGGAGAGAAGTCGTGAGCGTCCGGCACCGCCCTTTTCGCGATGGGGCCTGCGCCGCGCCGGGACCGTGACTCACGGGCGGGATTTGATGTAGCTTTGACCCGATGACACTCGACTACCTGGATTTCGACTACAGCGAGGACACCGAGGGCGTCGGCGTGTTCGACGCCATGGCGACCACCGGCCCGCAGCAAGTCGCGGCGTTGCATGCCGAGATCGTGCAGGTGCTGGACTGGGCACACGCCACTTTTCCCGGACGCCGGGGTCCGGTGGGCGATGGTGGGGACTGGGACTACGACTTGCAGGGGATGCAGGAAGTCACCATCGCGGAGACGATCGAATTCGACGAAGACGCGCATCGTGTGCGCGTGCGTGCCGGCCGGCCGGCGACGCCCCGGCACACAGTGACGATGTCGATCAGCGGCACGCCGGAGTTCTGCGCGGCCTTCGGCGCGCAGTTCGATCTGGGCTGATCGCGAAACCGGATTTGCCAACCCTGCCTAACGAGAGGACTTGCCATGGAAACCCGCCCACCGCTACCCCCCTTCACCCATGAAACGGCCGTGCAGAAGGTGCGCCTGGCCGAGGACGGCTGGAACTCGCGCGACCCGGCGCGCGTCGCGCTGGCCTACAGCGAGGACACGCGCTGGCGCAACCGCGCGGAGTTCTGCGTCGGCCGTGCTGCGGCGCAGGCGTTTCTCGAGCGCAAATGGGCCCGCGAACTCGACTACCGCTTGATCAAGGAACTGTGGACCTTCGGCGGTCCGCGCATTGCAGTGCGCTTCGCGTACGAGTGGCATGACGATTCCGGCCACTGGTTCCGCAGCTATGGCAACGAGAACTGGGAGTTCAATGAGGCGGGGCTGATGGTGCATCGCCACGCGAGCATCAATGATCTGCCGATCAAGGAGAGCGAGCGCAAATTCTCGTGGCCGCTGGGCCGGCGCCCTGATGATCACCCAGGTCTCAGCGACCTGGGACTCTAGCCTGGGCTCGACGGCAGCAAGGTAGCCTTTGCCAGCCGTGGCCACATGCCCTAGTCGAAAAGCCAGGGAGACTGCTCCCGTATCACGATCAATGTGACCCAGTAGAAGCCAACGACACCGCCTGCGACTCGGAACACGAAAACTATCCAATCCCAGGCGGTAAAGGTCTCCAGTGGAGTTGCTCGTATGGCGGACCGCCATGTCGAGGCGAGGCTTCGGCCGATGCCGTGCGAAGCGCGAGTTTTGCCTAGATATTTCCCGCAGGCGGGTTCCTGTTGAATCATCGACATTGCCATCTCCCTTCGTGAATCCATCGTTGCGAGGGCGAAGTAGACAGACGGCAATACGCAGCGCAAATAGGATGGGTCCGAAAACACGATCGCGACGACCAGCGCACGGTTTGCCCATAATGCGGCGATGCGTCAGCATGATGTTAGCGCCGACATTTCAAAGCCGAGACCTTGTCTGATCCCACCTATCGCCCGACACGCCGCCGTAGCGGCGGCATCACCCTCGAAGACGTTTCCAAGCTCGCCGGGGTGTCTGCCATCACGGTATCGCGAGCGCTCAACACGCCGGATCTGGTATCACCCAAGACGCGGGAAAAGGTACGGCTGGCGGTCGAGCGGACAGGGTACGTTCCCAACCTGCTGGCCGGCGGACTGGCATCGAACCGCAGCCGGCTGGTGGCAGCATTGGTGCCGACCATCGCCGGAACGGTGTTCCTGGAGACCATCCAGGCGCTGACCGAAGCGCTGGCAGAAGGCGGCTACCAACTCATGCTGGGTCAGGCCGGCTATCACAACTCGCGGGAGGATGCGCTGATCGACGCCATCGTCGGGCGCCGCCCCGATGGCATCGTGCTCACCGGGATCATGCGGTCGGCGGAAGGCCGAAGGCGGCTGCTCGCCTCGGGCATTCCGGTCGTCGAGACCTGGGACCTGACCCCGACGCCCGTCGACATGCTCGTGGGCTTTTCCCACGAGAAAGTAGGCGCTGACATAGCGAAATTCCTTCACGACAAGGGCTATCGCTGCCCTGCGGTGATCACGGGCGACGATCAACGGGCCAACCTGCGATGTGCAGGGTTCAAGCAAGCCTGGAAGGCGCTGGGCGGCCGCGCGCCGCAGGTTTGCATCGTCGCGGCACCGACCACGCTGGGCAGCGGACGGGCTGCGTTTTCGGACCTGCTCGCCCAGGTCCCGGACCTCGACGTGGCGGTGTGCAGCTCGGACGCCCTCGCCCACGGCGTGATCACCGAAGCGCAGGCGCGCGGCCTGCGCGTGCCGCAGGACGTCGCAGCCATGGGCTTCGGCGACCTCGGGTTTGCGCGCCATGCGCATCCGGCGATTTCGACGGTGCGCATCGACGGCACCGCCATCGGCAGGCAGGCCGCGCGCTTCATCATGGACCGGGCCGAGGGGCGGCCGGTCAACGCGAAGGTCATCGACATCGGCTTCTCGCTGGTCGAACGCGCGAGCGCCTGACGCGACCCGCCTCGGTGCAAATACCCTGTTGACCGCATGCCGAATTCGGTCTTATGATGAAATGACAGCGCTACCATTTTGATCCGGCATCCGGCCGAAAGCGCGAAGAGACAAGCCCATGACCGATCCGCTTTCCCCGTCGCCCTCGCCCGCCCAACGAAGGCGGCCCGAAGATCTCCGCTCGCACCGCTGGTACGGCGTGAAGGACCTGCGCAGCTTCGGCCACCGCTCGCGCACCGCGCAGATGGGCTTCTCGCGCGACGACTACCTCGGCAAACCGGTGATCGCCATCCTCAACACCTGGAGCGACATGAACTCCTGCCACACGCACTTCCGCCAGCGCGCGGAAGAGGTGAAACGGGGCGTGTGGCAGGCGGGCGGCTTTCCGGTGGAGATCCCCGCCATGAGCCTCGGCGAGGCCTTCCAGAAGCCGACGACCATGCTCTATCGCAACCTGCTCGCGATGGAGGCAGAAGAACTGCTGCGTTCCTACCCTGCCGACGGCTGCGTGCTGATGGGCGGCTGCGACAAGACCACGCCAGGCCTGGTGATGGGCGCCCTGGCGATGAACCTGCCGACCATCTTCATGCCGGCCGGGCCGATGCTGCGCGGCGACTACAAGGGCCAGTACCTCGGCTCGGGCTCCGACACCTGGAAGTACTGGGCCGAGCTGCGCGCGGGCAACATCACCGAGCAGGACTGGCAGGACGTCGAGGACGGCATCGCCCGCTCGCCCGGGACCTGCATGACCATGGGCACGGCCAGCACCATGACGAGCGCCGCCGAGGTGCTCGGCCTGACCTTGCCGGGCGCCTCGTCCATCCCCGCCGCCGATTCGCGCCACGCGATGATGGCCACGCACACCGGCCGCCGCATCGTCGACATGGTGTGGGAAGACCTGAAGCCGCTCGACTTCCTGACGGCGGCGTCCTTCGACAACGCCGTCACCGCCGTGCTGGGCCTCGGTGGGTCGACCAACGCCATCGTCCACCTGATCGCGATGGCGCGCCGCGCGGGTGTCGCGCTCGACCTCGCGCGCTTCGATGCGCTCGCACGCAGCACGCCGGTGATCGCGAATCTGCGCCCCGGCGGCAAGTACCTGATGGAAGACTTCTTCTACGCCGGCGGCCTGCGCGCCTTCCTGCGCGAGATGGGCGACCTGATCGACGGCAGCCAGCGCACCTGCAACGGCCGGACGCTGGCGGAGAACATCGAGGACGCGCGCACCTATAACGCCGACGTGATCCGCCCGCGCACCGAAGCCCTGCTCGAAAGCGGCGGGCTGGCCGTGCTGCACGGCAATCTCGCGCCGGATGGCGCGGTGATCAAGCCCGCCGCGATGGAAGCGCACCTGCGCCGCCACACCGGGCCGGCCGTCGTCTTCAGGAACTACGACGACCTCGCCGCGCGCATCGACGACCCCGCATTGCCGGTGACGAAGGACAGCGTGATCGTGTTGCAGAGTGCGGGCCCCCAGGGCGCCCCCGGCATGCCCGAATGGGGCCAGCTTCCGATTCCGCAGAAGCTGTTGAAGGAAGGCGTGCGCGACATGGTCCGCATCAGCGACGCGCGCATGAGCGGCACCAGCTACGGCGCCTGCGTGCTGCACGTCACACCCGAATCACACGTGGGCGGCCCGCTCGCGCTGGTGCGCGACGGCGATCTCGTCACGCTCGACATCGACGCGCGCCGCATCGACATGCAGGTGAGCGACGAAGAGATCGCACGCCGCCGCGCCGAATGGCGCAAGCCGATCCCCAAGTTCAGCCGGGGCTACGGCGTGATGTACCTCAAGCACGTACAGCAGGCCGACACCGGCTGCGACTTCGATTTCCTGGCGCCGGACTATCGCGAGGACACAGGCAACGCCCCGACAGAGGGCGAGCCCGAGATCCACTGACGGCGCGCCGGACGCCATCCCTTCCAACCTGGAGCGAGACAGACATGAGCCATTCCCTGCGGCGCCTTGGCGGCGCCCTTCCCCTTCTGTTGGCCTGCGCCGCGGCGGTCCACGCGCAAACGCCGCCCGCCGCGCCTGCGACGGATGGTTATCCGAACCGCACCGTCACCATCGTCGTGCCCTTCCCCGCGGGCGGCGGCACCGATCTCGGCGCGCGGCTGCTGGCGCAGAAGCTCGCGCAGAAATGGGGCCAGGGCGTGGTCGTCGACAACCGCGGCGGCGCGGCCGGACTGGTCGGTGCGGAGATGGTCGCCAAGGCCAAGCCCGACGGCTACACGCTGCTGATCGGGAACGTCGGCACGCAGTCCATCAATCCCTCGCTCTACAAGAAGATGCCCTATGACCCCGACCGCGCGTTCGCGCCGGTGTCGCTCGTGGCGGAGCTGCCTTTCGTGATGATGGTCAGCCCGACCTTGCCTGCGAAGAACGTCACGGAGTTCGTCGCGCTCGCGAAGGCCTCGCCCGACAAGCTGATGTTCGCGAGTTCCGGCAGCGGCGGCTCGCCGCACCTGACGGGCGAGATCTTTGCCGCGGCGGCGGGTGTGCGAATGACCCACGTGCCCTACAAGGGCGGCACGCCGGCGATGACCGATCTCATGGGCGGGCACGTCGATGTGCTGTTCGCCTCCATCCTCGAATCCGCGAGCTACATCAAGGCCGGCAAGCTGCGCGGCCTGGCGGTGACGGGCAGCGCCCGCTCGCCCACGCTGCCCGATCTGCCGACGCTCGCCGAAGCCGGTGTCCCCAATGCCGAATCGGGCTCGTGGATCGGTTTGCTCGCACCGGCAGGAACGCCGCAGGCGATCGTCGACAAGCTGGCAGCCGACGTGAAGACCGTGCTGGCGGTGGCCGAGACGCGCCAGACGCTCGTCGAGCAAGGCGCCGTCCCTCGTGGAACCGGCCCGGCGGAACTCAAGGCGTTGATCGATACCGACCGCGCGCGCTACGGCCGCGTCATCCGCGACAAGAACATCGGCGTCGACTGATCGCCGCATTCACAACGAGAGAGAGACAGGAGACAAGCCCATGATCCAGAACACCACCAGCCGACGCGCGGTACTCAAGGCCCTCGGCGGCGCCGGCATCGCCATCGCACTCCCCTCCATCGCATTGGCGCAGGCCGATGTATGGCCGAGCCGGCCGATCACCTACGTCGTCCCGTTCACGCCCGGCGGCTCGACCGACGTCATCGGCCGCGTCATCGCGCAGAAGCTCGGCGAGGCGCTCGGCCAGCCGGTGGTGGTCGACAACAAGCCCGGCGCCGCCGGCGCGGTCGGTGCGAGCTACGTCGCGAAGGCCAAGCCCGACGGCTACACGCTCTTCGGCGGCACCATCAGCACGCACGCAATCAACGCCAGCCTCTACAAGAACCTGCCCTACGACCCGGTGAAGGACTTCGAGCCGATCTCGCTCGTCGCCTTCCTGCCGAACGTGCTGATCGTCGATCCGAACCTCGGTGTGAACTCGGTGGCCGAGTTGATCGCATTGCTGAAGAAGGATCCGTCGAAGCGCACCTTCGCCTCCTCGGGCGCCGGCACTTCGACCCACCTCGCGGGCGAGATGCTGGGCGACATGATCGGCGTGAAGCTCACGCACATTCCCTACAAGGGCACGCCGCCGGCGATGCTCGACGTGTCGTCCGGCCAGGTCACCTTCATGTTCGACCAGATCACGGCGGCGCTGCCATTGGTGCAAGGCGGCAAGCTGAAGCTGCTCGCAGTCACGACCGCCAAGCGCATGGCCCTCGCGCCGCAATTGCCCACCATGGCCGAAGCCGGTGTGCCGGGCTTCGAGATGGCCTCGTGGCAAGCGGTGTATGCCCCGAAGAACCTGCCGCCGCCGATCAAGGAGCGGCTCTCGACCGAGATCACCAGGATCCTCCAGATGCCCGACGTCAAGGACAAGCTGACGAACCAGTTGGGCATGGAAGTCGTCGCCGGCTCGCCCGCACAACTTGCGACGCTGATGCAGAAGGAAATCCCGCGGTGGGGCGAGCTGGTCCGCAAATCGGGAGCAACACCAAACTAACCCCCAGGCTCGCGCACTGCGTGTCGCTCTCCACCCCCTTGCAGGGGGCAACACCGGCGGCCCGGCAGAGCCGGTTCCGCGGTGTTCCTGATGAACCGCACTCTTCCATTGCATACAGACTTCAAACATCATGACCGAAGCAACCACACCCACTCCCTTCTCCGACGCAGCGCGCGAGTTGCTGCGTCACGTGAGCGTCGCCACGCTCTGCACCCAGCTCTTCAAGCGCGGGTTCCGCAACGTGTACCTGCAAGGCGTCGGCCGCCTGACCAGGCCCTCGGGCGGCAACCTCGTCGGTCCGGCCTACACGATGCGCAACATCCCGGCGCGCGAGGACCTCGACCAGATCAGCGCCTTCGACGATCCGAACCATCCGCAGCGCAAGGGCATCGAGAGCGTGCCGCCCGGCCACGTGCTGGTCATCGATTGCCGGGGCGAGACCCGAGTGGCCTCGGGCGGGCAGATCCTCACGACGCGCCTCAAGGTGCGCGGCGCGGCGGGCCTGGTGTCCGACGGACCGGTGCGCGACAGCGGCCCGATCTCGCAGATGGATTTCCCCGTGTTCTGCGCTGGCGGCAGCGCGCCGCTGAACTTGATCCACCATCACGCGATCGACCTCAACGTGCCGATCGGCTGCGGCGGCGTGGCGGTGTACCCGGGCGACGTGGTGGTCGGGGATGACGAAGGCGTGGTCGTCATTCCGCAGCATCTTGCCGAGGAAGTCGCGCGCGACGCGACGGAGCAGGAAAAGATGGAGGCCTTCATCCTCGCGCGGATCGAAGGCGGCGCGAAGCTCGCGGGCACCTATCCGCCCAATGCAGAGACGCGTGCCGCCTACGAAGCCTCGCGCAAGGGCAACGCGGGCTAACCGCCCGGCCGCACGTGCAGGCGGCGGCCGGCGCCCCAGCCGCTCCACGCCATGCCCGCTGCAAGGAGGACCATCAACGCGGCGGAGGACTCGAACCCTCCTGTCCAGCCGCGCAGCAATCCCGCGATGAGCGGACCGGTGGAGGCGAGCACATAGCCCCATCCTTGCGCCATGGCCGACAGCCGCGCGGTCACGTTGGCGTCGGGCGAGCGCATCACGATCAGGCTCAGTGCCAGCGCGAACGAGCCGCCCTGTCCGCAGCCCAGCATCACCGCCCAGAACCACTTGCCCTCCAGCGGTGCGAAGAGAAACGCGAGCATCGACAGCAGGATGATGAGCGTGAGGCCCAGTGCCAGCCCGCGCTGATTGCGGCAGCGCGCGGCGATCGAAGGGGTCACGAGACAGGTCGCGAGTTGCACGAGGATCGAAACGCCCAGTACATAGCCGGCCGTCGCGCTGTCCAGGCCGCGTTCGCGCAGCATCGGCGCCAGCCATCCCATCACGATGTACGCCAGCGCGGATTGCAGCCCCATGAAGAAGGTCACCTGCCAGGCCAGCCGATCGCGCCACAGGCTGCCGGTGTGCGCACCGGCGTGGGCTTGACGCGGGCGCGCCGCCATCGCTTGCGGCGCCCATAGCAGCAGGACCAGAACGGCCGGCAGCGCCCAGATGGCCAGTGCCGCCGTCCACGAACCGCCGAAGGCATGCTCCAACGGCACGGTGAACGCGGCGGAACTCGACGCGCCCGCGCACACGGCCAGTGTGTAGAAACCCGTCATCATCGCGGCATGGCTGCTGAAATCGCGCTTGACCAGGCCCGGCAGCAGCACGTTGGCGACCGCGATCCCCGCGCCGGCCATGGCGGAGGCGAAGAAAAGCATCGGCAGGCTGCCGGATCCGCGCATCAGCGTTCCGATGCTGATCAGGAGCAATGCGCCGAGCAAGGTGCGTTCCGGGCCGAAGCGCCGGGCGAGCGCCGGTGCGGGTGCGGCGAACACGCCCAGACACAGCAGCGGCAGCGTCGTGAGCAGGCTCGCGCCCCACGGCGTCAGCCCTGTGTCCTTCATCACCTCGGGCAGCAGGACGGAGAGACTGCCGAATACCGGGCGCAGGTTGAACGCGATCAGGATCAGGCTGAGGCCCAGCAGCACCAGGCGAGCGCGCGACGGAGCCGACGCTGCGGCGAAATCGGGAGAAAGTGCGGGAGCCGCGAGTGAGCCGGACGCTCGGGCTGGAGAAGGCATGGCCATGTCTTTGTTCTTGGAAAAATCGGATGCAGGCGCTTCGCGCGAGCAGCCGGGCACTGTAGCGACATCCCCTCGCACGCGCCGGCCACCGACAAGTAGCCGCGCAGCCACTGCGGGGAAACACCCCGCTGTTCGGCCAATTCAAATCGAACATTCCACAGGAAAATCCCCTGCAGCGCAGCACAGGCATCCTGCGGATGCGGAGCCCTTGCGCAACGACCACAAGAACGAGGAGGCCGGCGAACACATGAGCATCGAAGCATTGCGCTTCACGGGGGCCGACTTCGGCCCTTGCGTGCTGGGCGCACCCATCTTCGCGTACTACGGCGACATCCATGTCGGCACGGTGGACCCGATGCCCATCAGCCGCGGCGGCACCGAGGTGCGCATCCAGTACTACACGCCTTCGAGCGCCGAGGGCAGCCGCGCCTTGCAGAAACTGCGACTCGGCCGGGTGATCCTGCTGGAACTGGTGGCCTACATCGCCACGCACTTTTCCACCGTGTCGGTCGTGAGCTTCATCCTGAACCGCGACATCGAGGGCTATGGGGACGGCATCCGTCTCGCCGGGTCGCGATCGGCGCTGCTGCAGAGCATCGGCGCGGAGCACATCGTGATCACGCCCAAGCCCAAGGGCGAGCGCGCGGGCCATTTCGTGGTGGCCGCGTTCTGGCAATACAACGCGGCCAACCTGGCGGCGCTCAACGAGGCGATCCGGGCCGAATGGAGCGGCTTCCACGAACGCGAAGCGGCCGCGCTCCCCGGGCAAGGGCCGCGTGCGAACTCCTGGCTGCGCCGGTTCCTGGCGCGGCGATCGCGCGGCGGCAGCGCACGCAGCCTCCGGGGTTGAAGTTCAGGCGAACTCCAGCTCGCGAAAGCAGGCGAGCATCGCCGTCACGCCTTGCGCCTTGACCGGCCCGCTGCGCCAGTTGGGCGCCTCATGGTCCATCTGCGCGCAAAGATCGTCCCAGGCCTCGGCAACGGCCGCCCACTCCGCAACGCCCGGGTCGGCGATGCGCTGGGCCAGCACCGGCAATGCGTGCCGCAGCGAAGGCACCTGTTCGATCAGCAGGCGGCAGCGCCGGAAGGCATTCGCGTCACGCGGGAGATCCCGGCTCGTCCCATGGTAGTAACGAGGCCGGATGCCGGTCAGCAGGACGAACAGCGCAAGGCTGGCCGGCCCATGTTCGCCGGCCGCGAGCCAACGCAGCGCAAACGGATCCAGCCGCAGCGCCGCGCGGCCGAGTTGCGCGCGCACGCGCTGGACGGCCGCCGGCGTTTCCTGCCGGCGGATGCGCGCCAGGGCCTCGGGCGACCCGATCACGGCAGTCGCGTCCAGCATCCGCGCCACGCCGGCGTGCAGCACCTCGCTGTCACGCGCCTGTCGCATGAGGTCCAGGAACTCCGGCAGCGGCATTTGCCCGTAGACGATCCTGCAGCCTTCGCGCATCAGGATTCGGTAGGTGGCATCGGCCCGCGTGGTTGTGGTCACTCCGTTCTATCGGCACGAACATCGCCGGCGAACAGGGTGTCGACGCAATTTTTCGCGGCCCGGATGCAGAATTCCGCCCATGACCGCGTCCACCACCCCATACCGCCCGCTGATCCTCCAGCATGCCGACGTGCTCGTGACCATGGACGCGGCACGGCGCGAGATACCGGACGGCGCCGTCGTCACCGAGGGTCCGGCCGTGGCCTGGGTCGGGCCCACCGCCGAGATGCCCGCGACCTACGCCGAAGCGCTCCGCAATGGCCAGGCCGAGTCGATCGACATGCGCGGTCACGTGGTGATGCCGGGCCTGGTCAACACGCACCATCACATGTACCAGAGCCTCACCCGCGCCGTGCCCGAGGCGCAGGACGCCGAGCTCTTCGGCTGGCTCACCCACCTCTACCTCTTGTGGGCGCGCATCACGCCCGAGATGATCCGCGTCTCGACACAGACCGCGATGGCCGAACTGATGCTCTCGGGCTGCACGACCACCAGCGACCATCTCTATCTCTTTCCGAACGGCGCACGGCTCGACGACTCGATCGAGGCGGCGGACGCGATGGGCATGCGCTTCCACGCCTCGCGCGGCAGCATGAGCGTGGGCCGCAGCCTCGGCGGCCTGCCGCCCGACGAGGTGGTCGAGAGCGAAGACGCCATCCTGCGCGACAGCGAGCGGCTCATCGGCCGCTGGCACGATGCCTCGCGCCATGCCATGCGCCGCATCGTGCTGGCGCCGTGCTCGCCCTTCTCGGTCTCCCGCGACCTGATGCGCCTGTCGGCCGAACTGGCGCGCGAACGCGGCGTGTCGCTGCACACCCACCTGGCCGAGAACGACAACGACATTGCCTACTCGCGCGAGAAGTTCGGCATGACACCCGCCGAATATGCCGAGGACCTGGGCTGGGTCGGCCGTGACGTGTGGCACGCGCACTGCGTCAAGCTCGACGAGGCCGGCATCGCGCTCTTCGGCCGTACGGGAACCGGGGTGGCGCACTGCCCTTGCTCGAACATGCGACTCGCCTCGGGCATCGCGCCCATCGGGGCGATGCGCCGCGCGGGCGTGCCGGTCGGGCTCGGCGTGGACGGCAGCGCATCGAACGATGGCGGCCACATGCTCGGCGAGGCGCGCCAGGCCATGCTGCTGCAGCGCGTGGGCTTCGGGCCGGCGGCGATGACAGCCCGCGAGGCGCTGGAAATCGCGACCCTCGGCGGCGCCCGGGTGCTCGGCCGCGACGACATCGGCGCCCTCGCGCCGGGCATGTCGGCCGACCTCGTGGCCTTCGACCTGCGCGGCGTGGGGCATGCGGGCGCGGGGCACGATCCGGTGGCCGCACTGGTGTTCTGCCAGCCGGGTGCGGCGGCCCTGAACGTCATCAACGGGCGCGTGCGGATTCGCGACGGCCGCTTCACGGACGTGGCGCTCGAGCCCCTGCTCGCCCGGCATCGCGAGCTTGCGCGCACGCTTTACGAAAGAGCACGCCATCCTCATGTGAATTGAAGGATTCCCGTCAGCGACAACGCGTATGCTGCCAAGTCCTCTTTGGCCCTTGGAGGGGGCTTGATGACCGACACCCATGCCAATCTCGAAATCTCGCCCGACCTGCCGGCAGGGTGGACCTTCGATCTCCAGCTCACGCGGGGCGAAGACCAGACCCACGGCGGCGTGGCGGAGCTGCGCGAGGGCGGCGTGCTCCGTTGCCGCATGCTTCTTTCCAACCTCGACCGGGACAGGAAGGTCGCCCTCGACCGTGTGGCCACGCGCGTCGAACGCTGGCTCGCCGAGTGGCAATCGCGGGACCATTCGGGCAGCACGGGCTTCGACGACCTTTGAGCGCGATCCCGCCACTCAGCTGGCATGCAGCGGGGGCTGGCCCCTATGATCCTGCGCAAACAACCCGGAGCCGATCATGCGCGTGCGATCCAGGACAACTTCGATGCTGCGCCTGGCGTGCGCCTTCCAGTTTGCGATCCTGCTGCTCGGCAATGCCCGGGCCGTCGAACCCGAGGTCTGGCCGACCGCTGGCTGGGCGGAGAGCTCGCCGGAATCGCAGGGCATGGATTCGTCAGCCCTTGCAACGCTCGTCGACTTCGGCGCGGCGAACGCCGTGGACAGCCTGCTCGTCACGCGTCATGGAAGGCTTGTCGCAGAGGCCTACTACGCACCGTTTCGCGCCGGGCTCAAGCATGCGGTGAATTCGACCACCAAGGGCGTCATCGGCACGCTCACCGGCATGGCCATCCAGGATGGCCTGATCGCCTCGCCGGACGAGCCGGTGCTGAAGTTCTTTCCCGAGCGCAGCATCGAGAACCTCGATGCATCGAAGAAGGCGATGACCATCGGCCATCTGCTCGACATGACTTCCGGCCTCGACTGGAAGGAGAAGCTCGACGCCTCGGTGCCCGAAACCATGATCCAGATGAGCCGCAGCCGTGACTGGCAAGGCTTCGTCCTCGACCGCCCCATGGCGCAGGCGCCGGGTGCCGGCTTCAACTACAACAGCGGCAATTCGCACCTCATGTCGACCATTCTCGCCATGAAGACCGGCGGCAGCACCCTCGCCTATGCACAGGGCCGGCTGTTCGAGCCGCTGGGCATCCGCGACGTCCGCTGGCTCAAGGACCCCCAGGGCATCGAGATCGGTGGCTGGGGGCTCTACCTGCAGCCCCGCGACATGGCGAAGATCGGCTATCTCTACCTGCGCAAGGGTCAGTGGAATGGGCGCCAGTTGCTACCGGCCGCCTGGGTCGGGCAGGTGTTTCAGGCATCCGTCGACATGGGTTTCGGCAGCGCGCCGGCCTTCCGCTATGCCAAAGGCTGGTGGACCATTCCGGAGAAGCACGCCTACATGGCAGTGGGCTTCAACCGGCAGCTCATCATCGTGTTGCCCGAGATCGACGTCGTGGCGGTGGTCACCGGCCGACGTCACTATCCGCCCGCCACCTTGATCGACTTGATCGCGGCTTCGGCCCGCTCGACGCAGCCCTTGCCCGCGAACAGCGCCGCGGAGCGGCTCCTGGCCGATCGCATCCGGGATGCGTCCGTGGAGAAGCCGAGCGCGGTGACGCCTGCGCCGGCGCTTGCAGCGACGATCTCCGGAAAGACCTGGCAGTTCGACCGGAACTCGCTCGGCGTGTCGCGCCTGAGGCTCGACCTGGCGTCCGCCAACCCGAGCTACGAGATCGTCTACGACGGCGGGCGAGGCGGTGCGCCACGTGGGCCGGTCACCGGCCCGATCGGGCTCGACGGCTACTACCGCATCGCCGAGCAAGTCGCCGGCACGCCGATCGCGGTCAAGGGAAGCTGGGTCGATCCGCAAAGCTTGAGGATCATTTCGCGATCGCTGAGCGAGGGCGATGTGGCGGTCTTCGACCTGCGCTTCGACGGGTCGTCGTTGAACGTGTCCTTCGAGAACAACCGCGGCCTCAGGACTCAGGTACGCGGCAGCATGGCCCCGTAGTACGCATGACCCTGCTTGACCTGACGGCAGTCCGTGCCCTCGAAGAACGCAGCTTCAACGCATGGCCTGCGCGACAGACTGTGCTCTTCAATGGCTGGCTGTTTCGCATGGCCGGCGGCTATACCAAGCGCGCGAATTCGGTCAATGCCGCAGAGCCCCATGCCTCTTTCGAGGGCGTGCGCGCGGCAGCCGAAGCCTTCTACGAGCGGCATGGCCTGCCGGCGGTGTTCCGTCTTTCTCCACTGGCGCCTCCCGAAGCCGACAAGGCGCTGGAGGACGAGGGCTACGCCTTCTTCGATCCGACGCAGGTTGCACGAGCGTCGCTGTCCGCCGCGGCGATGCACCCTTCGATCAGCATTTCAACCACGCCGTTGCCGGCCTGGCTGGAAGGCATCGCCGCGGCCAATGGCGTGACACCGCCGCAAGATGAACTGCACCATGCCATCGTGCGGTCCATCGCATTGCCAAGCGCATTCGCAACGCTGCATGAACAGGGCGAGGCAATCGGCTTCGGGCTGGCCGTGGTCGAACGCGGTGCGCTGGGTCTGTACGACATCGTCGTGAATCCGACCCGGCGCAGGCGCGGTCACGGCCGCATGCTGACATGCGCGCTGATGCACTGGGGCCACGAATCAGGCGCGAAGTCCGCCTACCTCCAAGTGCGCGAGGAGAACGAAGCTGCGCGACGCTTGTATGCCGACCTCGGGTTCGAAGACTTCTACCGCTATCACTACCGGGTTCCGGCTTCCTGAACTCTGGTTGAGGCGCTGGATGGCGTTGTCCATGTCGAACAGCAGCGCGCGGTCCCCGGCATCACGCACGAGGCCCTGGACCCAGAAGAAGCAGGCCACACAGATCAGCACGGCGCCCAGCGTCAGAAACGGTAGTTGAGAGACAGCTCAGCGCGCCTTCTCCGCATCGCGGCGCAAGATCTCGCCCACCATCGCATTGAACTGATTTGCGAACACATTGCGCACCACCATCCTGCCGATGAGCGGAGGAACCGCGAAGTCGGGCACCAGCCGCCCCGAATAGGACAGGCGCACCGTGCCTGCGGCCAGGGTCTCGATAGAGTAGCTGCCCTCCATCTCCCTGAGATTGCCGCTGCCACCGATGGCGCGCGCCGTGACCCGCTGCGGCGGGGACTCGACCACGTTCAGTTTCGTTTGCACCCGCTGCCTGAAGAACAGGAAGGTGAATTCCCCCGACTGCTCGACGACGACGCGGTCACCGTCGCGCAGCACGACGCGGGAACTGCGGACGTAGGGAATGAATTCCGCCAGATGGTCGTAGTCGGTGATGACATTCCACACGGTGCGCGGGTCTGCCTCGATCTCGGCAGACGCCGTCACATGGATGGACTCGCCCTCGCCACGCGCCTCCACCTTGGCCTGCTGCGCAATCGCCGGCGAGACGCCCGGCGCCACTGAAAGCATCAGTACCAGGGCGCCGGCGCGTGGATTCAAGGCGTCAGGATCCCGTCTTCGCTTGCCGGCTGCGGTATTTGGCGATCTCCGATTTCAAGTCGGTGTATTCCTCGCACGGGAAGAAGCAGAGCGAATCGAGCACCTTCAACTCCTGCTCGGCACGGCGGAGATCCCCCATCTGCAGGTAGGCCTCGCCGAGGTACTCATGTGCGCCCTTGTGCTTCGGATTGATCTTCAGCGCCTTGTCATAGGCGCTCAGTGCGGTGTCCATGTCGCCCAGTTTGCGATGCGCGTGGCCCAACTCGTTCCAGGCGTCGGCGTCACCCGGGCTGCGCGCGACGTAGACCGTCATGTGCGCCACCACCTGCTTCCAGTCTTCCTTGTCGACGGCCGCCATTCCGCCCCTGAAGTCGGGATCCGGATTGACTTCGGTTGCGCCGGGGCCGCCACCGCCACCGCCACCGCCGCCGCCGCCTCCTCCTCCCCCACCGCCCCCGCCACCAGCCGCCAGCGCGGACAGGCTGAAAACCAGAGAGAGGCCCGAGATGAACACAGCCATTGCGCGTTTCATGGTGAGTTGCTCCTTCATGAGTGAAGCTTCAGCGATTGTCGATTCGCCCATAGACGCCATGTGCTCCGCCGCCGGGACCCGCGGCAAAGAAAAGCGTGTTCCTGGGCTGGTTGTTGAGGCCGTTTCCGAATGCGATGCCGAGAAGACCATCGATCATGATCGGATTTCCATCGGCGCCGGAGAGCGTTCCCATCAATGCCCCTGACGCCGAATCGAACGCGTTGATCTTTCCATCCCCGGCATTGGCCACCAGCAATGCGTTGCTCATGGGACCGAAGTCGGCCGGCGCCATGGCCATGCCCCACGGCGCGTTGAGTGCACCGCCGGGCGCAACAAGGCGCTTGACGAGATTCCCGGCCGTGTCGAAGACATCGACGGCACCCTGGCCGGCACCGGGAACTGCGTTGCGCGCCGCGGCGTCCTGCCTGGCATAGCTCACGTAGATCAGGCCGCCGATCGCCTGGATGCCGAATGGCGCGTAGCCGGGCGGCAGCGCGGCATCGACGAAGCTGCCGGACGTCGTGACCTTTGCGAAGGCCGTGTCGAACATCTCCACCTTCGCATGGCTGAAGTCCGCCGCGTACAGCACGTCCGATGCGCCCTGGGCGGCGAGCGCCAGTCCCGTGAAGACCGTGCCCGCGCCGCCGTCGTCGAAGACCTTGACCGCATTCGTCATGTCAACCCCGGGCGACCAGCCCGACAAGGTGCCCGCTTCGCCCGCGAAGATGAAGGCACTCGGGCCGGACTTTCCGTTCTCGGTGATGGTGAAGTCAGGATGACCATTGAAGACGATACCGGTCGGCGCCGCGTTGCCTGAACCGCCGGGCGGAATCGCCACCACCAGCGATTGCGGAACACCGTTGCCGTCATAGAGCGTCGAGGTCGACGACCCGTTGTTCGCCACCCAGACGAAGCCCTGCGGATTGAAGGCGACGCCCCATGCCTTGACCAGACGCGTGTCCGCATTGGCGTTGCCGTACAGGCTGCTGTTCGTCATGGAAAGGTCGGACACGAGGTTGGTTGCGACATAGCTCGCGCCGGTGGCGACAGCACCGCTCATGCCGGCGACTGGAACGAAGGCGCCGCCGCCTCCGTAGCCGCCTCCGCCGCCGCAGGCGGTCAACGCAAGCGCGCTCGCGCACGCGAGCCGGTACAACTTCAGGCGATTGGCGTTCATTGCATTTCCTTTTCTGCTGGAGTCGGTGTATTCCGCACCGGCGCCGAAAGGTTCAACAGGCCGGGGAATTCAGAAGGAGAGCGACGCGCTCAGCACCAGCGTGCTGCCGCCCGCGCGCCCGTAGGCGGTCGGGTAGTAGCCGCCGCGGCCGCCGGCGATCCAGTCGAGCCGCACCTCCCACGCATCGCGGGCGACGGCCAGTCCCAGGCTGCCATCGAGGCTTGTACCGCTGTCGGTGGGGTTGCGGGTTCCGCCGACGTTGACCAGTGCGCCGAGGTGGGCGGTCGCGCGTGTCATCGGCGAAAGCGGAATGCCGAGATTGACTTCGCCGTAGACGGTCCGCGTGCCGCTGCCGAAGTAGTCGGGCGCGTAGTGCAGGCGCGTGTTCCACCGTTCGCCGCTCAGTCCCGCGAACCCTTCGCCGAAGTCGTAGCGCGAGTCGCCGGTGTAGTGAGCGAAGGTCGCCCCCGCCTCCCAGCCGAGTCGATCCGACAGCCGGCCGGCATACCCCGCATAGCCCAGCACCTGCAGCTCGCGCCTGGATGGGTACAGCGAAACGCCGGTGAACGACGCGCCGCCATACCAGCCGCTCGGATCGTCGTGCGCGAGACCCAGGCTGAGGGTCGGCTTTTCGTCGCTGAGGGACACGCCGCGGTAGCGATAGTCCGTGAGGAAGGCGATGCTGCCACCGGTCTGCGCGAGTGCGGCACCGCAGGCCATGAGCAGCGAGTGGCCCAGCACGACACGCAGACCGGTGGCCAGCATGTCACTGACGGGTATTGGAGGGCGTCGTGGAGCGCGTCACGGTGCGGACACAGGCATCCAAGCCTGCGACACGTGCCAGTGTGGCACATGCGTCGATGCCTCCGCCGGGGGAATGAACCACGCTGGCAAGGGTGGAATCGGCCTGCTGCTGCGGCGACCGCTCGCGCATCAGGGCGAACAGTCCCGCCACATGGGCTGCCGCGTAGGACGAGCCCGAAACGAGGTTCCATCGGGCACCGGGCAGCGTGGTCGGCACATCGCGCCCCGGCGCGACCAGGGCACCCGACAAGGCCGGCTCGCCGGTGTCGTCGGCGACAGCCACGACGCCGGCATGAGAAGCCGGAAAGCCACCGTCCGGAAAGCTTCGGTCGACCGCGCCGACGACGCTGATCCTGCGCGCGAGCGCCACGTCCAGCAACTTGTCGAGCAAGCGATCGGGCGGGCCGCTGAGGCTCAGGTTGATGATGTCCGCGTCGTGCAGGATCGCGAAGTGCAGCGCCATCGCAAGGCTCAGGCTCGTGCACACGGTGCTCTGGCTGCTTTCCTGCCAGCAGGCACGCAGCGCCAGCAGGCGTGCGTTCGGTGCCACGCCCACGATGCCGAGCCCGTTATCGGCACGCGCCGCGATGATGCCGGCGACTGCCGTACCGTGGTCCTCGGGAAGGTCTCCGCGGCCATCGACGAAGTTCTCCTTCAATGCCACCTGGCCCGCGAGGTCCGGATGCTGTTCGTCGACGCGACTGTCGACAACCGCGACCCGCACGTTGCGGCCGGTCGAGATCTCATGCAGCTCCACCAGGTGCCATGCCTGCGCCGCGGGTTGGAGCGGGTACAGCGGGTCGTCGTGGCCACGCGCCCGGAAGACGTTCATCTGCTGGGCCCAGGCCACGCGCGGATCACGCGCGAGGTCTTGCGCCACGCGTTCGGGCTGCTGGTCGTCCGGCACGATCATCACGAAGCAGTCCACGCCCAGCAAGGGCAGCGCCCAGTCGGTGACCAGCGTCAGGCCGTGTTCGCGCGCGAGTTCGGCGGCCACTCGGCGGCGCGCGCCGTGGGCGGGGCCGTCACCGTAGCCCCCGGAGTAAGCGCTTTCAGGTCGATAGTGCTCGGGCGGCAGGCGCAACAGCAAGAGCACCTGCTGGCCGACAGCCGGCGACGCCCCGGGTTGATCGCCCGGCGCGGCACGGGCGATCGGCTGGATCGCGACAAGGGCGATCAGCCAGGCGAAGACAAGCCACTTCATGGCACCGCCCGGCCGCCGAGCGATTCGACGAGCAGCACGGCGTGCTCCTGCCGCAACTGCTTCACCGCCGCGCCTTCCAGGCCGGCCGGCACGGCCAGCAGATAGGCGTCGGTGGTGGTCGGTCCGTAGACCAGCCGGGCCTGGCTGTCGCGCAGCACGCGTCGCATTTCCTGCTCCGTGGCCTCGGGACGGAATCGGACGATGAGGTTGCCGGCGGCGGCGCCGGGCGCGCCCCCCGGCTCACCGAGCGCGCGGAATCGCTGTTCGGGAGCGATCGGCAGGACCATCAGCATGCCGCCCAGGGTCGCGACAAGAACACACTGCGCCAGCAACGCCCAGCGCGTCCACGGCGGGCATTCGCGCCAGCGATCCCTGAGCCGCGCGACCAGGCCACGGCCTTGCCGCGACGGCGCCGTGACGGCGATGCGCTCGCGCAAGGCCGCGAAGCCCTGGTCGACATCAGCCGGCGCATCGACATCCACAGGATAGGCGACATGAAGCGCCCGCTCCAGGGCCAGTTCGGCCTGGCAATGCGGACATTCCGCAAGATGCGCTTCGACGCGGGCGCGCTCCTCCGCGTCGAGGCTCGCACCAACGTACCAGGGCAGCAACGACTGCACCTTCTGGTGCACGTCGGTGTCGAGATAGACCACCCGGCCGGTCACAGCCAGTCCTCCAGCTCACCGGCCAGCAGGGTCTTCAGCCGGCGCCGTGCATGGAACATTCGCGTCTTCACGGTGTCGACCGGGCAGCCGACGATTTCGCTGATCTCGCGACAGCCGATGCCGTGGAAATAGGTCAGGTGGACCACCGCCCGCTGTTCGTGCGAGAGATGCCCCAGGGCCTGCGCGAGTGCCCCGCGCAATTGCGACTGCGTCGCGTGGTATTCAGGACCCGTCTCCAGCGGCGCGGCGCGATCGTCGTTGCCGTCATCCTCCACCGGCTCGTCCAGTCGGCTCAGCGCCTTGATGGCCTTGTGATAGGCGATCGCGAAGATCCAGGTCGACACCTTGCTGCGGCCGTTGTAGGTTCCGGCACGGTTCCAGACGACCAGCATCGTGTCGTTGAGCAGTTCACCGACGAGGCCGGGCCGCCGTGTCACACGGTCCAGGAAACGCGTCAGCCGCGGATGGTAGGCGCGGTAAAGCTGCTCGAACGCCTGCAACTCGCCGTTCGCGGTCCGGTCGATGAGGCCTGCCTCGGCGCGTTCGGCCAGCGACGGCAGCGCATCGTCCTGCGTCCGGATGGCGTCGCGGGGCATGCTCGGCATGGGAGACTCTTGCTCGGGGGGCGGTCGGTCCACTGTACTCCGCGCGGCGGTTTGAAGATGGACCGGGACGGAGCGTGCCGGTCCGGTCGTTCATTCCCGGAAACACGCCATCGGTTCAATTGAAAAGGAAAAGCGAGAAGCGCGACTTGGCCGAGGGGCAAGTGAGTTACCGCTTGCATCCCGCTGTGGAAAAGATTACAGGCGACGCACCAACATGGCTTGCTGCGCTGCGCCGTCCCGACGCACGCAAATCGTGCTGTTCCCAATGAAGAAAGGGCGTTGTGCACTGCACCAAAATACGAAAGTCAAGACTTTCTTTTCCCCTTGGGCGGTGCATGACTCTGTGGATAACCAGCTGAGCATCTCGCCGGAGCCGCATTCCGCTTGGCTTCCATTGAGATGCTCAACGAACAAGCAGTCCTGCCACTGTTCGGGTTTTTTTCGTGAAACCACTGCAACGGCGCCGACGTTTCGCTGCATCAGCGAAACGCACAGAAGCGTCGGCAGGGGTACTTTTCGCGCCTCAGTCGATCTCGCGCTGCCAGGCCGCGAATACACCGCACACCAGCGCGATCACCGCCATCACCTGGAAGCCATCGAGCGAGGCCACGAAGGTCGCCTGCTGTTCGAGCACGCGCGAAAGCGTGGCCAGTGCCAGCGCGTGCGCTTCGCCTAGGGCATGGCCGCCGGCCGCGAAACCTCGCGTCAGCATGTCGAGCGATTGCACGAAGGTGGGGTTGGACGCGCTGGCCGATTCGGCGAGCCGGGTTTCGTGCAGCGCTACACGGTGCTGCTGCAGCGCGATCACCGTCGCGGTTGCAAAGGAGATGGCGAGCTGGCGCACCAGGTTCTTGAGCCGGTAGCCGTGGGCGAAGTCCTCCGCGCCGAAGGCGCGGAAGGTGATGTTCGCGACCGGCAGGACGACGAACAGCATCATCAGGCCGCGCAGCAACAGCGGGCCCATGAGTTGCAACCTTCCCACCTCGGGCGACATGCGTGCAAAGAGCCAGCCGGCCAGCGCCGCGATGCCGAAGCCCGTCACGATCAGCCATTTCTTGTGCGCGACGCGAGCCGAGAACTTCAGATAGGCGAAGAGCAGCAGGCCCGACGCGAGCGATGTCGCTCCGGTGAAGTAACCGGTATCGCCGACGGAGAAGCCGAGGCCGCCCTCCATCAGCCGCGGCAACAGGTAGCTGAAGCCCGTCGACAGGTAGTAATAGACGACGTAGAGCGCGAGCCCGACCTGGAAGGTCGAGTGCCGCAGCACGTCGAGCCGGACGAGCGGTGCGGGATGCTGCCACTGGTGGTACACGAACCAGGCGAGTCCGGCGATGCCCGCCAGGGCGAGTCCGATGAGCGTCGGCGAACCGAAGAACAGCTCGAAATGCGAACGCGTCAGCACGACCTGCAGCGCCGCCTGTGCGAGCGCGAACACGACATAGGCCGCATGATGCGGCGCGGTGCGTTCGTGCGGCGCGACGTCGCCGATGTCCGGCAGCGTCCACAGCGCCATCACGCCCGTGAGCACCGCGACCGGCGCCGTGCAGAGGAACAGCGAGCGCCACTCGAAATGGGTGACGAGCCAGGCACCGATGATCGGCGCCAGCGCGCCGCTGAACACGATCAGCACCATGAAGGACTTGAGCGCCTTGGCGCGCCGCTGAAGCGGAATGCCGATCTGGATCAGGATCCGGCAAGCGCCCAGCATGGGCCCGACGAAGTAACCCTGGACGCCCCGCGCCAGCATGAGCTGCACCGAGTTGTCGGCCAGCGCGGCGCACACGCCGCCGATGGCGAAGGCAAACATGCAGATCGCGAGATAGCGGCGATAGCCCAGGCGCTCGACCCAGGCGTGTTGGTTCAGGATGCCCAGCACCGCACCGAGCGCATAGGCACTCGATGCCCAGACGAGTTCGTCGGCAGAAGCGCTCACGCCGCCGGCGATGTAGCTCGCGAAGAAGGCGAACAGCGCGTTGTCGAAATAGTCGATGCCGGTCACCATCGCGATGACCCACGGCATCAGCGCGGCGATGTCGAAGCGGCGCTCGCCTGACGCAGGAGCCGACGCGCTCACTTCTTCAGAACCTTTCGCGCTGTGGGCCGGACAGGTTCCGCGCGACGGCGCTCTTCCAGCACCGATTCGAGCGGCTCGCCCTTGAGCCGGCGCTCCACGTAGTCGAGGTCACGCCGCAGTTGCGCCTGCAGCGTGGCGGCTTCCTTCAGTTCGCGGCGGACCTGCGCGACGCGGGTATCGAGCGCGTCGAGTTGCTTGACCAGCGTCTCCTTCAGTTCCTGCAGCGATGCGTCGGAAAGCCGTGGGAGCCCGCCACCGGCGGCGGGCTCGAAGGGTTTCTGGATCATCTCGGTGATCGAGTTGAGCGAGAAGCCGAGCGAGCGCATGCGCAGCACGCGCGCCAGCTTCTCGAGATCGGCGGCCTCGTAGAGGCGATAGCGACTCTCGCTGCGCACGGGCATCACGATGCCGAGCTCCTCGTAGTACTTGAGGGTGCGCGGCGTGACGCCGAGACGAGCGGCGGCTTCCCGAACGGTGAAGGTTTCCGGAACATCGGCCATGGCGCGATTGTACATCAACGTGTACGTTCACGTACACGTTTGCCGCCACGTGTGCTCGACCGCTCCGCCGCGGCCGCCGATATGATCGTCCGGTCATACCAACGACCAAGAGCGACCACATGCTGAATTCCCTGGCCCCCTTCCTGATCACCTGGGCAATCACCGCCTTTTCGCTCTGGGTGGCCAGCCACATCTTCAAGGGAATCACCTTCGAGAGCGCCTCTTCGCTCGTGGTCTCGGCCCTGCTGCTCGGCTTCGCGAATGCCATCGTCCGGCCGCTGCTCATCATCCTGACGCTGCCGCTGACACTGGTGACCTTCGGGCTCTTCATCCTGGTCATCAATGCGTTGATGATCCTGCTGGTGTCGGCACTCGTGAAGGGCTTCAGGGTCTCCGGTTTCTGGACGGCGCTGTTCGCGAGCATCTTCATCTCGGTGCTCAGCATCTTCGTCGGCGCGCTGATCGACGGCGGCACCCCGGAGACCCGCATCCAGATGCCTTCCGACGGAAAGTGGCTGTAGCCGGCCGCCATGCCGAAACCCGCTGGCAGCTAGCGCGATTCCGGTCTCGCTCGCACCGGAGAATCCGCGCAAGATGCGCTGTCTTGCAAACGAGGATCGACTGGCACCATGGACAAAGGCTGGCTCTCATTTCACCCCCATCCGTCGAAGCCGCAATTCACGCCCCCGCCCGGCGCGGTCGACGCGCATTGCCATGTCTTCGGACCGGCCGCGGAGTTTCCCTTTGCGCCCGAGCGCAAATACACGCCCTGCGACGCCTCGAAGGACCAACTCTTCGCACTGCGCGACCTGCTCGGCTTCGAGCGCAACGTCATCGTGCAGGCCACCTGCCACGGCAACGACAACAGCGCCCAGCTCGACGCCCTTGCGCATTCCAAGGGTCGCGCGCGTGGCGTTGCCTCGGTCGCCCCGGACGTGAGCGATGCCGAACTTCACCTGCTCCATGAGGCCGGCGTGCGCGGTGTTCGCTTCAACTTCCTCAAGCGCCTCGCCGATTTCACGCCGCGCGAAGTGCTGATGGGCATCGCCGAACGCATCGCGCCCATGGGCTGGCACGTGGTCGTCTATTTCGAGGCGCAGGACCTGCCCGAGCTCCGGGACTTCTTCACGCGTCTGCCGACCATCGTGGTAGTCGACCACATGGGCCGGCCCGATGTCGGCCAGCCGGTCGACGGCCCGCAGTTCGAGCACTTCGTTCAACTGTTGCGAGAGCACCCGAACATCTGGTCGAAAGTGAGCTGCCCGGAGCGTCTGTCGGTCTCGGGTCCGCCGACCTATGACGACGTCGTTCCCTTTGCGCGGCGGCTGGTCGAGACATTTCCGGACCGCGTGCTGTGGGGCACCGACTGGCCACACCCCAACCTCAAGACGCACATGCCGGACGACGGCACGCTGGTCGACATGATTCCCCGCATCGCGCCGACGTCGGAGCTGCAGCACAAGCTGCTGGTGGACAACCCGATGCGGCTGTACTGGGCGTGAAGAACGGCGCAGCTCATTGCTGGGGGATGCCCGCCAGCAGGATGACTTCGGACCAGCGCTGAATCTCTCCCTGGAGCAGTTCGAATGGCACCCGAGGCGAATCGGCTCAGTGCCGCGCAGCGAAAGCCACGTACCAGTCCAGGCTCCCGGGATTCGCCATCGCCTCGCGGTTCACAACCTTGTCGATCGGCTGGCCGAGCAGGAGCTTCTTGATCGGCAGTTCCTGCTTCTTGCCCGAGAGCGTGCGTGGAATCTCCGCGACCTGGAAGACGTCGTTCGGCACGAAGCGTGGCGACAGCGAGGTCTTGATCGCGTTGTTGATCTTCGTGCGCATGGCGTCGTCGAGCGCGACGCCCGGCCGCAGCACCACGAACAGCGGCATGTAGCTTTCGCGGCCGAGGTATTCGAGGTCGACCACCATCGAGTCGAGCACCTCGGGCAGGCCCTCGACGGCGCTGTAGATCTCGCTCGTGCCCATGCGCAGGCCCTGACGGTTGATGGTGGCATCGCTGCGGCCGTAGATGATGCATCCGCCGTCCTCGCCGATCCTGATCCAGTCACCATGGCGCCAGACGCCGGGGTAGGTGTCGAAGTAGCTCGACAGATAGCGGGCGTTGCCCTCGTCACCCCAGAGATAGAGCGGCATGGAGGGAATGGGCTTGGTGCAGACCAGTTCGCCGACTTCGCCAATCACCGGCTCGCCGGCCTCGTTCCAGGCCTCGACCGATGCGCCGAGGTAACGGCACTGCATCTGCCCAGGCACCTCAGGCAGTTCGCGATGGCCGCCGACGAAACCGCCGCAAAAGTCCGTGCCGCCCGAAATGTTGTACCACCACACCGCAGGCGATCCGGCCGCCAGCACCTGCGCCGTGCCCCAGCGCTGGACTTCTTCGGGCAGGGGCGAGCCGGTGCTGCCGAGCGCGCGGACGCGGTGCATGTCGCCGCAGTCCTTCGCTTGCAGTCCGGCCTTCATGCAGTTGGTGAAGTAGGCCGCGCCGGCGCCGAAGAAGGTCACCTTGTGCCGCGCCACGAAGCGCCAGAGCACGCCCCAGTCGGGCTTCTCCTTGCTGCCGGCCGGGTTGCCGTCGTAGATGCAGATGGTCGATCCGAACGCCAGCCCCGAGAGCTGCGAATTCCACATCACCCAGCCCGTCGAGCTGTACCAGTGGTAACGCTCGCCGAAGTTGTTGGCGCTGTAGCTCGGCCCCATGTCGTGGTGCAGGCCGCAGGCATACATGTTGATGAGGATGCCGCCCTGTCCATGCACGATCGGCTTGGGCAGGCCGGTGGTGCCGCTGGAATAGACGACCCAGATCGGGTGGTCGAAGGGCAGCCACTCGGGCTCGAAGGCGGCGGTCGCTTCGTCGTTGCGCGCGATAGCGCTCGTCCATTCGGCTTCGGCGGGGATCTGTTTCGCCGCGAAGGGCGTGCGCACGAGCACGAGGTTCTGCACGCTCGGGAGTGCCGAGCGCAGCTCCTGCACGACGGCGCTGCGGTCGAGCGGCTTGCCGCCGTAGTGCACGCCATCGGTCGCGATCAGTACCTTGGGCTCGATCTGGCGGAAGCGGTCGAGCACCGCGGCCGTGCCCATGTCGGGCGCACAGACGCTCCACACGGCGCCGATGCTGGAACAGGCGAGGAAGGCAACCATCGCCTCCGGCACGTTGGGCAGATAGGCCGCGACGCGATCGCCGCGCATCACGCCGAGTTCGCGCAAGGTCAGCGCGAAGGCCGCGACCTGGCGACGCAGCTCGGGCCACGACA
The DNA here is from genome assembly GCF_056400665.1 of Variovorax sp. P5_A3. Taxonomy (NCBI): domain Bacteria; kingdom Pseudomonadati; phylum Pseudomonadota; class Betaproteobacteria; order Burkholderiales; family Comamonadaceae; genus Variovorax; species Variovorax sp. P5_A3. Next base: position 237,984 of record NZ_JBFUKW010000008.1, on the reverse strand, counting down.
TCTCGCGCACTTCGCCGAGTTCGTTGTCGCTGACGATGGCCAGCATGCCGGCCGCGTGCGCCGCATCCGCATGCCGCAGCACTTCGCGCGCGTAATTGACCTGCGCCCCGGGAAACCAGCGCGTGCCGGGCATGTGCGCGTCGACCAGCACGGTGCTCGCCGGCGTGGGCGACTTCATGTCGAAGTAGTCCCAGATGCTCTGCCAGAACGCAGGCAGATCGGTGACCGACCAGCGCCACAGCGCATCGTACGAGTCGAAACAGAGACCACGCTGGTCGCGCAGCCAATCCTGGTAGAGACGGATCCGGGGAATGAAGGGTGGAGCGGTGGAGTTCACCCGACGAGCCTAACGTGCCGGGCCGCCCCTGTTCAATGCGGGAAAGCACAGAGCCCGGGACCGGACTTGTACGCGCCATCGGATCGTGGTGTACTTTCCGACGACTCGGCACCCGACCATCACAGGAGCGAACATGTCACTGCGCATCAACGACGTCACCCCCGATTTCACGGCCAACACCACGCAAGGGCCAATCAAGTTCCATGACTGGATCGGCGACAAGTGGGCCATCCTGTTCTCGCATCCCAAGGACTTCACGCCGGTGTGCACCACCGAGCTCGGCTACATGGCGAAGATCGAACCCGAGTTCACCCGGCGCAACGCGAAGCTCATCGGCCTGAGCATCGACCCGGTCGACGCCCACGACCGCTGGGCCAAGGACATCGAGGAAACGCAGGGCTACCTGCCCAAGTACCCGATGATCGGCGACACCGACCTTGCGGTGGCCAAGCTCTACAACATGCTGCCCGCGGAGGAACCCGGCACGTCCGAAGGCCGCACCGCGGCAACGAATGCGACGGTGCGCTCGGTCTTCATCATCGGCCCGGACAAGCGCATCAAGCTGATGCTCACCTACCCCATGACCACCGGCCGCAACTTCGACGAGATCCTGCGCGTACTCGACTCGATGCAGCTCACCGCAGCGCACAAGGTGGCCACGCCGGTCAACTGGAGGAACGGCGAGGACGTGATCATTGCCGGCTCGGTGTCGGACGACGATGCGAAGAAGCTCTTCCCCGAGGGCTGGAAGGCACCGAAGCCCTACCTGCGCGTCGTGAAGCAACCGGGCTGACCCACCCCGCTCCCTGGACCGCCAAACCGCCGGACGCCCATGGTCTTCGAACAGATCCCCACCGGTGGTTGCCAGTCCTATCTCGTCGGCTGCGACCAGACCTGCGTCGCAGCGCTGATCGATCCGGAGCTGAGCCAGATCGACCACTACATCGCGCTCGCCGCGCGCGATGGCGTGCGCATCCGCTACCTCATCGACACGCACACGCACGCCGATCACTTCTCGGCCACGAAGGAGCTGGCGCGCCAGCTGGACGTACCTGTGGTGATGCACCGCGCAAGCCCCGCACCTTTCGTCGACATGCGCATCGGCGACGGCGAAATGGTGGTGCTCGGCAAGCTGCGGCTGCAGGCGCTTCACACGCCGGGCCACACGGCCGATTCGATGTGCCTGCAGGTGGAGAACCGTGTCTTCACCGGCGATACGCTGCTCATCGGCGGGACCGGCCGCACCGACCTGCCCAGCGGCGACCCCGAGGCCCTGTACGACAGCCTGTTCAATCGACTGCTGCACCTCGACCCTGCGCTGCACGTGTACCCGGCGCACGACTACAAGGGCCGCGGCCACTCGACCATCGCGGATGAGATCGCGACCAACCCGCGCCTGCAGAAGCGCGACCGCGCCGAGTTCGTCGAGATGATGCGCAGCCTGAACCTCACGATGCCCACGCACATCACCGAGGCCCTGCGCACGAACATGAGCGGCGGCAAGACCGTCGCGCACCTGCTCGCGGAGGCGACGTCGTCGGTGCCTTTCATGTCGCTGTCCGAACTCAAGTCGCGGGTCGAAGCCGCCGAAGACGATCTCATCGTGCTGGACGTGCGCGAACGCGATGCCTACGAGTCCGGCCACATCCCCGGCGCCCGGCTGCTGCCGCGCGGCCAGCTCGAGCTGCGCGTGAACCAGGACCTGCCGGACCCTACGCGGCGCATCCTGGCCTGCTGCGAGCTGGGCTACATCTCGACCCTCGCCGCCGCGACGCTGCGCTCCATGGGTTTCATGCGCGCCGTGGCGCTGGACGGCGGCATGAAGGCGTGGAGAGAGGTGGGCTATCCATTGAATGCAGGCAAGGAGCCGTGAAGGAGACGACATGAACTACCGCACTCTCGCCCTTGTAGCCGTCTGCGCGGCATTGGCCACCCTCGCCGCTTGCGAGCCGAAGCCACAGCCACCCAAGGCGGCGATGCTTTCACCGGCAATCGGCGCACCGGCCACGCCGGACTCCGTCCGTACGAGCAGCAGCCTCTAGCCCCGCGCTCGCCCATGGAAGAAGTGCTGCACCAGTCTGCCCGCGTACTGTCGCAACTGCTCGAAGCCGCAACGCTGGTGCTGCTCGCCCTCGGGGCACTGATGGCGGTCATCAATCTGATCGCGGGATTTGCTGCGCGCAGACCGCCCAACGAGGTTTCCCTGGCCGTCTGGCAAGGGCTCTCGCGCTGGGTGATGGTGGGCCTGGAATTCCTGCTCGCCTCCGACCTGGTGTCGACCGTGGTATCGCCGAGTTGGGACGAGCTCGGGCGCCTTGGCGCCATCGCGGCGATCCGGACCCTGCTGGGCTTTTTCCTGGGGCGCGACCTCGAAGCGGCTCGCAGGATCGCGCGCGAGAACGCGGAGACGGCAGCGCAAGTGGCCAAGCGAAGCTGACGCCTTCAGAGCTCGCGACTGTGGTATTTCGCTGACGTCGCATGCACTTCCTGGGCCCATGACTGCGACCCTGCGCGCAGCAGCCGTAACATTCCGAGACAGGATCACGAGGGTGCGAGAGGGAATGTCACGAGGCAACTGGAAACGTGGGGTCGGTGCGGCCCTGTTGGTGCTGGGCTGCAGCCTGGGCGCCGCGCAGCAGTTGATCGAGATGTCGGACACGCCGCTCGATGCGGCGGAACTGTTCGAGCGCGTCACGCCAAGCATCTGGGTCGTTTACGCCGCTGATGCGCAGGGGAAGCCTATCGCCTCAGGCAGTGCGGTCGTCATCGCAGTCGACACCCTGGTCACCAACTGCCACGTGTTGCGCGATGCGGCCCGCTTTGCCGTCCGCCGGGGTGACACCCAGTTGACCGCGCAGCAGGCAGAGGTCGATCCCGAGCACGATCTTTGCCTCCTGCGGGTCTTGAGACTCCAGGCCCCGAGCGTGCTGCTGGCACCCGAATCCAGCCTTCGCCCCGGGATGCGCGTCTACGCCGTTGGCGCGCCGCGCCGCCTCGAACAGACGATCAGCGACGGCTTGCTGTCCGGCTTGCGGCGCGCAGAGGACGGCCGCCTGAACATGGTGCAGACCAGCGCCCCGATCTCGCCCGGCTCCAGCGGCGGCGGACTTTTCGACGCGCATGGCCGCCTGATCGGCATCACGACTTCTGGCCTGAAGGAGTCGCAGAACCTGAACTTCGCCGTGCCTTCCCGCCTGGTGGAAGCACTCAGCCGCCGCGCGGGTCGCATCGAATGGCAAGCGCGCATTGCGCCACTTGAGCCGACGGCGGCCGTCCGCAAAGTTCCGGCTTCCATCGCGCAAGAGCCGCGTCCGGGCTTCAATATCGAAGCCGCGCCCAAAGCCCCGGCTCCGCCGCCCATCGCAACACGGCCGAGCCCGGGGCCGGCCGATTCGCCGATCGCATCGCCTGGTGACCAGGGTCCATCCAGCTCTGCCGCGCGCTGGTCACAGATCGACTATCTCCTGACCGATCGCCTGACCGGCATCACGCGCAAGGTCGTCTACCGCGCGGATGCGGCCGCCGAGGACTCGCTCAGCTACAACAACGGCGCCTGGGTGGAACGGCGCAACGGCGAGGTGCTCGAAATCGCATCGCCGATCGCCGGCGAGTTCGATTCGGCCATGCCGCCCGGCGGGTGGATTCGCCCCGGTCGCATGCGCGAAGGCGACCAATGGCATGTGCAGTACACGGGCAAGGCGGCGGGCGCCGGCTCCGTCGAATTCCGGTTGGATGCCCAGGTTGCGAGTGCGGAATCAAGGCTCGTCGCCGGCACGGAGCGGCGCCTGCTGCGCATCGATTACCGCGGCTACGTGATTCGCAAGGCAGTCGCAGGCGGCGGCAGCCTTGCAACCGGTGCCTACCGCGCCAGCGCATGGTGGTCGCCGGAGCTTTTCCGCGTGGTGCGGTTCACGGCCAACACGCGCGGTGGCGCCAGCGGCGCGGCCTTCTACATCGACGAGGAACTCGAACTCACGGCGATCCGCTGAGGATCCCGAAACTCAATAAGGCTGATTGACGACGACGTACTGGGTACCCTGCGGCTGGTACCACACGGTGCCGCACTGCTGGTAGATCAGCCCGCCATAGTTCACCGGGACACAGCCGGCCCCCCCCGCGGCGGTCGCGACCGGGTGGTAGTCGTTGTCCCAGCCGCCACGGGTGTTGTTGACGTTCACGTTCACGTTCCGGTTCACGTTCGCGTTGACGTTGTTGACGCTGGTGTTCCGCACGTTGGTGGCACGCACGTCGCGGTTGACGTTGTTGACCTGCTGGTTCGCTCCACCGCCGCCGCCGGCTCTTGCGCCGCCGCCCCCGGCATGGGCTCCGCCACCGCCACCTCCGCCACCCCCGGGTCTTGCCATCGCATCCGGCGCCAGCGCGATGCCGGCCACGAAGAGCGCGGCCACCGGCAACAGGAACAGCTTGCTGAATGTGTGGTTCATTTGACGCCCCTCACTTTGCTTCGAGCGAACGAAGTTCAGCCGCCTTCGCACCCTGGGGCGGCGTGAAGCGGAACACGTCGTCCTTGAAGGTCGGGTTCAGGTTCCACTCGATGAGCGACACCGACTGCGGCCGCGCGTCGTCGGCCCGATTGGTGATCACGAGCTTGCGCGGCAGCGGCTTGCCGCCGGTCGCGATCCAGATTTGCCAGTCGTAGCTTCCCTGGCGGAAGGCGAAGTGGTCGCACAGGTCGTTACCGATGAAATCCTGGCCGGCGTTCATGGCCGATTCGATCTTGTCGAGCGGCGCGGCCGGCGTGCCCCACAGGAAGAGGTCGCTCAGCGGAATCTCGACGCGGTACCTGGCCTCCAGCTTCTGGACCAGATCGCCCAGGTTGCCGCTGAAATCGACGGTGGAGTAGTACTTCTGCGAAGGGAGATACAGGGTTGCGCGCTGCCCGTCGAAGACGACGATGCGCTCGTTGCGGGCGGTGAACATGCGGGCGCGCAGCTTGTTCGGGCGCTGGATATCCATGTCGGCATGGGCCGTGTGCTGCAGCTTCTGGCCGTCGGCCAGGACAATCTCGCCGGTCAATTCCGTGGTGACATGAAAGCGCTTGAGCGACTGCAGGAAGGTCCCCATGTCCTTGAGCGCCTGGACCGACGCCGGATTGACCGGGTTCTCCGTTTGCGCTGCGGGTGCCGGGTTGGTTTGCGCCTGGATGCCGGGCGCGGCGAGTGACAGCCCCAGCAGGGCCACGGCGAGCAGTTTGTGTGTCAAGGCGATCTCCTGGATGGTGGATGCCGTGGAGGAGTGGTCTGGGATCGGCGCGTTCGGCGCCAGACTACGACGCTCGTCCCGATGCCGCTATGGCACTTTGGTGCAAACGCGATTCGATTCGTATCCGCGAGCAACTCAAGGGCCTGCGCCCGCGGCAACCAGGCGCCGCTTCTGCCACAGCACATAGGGAATCGACAACACCAGGTTCAGCAGCAAGTACAGCAGCACGGTGGCCGTCACGCCGTGCACATCCGGGAAATTGGCGCTGGCCAGCGCAAGCGCGATGCCGGGATGGCGCGAGGCGGTCGACAGGGCCAGGACCGCGCGGTCGCGCGGCGCCGGACCGCCCAGGAGATGGCCGGCGGCCAGGCCCACGAGGATGAAGATGACGAGGGCATAGAGCGTCCCGTCGCCCACCTGCGCCATCACCGCTTGCCTGCTCGCCCAGACGATGAGCAGCGCTGTCGCCAGGATCAGGATGTTTGCGATCAGGCGGATCGGCTTGAAGATCTGTTGCACCCTGCTCGGCAACAGGGCGCCCACGACCATGCCGGCCACCAGGGGCAGGATCGCAACCATGAAGATCTGCTTGGCGATGGTGGCGGGCGGCATCTCGAAGCTGCGATGGAACACCGGCCCCGTCAGTGACACACCCAGCGGGATGATCACGATCGACAGCAGCGCCATGGTCGCCATCAGCCCGATGCCGGAGGAGCCGTCGCCGGTCGCCTTGTCTTGCTTCCTGGGAAGCAGCGGCGGCACGGGCGACAAGGCGAGCGCCACCAGCGCGATCTCGACCTCCAGCCGGAACTCGAAGGCCTTGTCGAGCCCCAGGGCCAGCAGCGGCATCACCACGAACATCGCGGCGAGCGCGCGCAGCAGCTGGACCGGCCGCCGCACCACGTAGAGCAGGTCGTCGACCTTCGCATCCAGGCCGAAGCCGAAGACCGTGATGATCACGCTCACCTGCATCGTGAGCAGGATGATCTGCTGGAGTGTCATCGGCCCGCCGCGTCGTGGCGCCGCCTACTGCTGCCGCGCCGCGCGCTGCGCCGGGGTGGCCGGGTCTTCCACGGACTGGATCAGGTCGCGGTAGCCGGGCGCCTCGCGCAGCAGCCGCCCGGCGAGTGCGCGAAGCTTGTCGACCTCCTCGTTGGACAGCACGAAGCTGGTCGGCAGCTCCATGAAATAGCGGCGCTCCTGGGGGTCGGTGATCGAATCGAAGCTCACGTCGATCGCATCGAAGCGAAGGTCGGGCACGTCGGCCTCGGCCTGTGCCTTGGACATGCCGGCGAGCCGCTTGTCGGCGATCTCGAACTTGCGCGCGTCGGCCCAGCGCTGTGCGATGTCCTTCAGGAGTTCGACCGATTCGTAGGAAAAGTGATCGATCGGCACGCTCGACGACTGCAGCGCCTGGGAAATGATCCCCGGTGCGCGGGGACTGCGGTCCCAGTTGGTGGCCGGCGCGGACCGGGAATTGACCACAACCACGACGATGCGCCGGAGGTGCCTGAAATCGATCTCTTTCTGGAAGGCCGGACTCGCTTCGAGCTCTTCGAGCGCCTCGATCACGCCACGCAGGCCGAGGTTGTCCGCGACGCCACCGTCGACGACGTGAAGGTACGGCCGGTTCGCGCTGTCCTCGAAGGCCTGCATGTCGCGGTAGCGCAGCAACGCCCGGCCCGAGGGGCGCGCCTGGGCCGCGGGATCGGTCACGTCCTTGACCCAGGCGGGCATCACGGCGCCGCAGTGGCCGCCGTAGTTCCGGTAGGTGACGGGCGACAGCACCACCGGCACCGCCGACGAGGTGGCGGCGGCCCGGGCCAGCCGTACCTTGCCGAGGTCGGAGCAAAGCAGGTCGAAGTGTTCCTGCGAGAACTGGAAGCGCGCGCCGGTCGAGAGGTCGGTGCCGGTCACGGCCGTCGCGGGCGTCGGCCTGGTCAGCAGGTCGTCGAATGTGGCGCCGTTGAACAGGATCTCGTCGTAGTAGTCGGCCGCCAGCTCCGACCTGCCGTAGTCCGCGCTGGCCAGCTTGAACCAGTTGGTCGGATTCAGCGTGCGGGAGGTCAGCCCCCCCTGCACATCGCGCTTGAGAAAGCGCGGCTCGTATTCCGTGAAGAGCTTGTCGCCGTACAGCGCATACGACAGCGCGGTGAAGCTGCCTCCGGACACGCCCGTCATCAGGTCCACTTGAGAGAGCAGGTTGCGCGGCGTGCCATTGACCATGACGTCGGTCCGTCTCAGTTCCTCCAGCACGCCGTAGGAGAAGGCAGCAGCGCGCGTACCGCCGCCCGAGAAGGTCAGGACGAAGAGCGTCTTGCTGTCGTTGCTGACGCCGTGCCGGCGCTTGAGGATGTTGGCCACGCGGTAGCCGCCGTCGATGTCCACGCGATCGATCGGCGGATTGATCGGCGCCATGGAGTTGCAACCGGCCAGCAGCAGGGCCGCGCAGACCGCCACCCAGCCGCACCGATGGCGCCAGGACGTTGCCGAAGACAATTTCATTGAACTTTCACCTCACCGGCTGCCATTGCACTGCCTTCGACGGCAGCAACTAGCGCGCCAGCTTAACGGGCGAAGTCGTCATTGCTCCATTGCCCCGAAGGACATCTCGCATTGCCCTTTGGGGCGGTCCCCTAACCCAGGACGTCGTTCACCTGCTCGTTGAACTCGGTCTGGCTGAGCGCGGTGCCCAGCTCCCTCGGCAGTGCGTCGCGCACCGAGAACACGCCCAGGATCTTCTTGCCCGCGACCAGCGGCAGATGCCGAAAGCCCCGTTCGAGCATCAGCACGACCGCGTCGGACACCGGCGTTTCCGGGGGCACGCAGATCGGATTGGGCGTCATGACCTCCCGCGCCGTGGTGCGCTCGGGGTCGAGGCCCCGCGCCAACACGCGCGTCATCAGGTCGCGCTCGGTGAGGATGCCCAGCAGGATGTCCGGCGGCTCCATGATGAGCACGCTGCCGCAATTGGCACGCGTCATCACGCAGGCGGCATCGCGCACGCTCGCCTGTGGGCCTAGGCTGGTGACGTGTTTGCGCGAAATGGACTGAAACACAGTGCGTTCGGCCATGTCCTTCCCCCGAAGAATCGGCAATGGTGCGCCATGCCGGCTTTCAGCGCAAGGCGTCGTTGAGCCGCTGCAGGGCCTTCGCGCCGGGACAGAGCTGGTCGGGGCCCAGGCTGTTGAGCGGTCGGTCGCTGGTGTTGAGCGCCGTGTGCAGGTCCGTCGCCAGGGGGTCGACGTAGAGCAGCCCCGTCACGATCTCGCCCATCTCCTGGTGGCGCTGCATGTGGGCCATGGCGGCGAAGCGGTCGCCGGGGTTGTAGTCCGGATGCAGGCTGCGCAGCCGCAGCAGCGTGCCGTCGTGCTGGCGCACATCGAGCACTTCGCCCGGCGCCATGTCCACCGAGATTTCCTCGCGTCCGCTGATGAAGTCGATGCGGCTGACCGCCTCGTTGTGTTCCCGCACGTAGTCGTAACTCTTCGTACTGCCCGGATGATTGTTGAAGGCGATGCAGGGGCTGATCACGTCGATGAAGGCGGCCCCGCCATGGCTGATCGCGCCCTTGATGAGCGGCACGAGCTGCGCCTTGTTGCCCGAGAAACCGCGTCCCACGTAGCTGGCGCCGAGCTGCAGCGCCATGGCGACGAGGTCGACCGGGCTGTCGGTGTTGACGACGCCCTTCTTGCTCTTCGAGCCCTGGTCGGCCGTGGCCGAGAACTGGCCCTTGGTGAGGCCGTAGACGCCGTTGTTCTCGACGATGTAGGCCATGCGCACGCCGCGCCGCATCGCGTGGGCGAACTGGCCCAGGCCGATCGAGGCCGAATCGCCGTCGCCCGACACGCCGAGGTAAAGCAAATCGCGATTGGCCAGGTTGGCGCCGGTCAGCACGCTGGGCATGCGGCCATGTACCGTGTTGAAGCCGTGCGAGGCGCCGAGGAAGTAGTCCGGCGTCTTGGAGCTGCAGCCGATGCCCGACAGCTTGGCGACGCGGTGCGGCTCGATATCGAGCTCCCAGCAGGCCTCGATGATCGCGGCGGAAATCGAGTCGTGGCCGCACCCGGCGCACAGCGTGGAGATCTTGCCTTCGTAGTCGCGCCGCGTATAGCCGACCTTGTTGGTGGCCAGCGTGGGGTGGCGCAGACGGGGCTTGGCGAGGTAGGTCATGCGAGTTCCTGGGTCTCGATGGTGCGGCTGATGGCCTCGGCGATGAAGCGCGCGGTGATGGGCGTGCCGTCGAAATGCAGCACCGGCACCAGCCGGGCAGGGTCGATGCCCAGCTCGTTGACCAGCAGGCTGCGCATCTGCGCGTCGCGGTTCTGCTCGACCACGAACACGCGCTCGTGCTGCGCGATGAAGTCCTGCACGCTCTGCGGGAAGGGAAAGGCGCGCAGCCGCATCGCGTCGAGGTGGATGCCGTCGGCCTGCAGCGTTTCGAGCGCCTCCTGCATGGCCGGGCTGGTCGAACCGAAATGGATCACACCGAGCGTGGTCTTCGCGGATGCGGGCCGCAACACGGGTTGCGGCACCAGCGTGGCGGCCGTCGCGAACTTCTTCAGCAGGCGCTCGACGTTGTAGACGTAGTCGGGTCCGCGTTCGGAGTAGCGCGCATAGGGGTCGCGCGTGGTGCCCCGTGTGAAGAAGCTGCCCTTGCTCGGGTGCGTGCCCGGCAGCGTGCGCCAGGGAATGCCGTCGCCGTCCACGTCCTTGTAGCGGCCGAAGTCACGGCCGGCTTCGAGTTCCTCGGCCGTCATGACCTTGCCGCGGTCGTAGGCGCGGCTGTCGTCCCACTCGAAGGGCTTGCACAGGCGCTGGTTCATGCCGATGTCGAGATCGGTCATGAGGAACACCGGCGTCTGCAGACGGTCGGCGAGGTCCAGCGCCGCGGCGGCGTGCTCGAAGCACTCGTGCGGATCCTCGGGGAACAGCAGCACGTGCTTCGTGTCGCCGTGCGAGGCGTAGGCGCAGGACAGGATGTCGGCCTGCTGCGTGCGCGTCGGCATGCCGGTGGAGGGACCGCCGCGCTGCACGTTGACGAGCGTGACGGGGATCTCCGCGAAGTAGGCCAGCCCGATGAACTCGGTCATCAGCGAGACGCCCGGCCCCGAGGTCGCGGTGAAGGCGCGCGCGCCATTCCATCCGGCGCCGACCACCATGCCGATGGAGGCAATCTCGTCTTCCGCCTGCACGATGGCGAAGCGGTTCTGGCCGGTGGCCGGATCGACGCGGAACTTGGCGCAGTACTTCTGGAAGGCCTCGGCCACCGACGACGAAGGCGTGATCGGATACCAGGCCGCGACGGTGGCGCCGCCATACACGCAGCCCAGCGCCGCGGCGCTGTTGCCGTCGACGAAGATGCGGTCGCCCACGCGATCGGCGCGCCGCACTCTGAGACCCACGGGCTCGCGCAGGTTCTCGCGCGCGAAGTCGCAGCCGAGGTGCAGGGCCTGCACGTTGGAAGCCAGCAGCTTTTCCTTGCCCTTGTACTGCTCGCCGAAAAGCTTCTCGACCACCTCCGGCTCGATGCCCAGGAGGATCGCCAACGCGCCCACGTAGACGATGTTCTTGAAGAGCTGACGCTGGCGCGGGTCGTGGTAGACCGCGTTGCAGATCTCGGTCAGCGGCATGCCGATGACGCGGATGTCGTCGCGAAATTTCGACGGCGGCAGCGGCCGCGTGCTGTCGTAGAACAGGTAGCCGCCCGGCTCCAGTTCGGCCACGTCGGCGTCCCACGTCTGCGGGTTCATCGCGACCATCATGTCGGTGCCGCCGCGCCGGCCCAGGTGCCCGCTCTCGGTCACGCGCACTTCATACCAGGTCGGCAGGCCCTGGATGTTGCTCGGGAAGATGTTGCGCGGGCTCACCGGCACGCCCATGCGCAGGATTGCCTTGGCGAACAACTCGTTGGCAGAGGCCGAGCCCGAGCCGTTGACGTTGGCGAACTTGATGACGAAGTCGTTGACGGCCTCGATCTGGCGAACTGTGCTCATGCGGCGATCTCCGCCGCCTTCCGCCTCGTCCCGGCCGGCGTCATCTTTAGCAGGAACTTCTGCATGTCCCACGCCCCCGTGGGGCAGCGCTCGGCGCACAGGCCGCAGTGCAGGCAGACGTCCTCGTCCTTGACCATCACGCGGCCGGTCTTCAGCCCGCCGGACACGTACAGGTCCTGTGCGAGGTTGAGCGCCGGTGCCTTCAGCCGCGCGCGCAATTCCACTTCGTCGCCGTTCTCGGTGAAGCTGATGCAGTCCATCGGGCAGATGTCCACGCAGGCATCGCATTCGATGCAGGCCGTCTCGGTGAACACGGTCTGCACATCGCAGTTCAGGCAGCGCTCGGCTTCCTTGAAGGCGGTGGCGGCATCGAAGCCGAGTTCCACCTCGACGCGGATGCTGGCCAGCGCCTTCTCGGCCTTGGCCCAGGGCACCTTGTAGCGAAGGTCGTTGGAGGTGTCGTTGTCGTAGCTCCACTCGTGGATGCCCATCTTCTGCGACACCAGGTTGGTCATCGGCGGCGGACGCGGGTGGACCGGATCGTCGTGCAGCAACTGGTCGATCGACACCGCCGCCTCGTGCCCATGGGCCACGGCGGTGATGATGTTCTTGGGACCGAAGGCCGCGTCGCCACCGAAGAACACGTTCGGCACCGACGATTGGAAGCTGGTCGCATCGAGCTTCGGCAAGCCCCACTTGTCGAAGTCGATGCCGCAATCGCGCTCGATCCACGGGAAGGCGTTTTCCTGCCCCACGGCCACCAGCACTTCGTCGCACTCGAAGAAGGCTTCTTCCTCGCCAGTCGGCACGAGCGACCGGCGGCCCTGCGCGTCGTACTCCGCGCGGACGATCTCGAAGCGCATGCCCGTCAGCTTGCCGTTCTCATGGACGAAGGCCTTGGGCACATGGAAGTTGATGATGGGAATGCCTTCGTGCTGCGCGTCTTCCTTTTCCCAGGGCGAGGCCTTCATCTCCTCGAAGCCGCTGCGCACGATCACCTTGACGTCGGTGCCGCCCAGGCGTCGCGCGGAGCGGCAGCAGTCCATCGCCGTGTTGCCGCCGCCCAGCACGATCACGCGCCGGCCGATGCTGGTCACGTGCCCGAACGAGACGGAATTGAGCCAGTCGATGCCGATGTGGATGCTGGCCGCGGCCTCCTGCCGTCCAGGCACCTCGAGGTCGCGCCCGCGCGGCGCGCCGCAGCCGATGAAAATCGCGTCCCAGCCCTGCGCCATCAGTGCCTTCATCGATTCGATGCGCTCGCCGCTGCGGAACTCGACGCCCAGGTCCAGGATGTAGCCGGTCTCCTCGTCGATCACCGATTCGGGCAAGCGGAAGCGCGGGATCTGGGTGCGGATGAAACCGCCTGCCTTGGCCTCGCCGTCGAACACCGTCACCTCGTAGCCGAGCGGCGCGAGATCGCGGGCGACGGTGAGCGAGGCGGGCCCGGCGCCCACACAGGCGATGCGCTTGCCATTCCGCGGCGCCACGGTCGGCATGCGCGAACGCACGTCCTCCTTCATGTCGGCGGCCACCCGCTTGAGCCGGCAGATCGCCACCGGCTCCGGGTCCTTGGCGTTGCTCTCCTCGACCCGTCCGCGGCGGCATGCGGGCTCGCAAGGCCGGTCGCAGGTGCGCCCGAGGATGCCGGGAAAGACGTTCGAGACCCAGTTGACCATGTAGGCGTCGCCGTAGCGGCGCTGCGCGATCAGCCGGATGTATTCGGGGACGGGGGTGTGCGCCGGACAGGCGTACTGGCAATCCACGACCTTGTGGAAGTAGGTCGGATTGGCGATATCGGTTCGCTGCAAGGCTTGTCTCCTGGCTGCTGCCCGCTGCTCTTGGGGTTAGGGCTTTCGCGGGTCTGCCGCCAGTATGCGCCGCTCGGGGCGAATCAAATCCTTGGTGGAATCCCGCAGCGCTATAGCGTGGTGCGTTCGCGCAACGGAAAGATGTAGGACGCCGCCGCAAGACCGAGTGCGCCGCCGATCAGCGTCTCCCAGAACCGCGCGGTGAGCAGCGAAAGCGAATGCTCGCCACTGGCGGCGAGCGTGACGATCAGCGTGAACGTGTACGCGCCACAGGCGATGGCGTAGCGCTTCGGCTAGGCCATCGCATAGATGAGTCCCTGCTGCGGTGCTGGTCACGATATAGGTGCAGGCGGCCATCGCCCATACGGACTCGGTGGCGACGCCAGGAACCTAAGATGCCGGGTTTCGTCAGGAACCCGTCATGTCACTTGTCTGGTCCGATTCGCTGGAAACGCTCGATTGGGATGAGTTGTGCGCCCTCTATCGGGCGGCGCCACTGGGCGACAAGAGCCCCGAGGGCCTGAAGATCGCCTTCGCGAACAGCATGTTCAGGAGCCTCGCGTACGACGATGGCAAGCTCGTCGGCGTGGGACGGGCGCTGGCGGACGGGGTCGACTGCTCGTACATCTGCGATGTGGCGGTGCTGCCGAGTCACCAGGGCACTGGGCTCGGCAAGGAGATCGTTGGGCGGCTCGTTGACCTCTCGCGCGGGCACCGAAAGATCATCCTGTATGCGGTGCCGGGCAAGGAAGACTTCTATCGCAAGTTCGGCTTCGAGCGGATGAAGACGGCGATGGCGATCTTCGAGGATCAGGAGTTGGCGATGGAGCGGGGTTACGTCGAGAGGGGTTGAACTCAGGCCGCGTGCCTGAATACGGCGTCACGCACGATCGGTTCGAAGTTCCTCGCCCAGCCTGAACAGACTGGTCGCCTCCAGATCCAGCACAGGCATTTCCTTCTGATTGAACAACCGCCAGCGCCAGCGCAGGATGCCGAGCGTCGGCCGCTTCTCCGATCGCCGCGCCTCGACCACATCGGCCATGAGCCGCAGACTGTCACCGGGCCGCACCGGGTTGGGCCACTTGAGGTACTGCAAGCCGGGCGAAGCGAAGGATTCGGACCCCGCGAGCGCGGCATCGGTCACGAGCCGCATCGCGATCGCGCTGGTATGCCAGCCACTCGCAATGAGGCCGCCGAAAGGACCTTCCGCTGCGGCCACCTCGTCCGTGTGGAACCACTGCGGGTCATAGGCCTGCGCGAACTGCACGACTTCCGCCTCGGTCACGAGGTACGGGCCGGCCTCGATGACCTGGCCCGCGTGGAAGTCGGCGAATTTCATCAGGACATCAATAGGTTTCGAGGTGCAGCCGACCTTCACGCTTGAGGCTCGCGCCGACCGTGTCCCAGTCGAGGCCCGCGTCGGTCGCCACGTCGCGCAGCGCGAGCACGACGCCCTCTTCCATGCTCTTCAGTCCGCACACGTAGAAGTGGCTCTGGCCGTCCTTCAGCAACTCGACGAGGTCGGCGGCGCGCTCGCGCATCATGTCCTGCACGTAGCGCTTGGGCTGGCCGGACGTGCGCGAGAAGGCGAAATTGATGTCGATGAAGTCCTTGGGCAAGGTCTGCAGCGGGCCGAAGTACGGCAGTTCCTGCTGCGTGCGCGCGCCGAAGAAAAGCAGGAGCTTGCCGCCTTCGAACTTGCCGCTCTTGCGCAGCCGCCTGCGCCATTCGGTCATCGCGCGCATGGGTGCGCTGCCGGTGCCGGTGCAGATCATGACGATGTGCGACTTCGGATGGTTCGGCATCAGGAAGGACGAGCCGAAGGGCCCGATGACCTGCACCTTGTCGCCGACCTTCAGGTCGCAGACGTAGTTGCTGCACACGCCGCGCACCGGGTTGCCCTGGTGGTCTTCCAGGACGCGCTTCACGGTCAGGGAGATGTTGTTGTAGCCGGGCCGCTCGCCGTTGCGCGGGCTGGCGATCGAGTACTGGCGCGCGAAGTGCGGCTTGCCGTTGGCGTCGAGCCCGGGCGGGATGATCGCGATCGACTGGCCCTCGAGCACCGGGAAGGGCATGGTGCCGAAGTCGAGCACGATGTGGTGCGTCTGGTTCTCGTAGCCGGCCTCGGTGCAGTTGAAGTTGCCGACGACGGTGGCTGTGGTCGGCGCCTTCGGCGGGAACAGATTGGTGTACGCGTGCGCGGCGGACCACGGCGGCACGGTCGCACCGTATTGCGCGGAATTGAAGGCCACTTCGCCCGGCGCGGTCGGCGGCTGCGGCGAAGCGGCCGCGACCTGCACCAGTGCATCGTCCGGCGAGGCCACGCCTTCGGCTTCGAGCTGCTCGGGCGAGAGTTCGGCGGGCAGTTCGTCCCAGGTCAGCTGCTCTTCGATCGAATAGGCGCGCGCCACGGGCATGGTGCGCCAGTTGTCGATGGAGCCTGTGGGGCAGGGCGAGATGCAGGCCATGCAGCCGTTGCACACGTCGGCGCGCACCACGTAGTTGCGGTCGTCGTGCGTGATGGCGTTGACCGGGCAGGTCGCCTCGCAGGTGTTGCACCGAATGCAGATTTCAGGGTCGATCAGGTGCTGCTTGATGACGTTCACTTCGACGGCCATGTCCATGTTCTTCTCCTGTTCCTCCCTCCCCCTCTGGGGGAGGGTTGGGGTGGKGGCACGCTCGGTTGGTCGTGGGTACGCCGTGTGCCCCCATCCCTGCCTTCCCCCAGAGGGGGAAGGAGTCAATCCGGTCAGCCGAAGCGGACGTATTCGAAATCGACTGGTTGACGGTTGATGCCCATCACCGGCGGCGCGATCCAGCCTGCGAACTTGCCGGGGTCCACCACGCGACCCATCAACGATGCCACGAAAGCGAAGTCTTCGGAGGTCGGCAGCCACTCATCCTTCTTCGCGGCCCATTCCTGCTCGTTCACCACGCGGCCTTCCGGCGACATCTTGATGCCGGCCAAGGCGCCGATCTGGCGATTGAAAGCCTTGTGCGGCACGGTGAGGCGGGTCGGAATGCCGGCCTTCTCGAGCACCTTGTTCCAGCGGCCGACGCCGGCCACGGAGTCCTTGATGAAGTCGTCGCGCAGCACTTCGTTGAGCGCGTTGAGCATCGGCACTTCCTTCTCGACGAGCTGGCCGTTCACGACTTCGAGCACCTTGTAGGTCTGGCCCTTGAGCACGTGGTCGTCGGTGCGCTTGCCTTCCTCGTAGCGGCCCTTGAGGCCGGAGCTGTAGAAGGTGGCGGCATTGCTCGACTGGTCAGCGCCGAAAAGGTCGATGGTGACGCTGTAGTGGAAGTTCAGGTAGCGCTGGATGGTGCCGAGGTCGATGGCGCCTGCCGCGCGCACCTTCTGCGGATCATCGGTCTTGAGTTCGTTCATGACCTGCGCGGTGCGTTGCAGCACGCGCGACACGCCGCTTTCGCCCACGAACATATGGTGCGCTTCCTCGGTCAGCATGAACTTGGTGGTGCGCGCGAGCGGATCGAAGGCGCTTTCGGCGAGAGCCGACAGCTGGAACTTGCCGTCGCGATCCGTGAAGTACGTGAACATGAAGAAGGCCAGCCAGTCGGGCGTCTTCTCGTTGAAGGCGCCCAGGATGCGCGGGTTGTCCTGGTCACCGGACTGGCGCTGCAGCAGCGCCTCCGCTTCCTCGCGGCCATCGCGGCCGAAGTGCTTGTGCAGCAGGTAGACCATGGCCCAGAGGTGGCGGCCTTCTTCCACGTTGATCTGGAACAGGTTGCGCAGGTCGTACATGCTGGGCGCGGTGAGGCCCAGGTGGCGCTGCTGCTCGACCGACGCGGGTTCGGTGTCGCCCTGCGTGACGATGATGCGGCGAAGGTTGGCGCGGTGTTCGCCGGGGATGTCCTGCCAGACCTTTTCGCCCTTGTGGTCGCCGAAATGGATCTCGCGGTTGGCATCGCCCGGGTTCAGGAAGATGCCCCAACGGTAGTCACGCATCTTCACGTGGCCGAACTGCGCCCAGCCCTGCGGGTCGACGCTCACCGCCGTGCGCAGGTAGACCTCGTAGTTGGTCGAGCCGTCTGGCCCGACGTCGTCCCACCAGTTGATGAAGTTCGGCTGCCAGCCTTCGAGCGCGCGCTGCAGCGTGCGGTCCTCGCCGAGGTTGACGTTGTTGGGGATCTTCTCGCTGTAGTTGATCGTGCTCATGGCGGGGCCTTTAACTATGGAAAGAACGTTGGCAAACAATTCGGGAAACGCCGCGGAACCGGCTTTGCCGGGCCGCAGGCGTTGCCCCCTGGAAGGGGGTGGAGAGCGACACGAAGTGCGCGAGCCTGGGGGTCATACCCGATTCAAATCGAAGCCGGCCTTTTCGCCGGTGCCGTAGACCTTCAGCGCGCCCTTTTCGCCTACGGCGTTGGGACGCTGGAAGATCCAGTTCTGCCAGGCGGTGAGCCGGCCGAAGATGCGGGTGAACATGTTCTCCTGGCTCGCGAAGCGCAGGTTGGCTTCGAGCCCGGTGAGCGCATCGGGCGACATGGCGGCGCGTTCCTCGATGGCGATGCGGATCTCGTCATCCCAGTCGATGTCGTCCGGCGCCATCGTGATCAGGCCGAGGGCCAGTGCAGCGTCCGCGTCGAGCGGCTTGCCGGCAGCGCCACGGGCGGCTTCCATGGGTGCGCTCTCTTCATAGAAGCGGCGCTGCAGGCGGCTCTGGTCGTTGACCATGGGGAAGAAGCCGAAATTGAACTCGTCGAGCGTGATCTTCGGCGCCTTCTCGGCATCGTCGGGCAGCGCGAGCATGTAGGCACGGTCGGCCGCGAAGGCGATCTCGGCCAGCGTGCCGGCGAAGCAGGAGCCCGATTCGATCAGCGCGAAGAGGCTGCGCGACGACACGTCGAGGCGGGCCAGCGTGCGGCGCAGCGCGCCGATGGTTTCGCGCACCAGCCAGTGGTCCTTGTTCGCGAGCATCGTGGCGTCGCTGGCGAGCACGGCCTCCGCGTCGCCTTCGGTCTTGAGCAGCCAGGTGCCGATGTCGAGCTCGTTGGTGCGCATGTTGAGGATGGCGTCGTCGAGTTGGCGGGCCATCGCGAGCGGCCACCATGCGGCGCCTGCCGCCTCGATGGCGGCGATGTCCGTGGGCTGCGTGCCCTTCGGTGCCTTGACGGTGAACGTCGCGGTGCGGCGCGCGCGGTCGATTTCGATGGTCACGTGCTCGTAGCGCAGGCTGTCGGCGCCCTCTTCGCGCTCGAGGCGGGTGAGGCTCACGCCCTTGCCGTTGGCCGGACGGTCGCTGCCTTCTGCGAGCTTGGCGGCGCGCTCCTGCACGACGGCGCCGAACTGGGCCGGCTTGGCGATGGCATCGACAAGGCGCCAGTCGACGGCACGCTGGCCGCGAACGCCTTCGACGCTGGTGCAGAAGATGTCGGCGAGGTCGTGGCGCACATGGCGCTTGTCGGTCACGCGGGTCAGGCCGCCGGTGCCGGGCAGCACGCCGAGCAAGGGGACTTCGGGCAGCGAGACGGAAGAAGAGCGGTCGTCGACCAGGACGATCTCGTCGCAGGCCAGCGCGAGTTCGTAGCCGCCGCCGGCGCAGGCGCCGTTCACGGCCGCGATGAACTTCAGGCCCGAGTGCTTCGAAGTGTCTTCGATGCCGTTGCGGGTCTCGTTGGTGAACTTGCAGAAGTTCACCTTCCAGGCGTGGCTGGAGACGCCCAGCATGAAGATGTTGGCGCCCGAGCAGAAGATGCGGTCCTTGGCGCTGGTGACGATGACCGAGCGCACTTCGGGATGCTCGAAACGCACGCGGTTCAGCGCATCGTTGAGTTCGATGTCGACGCCCAGGTCATAGCTGTTGAGCTTGAGCTTGTAGCCGGGACGGATGCCGCCGTCTTCCGCGATGTCGAGCGAGAGGCGCGCGACCGGGCCCTCGACGCTCAATTTCCAGTGACGGTATTGCGTCGGGTCGGTGCGGTAGTCCACGCGGGCAGGGTGAGCAGCGGTTTCGGCCATGTCGAAGTCTCCTTGAAGGTTCGGTGGCGAGGAACAATAGTGCATTTGTCGATCGCCGGAACATGCATCATGCTGCATGTTTTGAAGCGCGTCAACACTGGAATGGATTTTTTACAGCTCCTTGGAAGGCCGGGTCAGCCTTCGTGGCTCATCATCTCGTGCACCACGGTGCGCAGCAGTTGGAAGCTTTCCGGCAGGTCGTGCCCGGTGGTGTCCACGCTGAGGTCGGCCTTCGAATAGAAGGCGGCGCGACCGCTCAGGATGCGGCGCAGGTCGTCCATGGCTTCCTTGCTGGCCGCCATCGGACGGGTGTCGCCCTGCGCGGCGACGCGGCCCATGTGTTCTTCCGGGGCGGCCTGGAGCCAGACGGTCGTGCAGTGGGCGAGCAGCTGGTTGAACGTGGCCGGATCGGAGACGATGCCGCCCGGCGTGGCGATCACCACTTCGCTGTAGATCTGCACCGCCTCCTCGAGGGCGCGCCGCTCGTAGCGACGATAGGCGTTGGTGCCGTAGAGGTCGTGGATCTCGCGCACGCTGCAGCCGGCGAACTTCTCGATCTCGCGGCTCAGTTCGATGAAAGGCACGTCGAGATCGTCCGCCAGCATCTGGCCCAGCGTGGACTTGCCGGCGCCGCGCAGACCGATCAGCGCGATGCGACGCTGCCGGGCCGGATCGCCCGCGGCAGTACCGAGCAGTTCGCCCAACGCGATGCGCGCGCGTCGCAGGTCGGCTTCGCCGCGGTGCTCCAGCAGCTCGCGGATCAGCAGCCATTCGGGCGAAATGGTGGTGACGTCGCCCACCAACTCGGCCAGCGAGCACTGAAGCGCAGTCGAGACCTGCTGCAGCACCAGGATCGAGGCGTTCCCGATGCCGTATTCGAGGTTGGCCAGGTGTCGCTCCGACACGTTGGCCGCCTGCGCCACCGCCTTGCGGGTGAGGCCGCGGCGCGCGCGCAGGTTGCGCACGCGCTCCCCCAGCGCGACAAGCAGAGGGTTCTTGGCCTCCTCGGGCGGGATGGTCGCGTCGGTGGGCACGGTCAATACCGCGTCGTCGGCTCGCTCGTTCATTGGGCGTCTCTGGCTGTCGTCGATGGGTTCGTCAGGGTAAACACGGTCTCATGCACTATATTGCTTGACACCATTTGACTGCATGCTTATGGTTCGTACACAGGCAAGATACTGCACACAGCCGATTGCCGCAAGTTTGTTCCCCACGCAACGAAGAAATCGCCATGTCCAAGCAAGCCTTCCATCAGCTCGTCGCCGATGTCGCGACGCAGATCGCCGGTCGACCGCTCGATGAAGAACTCGACCGCTGGCTCAATTCACAGCACGGCGCCGGCAGCCCCACCTTCGACAACCTGAAGCACGCCTGCATCGACGGCGTGGCGGAGGGCTGGCTCTGCGAACGTGAAGGTGGCGGCATCCGCTATGGGCGGGTGTTCAAGGCCGAGGACGCTTTGAACCGCTTCTCGGTCGACGTGGTCGACATGCGCGATATCGCCGGGCCGCACCACACGCATCCGAATGGCGAGATCGATCTGATCATGCCGCTGGAAGGCGACGCCACCTTCGACGGCCGGCCGGCGGGCTGGTGCGTCTACCCGCCGGGCAGCGCCCATCACCCCACTGTCGCGCAAGGCCGCGCCTTGGTTCTCTATCTGCTCCCCGAGGGGCAAATCCAGTTCACCAAATGACCGAACTTCTCTCCAACTACGTCGCCGGCCAATGGCAGGCCGGCAGCGGCGGCGGGACGCCGCTGTTCGACCCGGTGCTGGGCACCGAGCTGGCCCGTGTCGATGCGACCGGGCTCGATCTGCCGGAAGCCTTCCGCTTCGCACGTGAAACGGGTGGTGCGGCGCTGCGCGCCCTCACCTACCGCCAGCGCGCGGGCCTGCTGGGGGCCATCGTCAAGGTGCTGCAGGCGAATCGCGACAGCTATTACGAGATCGCCACCGCGAACTCCGGCACCGTGAAGAACGACTCGGCCGTCGATATCGACGGCGCGATCTTCACGATCGGCCAGTACGCGAAGTGGGGCGATGCGCTCGGCGACGTGCGCGCGCTGCGCGACGGCGATGCGGTGAAGCTCGGCAAGGAGCCGGTGTACATGTCGCAGCACCTGCAGGTGCCGACGCGCGGCGTCGCGCTGTTCATCAACGCTTTCAACTTTCCGTCCTGGGGCCTGTGGGAAAAGGCGGCGCCTGCCCTGCTTTCCGGCGTGCCTGTCATCGTGAAGCCCGCGACCTCGACCGCCTGGCTCACGCAGCGGATGGTGCGCGACGTGGTCGAGGCAGGCGTGCTGCCCGCCGGCGCGCTGTCGGTGATCTGCGGCAGCTCCAATGGGCTGATGGACCAGCTCGAACCCTTCGACGTGGTCTCCTTCACCGGCTCGGCCGGGACGGGGGCGGTGATCCGCTCGCACGCTGCCGTGGCGCAGCGCTCCGTGCGGGTGAACATCGAGGCCGACAGCCTGAACTCCGCACTCCTGCTGCCCGATGGCGCGCCGGGCTCGGACGCCTTCAACCTGCTGGTGCGCGAAGTCGTCCGTGAAATGACGGTGAAGTCTGGCCAGAAATGCACGGCGATCCGCCGCATCCTGGTCCCCGCCTCGGTCTACGACGCGGCGGCCGAGGCGATCGGCGCCAAGCTGGCCGGCATCACGGTCGGCAATCCGCGCAACGAGACGGTGCGCATGGGCTCGCTGGTGAGCCGGGCGCAACTCGGCGCGGTGCGCGAAGGACTCGAATCGCTCAAGACCCAAGCCGACGTGCTGCATGACGGCAGCGCGAAGCCGCTGGTCGATGCCGACCCGGCCGTCGCCGCCTGCATCGGCCCGGTGCTGCTGGGCGCACGCGATGCCGACGCGGCCGACCGCGTGCACGACGTCGAGGTCTTCGGCCCGGTCGCCACGCTGCTGCCCTACCGTGACCTCGATCATGCGATGGCGCTCGCGCATCGCGGGCAGGGTTCGCTGGTGACATCGCTCTACGGGGCCGACGAAGTCGCGCTCGGCCTGGTGTCGGTGCAGCTTGCATCCAGCCATGGGCGCGTCCACGTGATCACGCCCGACGTCGCCCAGGCCCAGACCGGCCACGGCAACGTGATGCCGATGTCACTGCACGGCGGACCCGGCCGCGCGGGCGGCGGTGCCGAACTGGGTGGCCTGCGCGCGCTGGATTTCTATCACCGCCGCAGTGCGGTGCAGGCCAGCCCCGGCGTGCTGGCGCAGCTCGGGCTGCAGTAGCCCGTGCCCACTTTCGCGACGGACCCGAGGAGACATACGATGAGCTTGCCGAACCCCTTCAACTTCGCGGAGCACCTGTTCGCGCTCAACCGCGGCCGCGCCCAGAAGACCGCCTACGTCGACGACCGCGGTGCGCTCGGCTACGGCGAGCTCGAAAACCGCTCGCGCCGCCTCGCCGCCGCACTGCTCGCCGAGGGCGTGCGACGCGAGGACCGCGTGCTGCTGCTGATGCTCGATGGCAGCGACTGGCCGGTGAGCTTTCTCGGCAGCCTCTATGCCGGCGTGGTCCCGGTGGCGGTCAACACGCTGCTCACCGCGGACGACTACGCCTACATGCTGAGCCACAGCGGCGCGACGGCGGCGCTGGTTTCCGGCGCGCTGCTGCCGGTGCTGCAGGAGGCGATGTCGAAGGGGCCGAACGCGGTTCGCGCGCTGTTCGTCTCGCAACCCACCGGGCCACTGCCCGACGGCGCGCGCAACCTCGACTCTGCCATCGCGGCGAGCGAGCCGCTGGCCGCGCCGGCGCCCACCGCGCCGCAGGACCATGCCTTCTGGCTCTATTCCTCCGGTTCGACAGGCAAGCCCAAGGGCACGGTGCACACGCACGCCAATCCGTGGTGGACGGCGGAGCTCTACGGCAAGCCGGTGCTCGGCCTGACGGAAGACGACATCTGCTTCTCCGCCGCCAAGATGTACTTCGCCTACGGGCTGGGCAACGCGCTGACCTTTCCGCTCTCGGTCGGCGCCACCGTCCTGCTGATGGCCGAGCGCCCGACGCCCGACGCCACTTTCAAGCGCTGGACGGGCGCGCGCAAGCCCACGGTCTTCTTCGGCGCCCCGACAGGCTTCGCCGGCATGCTCGCCTCCCCCGGCCTGCCCGCGCGCGAAGCCGTCGCGCTGCGCATGTGCTCGTCGGCCGGCGAGGCGCTGCCGGGCGAGATCGCCCAGCGCTTCAAGCAGCACTTCGGCTGCGAGATCGTCGACGGTATCGGCTCGACGGAGATGCTGCACATCTTCATCTCCAACCGGCCCGGCGACATCCGCTATGGCACCACCGGCAAGCCGGTCGAAGGCTACGAGATCGAATTGCGCGGCGAGGACGGCAAACCCGTCGCCGTCGGCGAAGTGGGCGACCTCTACATCAAGGGCCCGAGCAGCGCGCTGATGTATTGGGCCAATCCCGAGAAGAGCGCCGACACCTTCCGCGACGGCTGGACCAAGAGCGGCGACAAGTACTCGCGCGATGCCGACGGGTACTACACCTACGCGGGACGCAGCGACGACATGCTGAAGGTCAGCGGCATCTACGTCTCGCCCTTCGAGGTCGAGGCCACGCTGATGCAGCACCCGGCGGTGCTGGAGGCGGCGGTGATCGGCAAGGAAGACGCGGACGGGCTGACCAAGACCAAGGCCTACGTGGTGCGCAAGGACGGCCAGTCGGTCGGCGAAGATGAGCTGAAGGCTTTCGTCAAGGAACGTCTCGCGCCGTACAAGTACCCGCGCTTCATCGAGTTCGTAGACGAACTGCCGAAGACCGCCACCGGAAAGATCCAGCGCTTCCGCCTTCGCGAGCGGGAGCAGAAGGCGTGACGACCGGCTCCGAATTTGCCGCCATCCGCTGGCGGGGAAAGGACGTGCGCATCGAATATGTGCGCATCGCCCCGGAACGCACCGATGCGCCGCTGCTCGTCTTCCTGCACGAAGGGCTCGGCTCGATCGCGATGTGGAAGGATTTCCCCGAGCGGCTGTGCGAAGCCGGCGGCTTCCGCGGCCTGGTGTTCTCGCGGCCCGGCTACGGCCGCTCGACGCCGCGCGACGCCGACGAGGTCTGGGATGTGGACTTCATGCACCGCCAGGCGCACGAGGTGCTGCCGGCCTTCTTCGAGGCCATCGGCCTCGAAGAAAAGCCCTGGCTCTTCGGCCACAGCGACGGCGGCTCCATCTCGCTGCTGTACGCCGCGCGTTTTCCGGAGAGAGTGGCCGGCCTCGTCGTGCTGGCCCCGCACATCCTGGTGGAAGATGTGACGGTCGCCAACATCGAGCTGGCACGCCAGGCCTACCTCGACACGGACCTGCCGCAGAAGCTCGGCCGCTACCACGACGACGTCGATTCCGCCTTCTGGGGCTGGAATCGCATCTGGCTGCACCCGCCCTTCCGCCAATGGAACATCGAGGCGGAGCTGGGCACCATCCGTTGCCCGGTTCTTGCTATCCAGGGAATCGACGACGAGTACGGCACGCTCCGGCAGATTCGCGGCATCGCCGAGCGGGTGCCGCAAACGCGGCTGGTGGAGATCCCGGACTGCGGGCATTCCCCGCACCGCGACCAGCCCGAAACGGCGATAGTTGCGACCGTCTCGTTCCTGAACGAGCTGTCAGGGAAAACTCTTAATTGAGAGATAAATAGTTTACCTGTAAAGTATTGACGCCTCAGGTATTGGGCGAGGTGTCCCTGGATTTTCGAACCGGCCCCGGCCGCAACCACCTGATTTTTCAACGCAAGGAGTTCCTCCATGAGCATCCGCATCGCACGCACCACGCTGACAGCCCTGGCGCTGGCCACCATCGCCACGCTGGGACATGCCCAAACGGGCAAGCTGAAGGTGGGCATGATGCTTCCGTACAGCGGCACGTACGCGGCACTCGGCGTGGCCATCGAGAACGGCTTCAAGCTGCGCATCGAGGAACAGGGCGGCAAGCTCGGCGGCCGCGAGATCGAATTCGTGAAGGTCGACGATGAATCCGATCCGGCCAAGGCGACGGACAACGTCAACAAGCTCATCAAGCGCGACAACGTCGACGTGATCATCGGCACTGTGCACTCCGGCGTGGCGATGGCGATGGCCAAGGCGGCCAAGGAAAGCGGCACCGTGCTGATCGTGCCCAACGCCGGCGCCGACGCCGTGACCGGGCCGATGTGCGCGCAGAACATCTTCCGCAGCTCGTTCTCGAACTGGCAGCCGGCCTATGCGATGGGCGAAGTCGCCGGCAAGCAGGGCAAGAAAAAGGCCATGACCATCACCTGGAAGTACGCGGCCGGCGACGAGTCGGTGGGGGGCTTCAAGGAAGGCTTCGAAAAAGCCGGCGGAAAGGTCGAGAAGCAGCTCACCGTGCCCTTCCCGAACGTCGAGTTCCAGGCCCTGCTGACCGAGATCGCGGCGGCCAAGCCCGATGTGGTCTATGCCTTCTTCGCCGGCGGCGGCGCGGTCAAGTTCGTCAAGGACTACGCGGCGGCGGGTCTCAACAAGACCATCCCGCTGGTTGGCCCGGGATTCCTGACAGACGGCACGCTCGAAGCGCAAGGGGACGCCGCACAAGGCATGCAGACCACGCTGCACTATGCCGATGGCCTGAATACGCCGCGCGACACCAGCTTCCGCACCGCCTATGCCAAGTCCTTCAAGCTGCAGCCCGATGTGTATGCGGTGCAAGGCTATGACGCGGCGCAGATGCTTGCCGTCGGCCTCACCGCCGTGAAGGGCGACATCTCGAAGAAGGCCGAGTTCGCCGCCGCGATCGAGAAGGCGAAGATCGACAGTCCGCGCGGCACCTTCACGATGAACAAGGCGCACAACCCGGTGCAGGACATCTATCTGCGCAAGGTCGAAGGCAACGAGAACAAGGTGGTGAACATCGCAGTCAAGAACCTGGCTGACCCGGCCCGCGGCTGCAAGATGTAGCTCGCCCCCAGGCTTCGCGCACTTCGTGTCGCTTCGCCAACCCCCTGCCGGGGGCAACACCTGCGGCCCGGCGGAGCCGGTTCCGCGGTGTTTTTCGAAGGGGCGCCGACGTCTCTCAACGAATTAACCTAGAGCTGCACCTTGGACTTCGGTACCTTTCTCGTTCAGTGCCTGAACTCGGTTCAGTATGGGCTGTTGCTGTTCCTGGTTGCTTCCGGGCTGACGCTGATCTTCGGGATCATGGGGGTGATCAATCTCGCCCACGGGAGCTTCTACATGCTGGGCGCCTACATGGCGTTCGCGCTGTCGCCGCTGTTCGGTGACCAGTTCATCGTGATGCTGGTGGCGGGCGTGGTGCTCGCGGCCATCTTCGGCTATGTGCTGGAGTGGGCGTTCTTCAGCTATCTCTATCAACGGGACCATCTGCAGCAGGTGCTGATGACCTACGGGCTGATCCTGGTCTTCGAGGAACTGCGCTCGCTGCTGATCGGCAACGACGTGCACGGCGTGAAGGCGCCGCCCTGGCTCGAAGGCAGCTTCGCGCTGGGCGATCTCATGAGCTATCCGTGGTACCGGCTCTTCGCTTCGGCGGCGTGCGTGGTGCTGGCGGTCGGGCTGTACTACGTGGTCAACCGCACGCGCCTGGGCATGATGATCCGCGCTGGTGCGAGCAATCGCGACATGGTGCGCGGGCTGGGCATCGACATCCGCCGGCTGTACCGCATCGTGTTCGCGGCCGGCGTGGCGCTGGCGGCGCTGGCCGGGATGATCGCCGCGCCGATGTCGTCGGTGTATCCGGGCATGGGGGCGAGCGTGCTGATCATTTGCTTCGTGGTGGTGGTGATCGGCGGCATCGGGTCGATCACCGGTGCGCTGGTGGCATCGCTGCTGGTGGGCTTCGTCGATACCTTCGGCAAGGTGTTCTTCGCGGAGTTGAGCGGCATGGGCGTGTATGTCCTGATGGCCATCGTGCTGATCTGGCGCCCCGAGGGCTTGATGGGCCGAAAACTATGACACACCCCCAGGCTTGCCCACTTCGTGTGGCCGCCACCCCCCTCGCAGGGGACAACACCAGCGGCCCGGCAAAGCCGGCTCCGCGGTGTTCCTGGAATGGAATTCGTTGACATGCAGCGCTTCTCCCAAGTTGTTCCTCTCGTCTGCGCCCTCGCGCTGGCCGTGCTCGGCCCGATGCTGAGCCCCTACATGTCGGACCTGATCGTGAAGGTGATGATCCTCTCGATCTTCGCGCTGAGCCTCGAATTGCTGGTCGGCATGACCGGCCTCGTGAGCCTCGGCCATGCGGCCTTCTACGGCATCGGCGCCTACGCGACGGTGCTCGGCTCGGGCAAGGAAGGCGGCTCGATCGCCCTGCTGCTGCCGCTGGCGATGGGCTCCGCGGCGGCCTACGCGCTGTTCGTCGGTGCACTGAGCCTGCGCACGCGCGGCGTGTACTTCATCATGGTGACGCTGGCCTTCGCGCAGATGGCCTTCTTCGTGTTCCACGACACTGCGCTCGGCGGCGGCAGCGACGGTATCTACATGTACATCCGCCCTGCGCTCGGTGCGCTCGACATGGAGAACCGCTACGTGCAGTTCTACTTCGTGCTGGCCGCGCTCGCGGGGACCTACGGCCTTCTCGCGCTGATCCGGCGCTCGCGCTTCGGCGCCGCGCTGGCGGGCATTCGCGTCAACGAGCAGCGCATGCGCGCGGCCGGCTTTCCGGTCTACGGCTACAAGCTTGCAGCCTTCGTGATCGCCGGCGCGCTGGCGGGGCTCGCGGGATTTCTCGTCGCGTCGCGCGACGGCGTTGTCAACCCCGAGCTGCTGGCGTGGCACAACTCCGGCGAAGTGCTGCTGATGATCATCCTGGGCGGCCTCGGCCACCTGCGCGGCGCCGTGATCGGCGCGGTGGCGTTCACGCTGCTGAAGGAGCTGTTGTCGACACAGGCCATCGTCGGCCCGCTGGCCGATCACTGGCAGCTCACGCTCGGCCTCGCGATCATCGCCTTCGTCGCCCTGCTGCCCAAGGGGATCATCGGCATTGCGGCCCGCGTGTCGCCAAAGGGCGCGGCATGAGCACGCTATTGGCAGTCAACACGCTGACGCGCCGCTTCGGCGGGCTCGTCGCCGTCAACGCGGTGAGCCTGGACCTGCGCCGCGGCGAGGTGCACGCGGTGATCGGCACCAACGGCGCGGGCAAGTCCACGCTGATCAACATGCTCTCTGGCGAGATCAGCGCCTCCGACGGGCGCATCTCGCTCGACGGCGAAGACATCACGAAGCGCGCGCAGTTCCGCCGTGCGCTGGCCGGCGTGGGGCGGAGCTACCAGCGCACCACGATCTTTCCGGAATTCACGGTGCTCGAAAACTGCCGCCTCGCGGCGCAGGCTGCGACGCCACGGCCCTGGGCCATCTGGCAATCGTCCAAGCGCTGCGCCGACAGCAATTCGGCCGCGCGCGAATCCCTCGCCGCGGCCGGGCTCGAAGCGGTGGCCGATCGCATCGCGGGCACGCTGAGCCACGGTGCCAAGCGCCAGCTCGAAGTCGCGATGTGCCTGGCGACGAATCCGCGCGTGCTGCTGCTCGACGAACCTCTGGCCGGCATGGGCGCGGAGGAGACCGAACGCATGCTGGCGCTGCTGACTCGCCTCAAGGACTCGCACGCGATCCTGCTGGTGGAGCACGACATGGATGCGGTGTTCCGCATCGCCGACCGCATCACCGTGATGGTCAACGGCACGGTGATCGCGACGGGTGATCCGGCATCGATCCGCACCAATCCCGAGGTTCGCACCGCTTACCTCGGCGAGGATCACTGAAATGCTCCAGATCCAAGGCCTCAACACCTACTACGGCGACAGCCACATCCTGCGGGGCGTGGATGTCGAGATTCCCGCTGCCACGTCGGTCGGCCTGCTCGGCCGCAACGGCATGGGCAAGACGACGCTGATCCGATCGCTGATGGGCTACGTGCGTCCCGCGTCCGGGCACGTGCGGCTCGATGCGCAGGAGGTCACCGGCTGGGTGCCCGAAAAGATGGCGCGCCGGGGCATCGGCTATGTGCCCGAAGGCCGCGGGATCTTCCCCAATCTCTCGGTGCGCGAGAACCTCGTGATGAGCGCGCGCGCCGGCATCGACGGCAAGCGCGAGTGGACCTTCGATCGCGTGATGGCGACCTTTCCGCGGCTCACGGAACGCCTCTCGAACGGCGGACAGCAACTGTCGGGCGGCGAGCAGCAGATGCTCTCCATCGGCCGCGCGCTGATGACCAATCCGCGCCTGATGATCCTCGACGAAGCCACCGAAGGGCTGGCGCCGCTGATCGTGGCCGAGATCTGGCGCGTCATCAGCGACATTCGCGCAACCGGCATCGCGACGCTGATCGTCGATCGTGACTGGCGCAAGGTGCTCGGGCACACCGACCAGGCCGTCGTGATGGAGAAAGGCCGCATCGTGCGGCATGGCGCGTCGTCGGAGCTGTTGGCTTCGCCGGCGGTGCTCGAGGAACTCCTGGGCGTCTGATCCACGGTCTGCGACCGCGCACGGTTCGGCCGCGCAGGGTCGGATCTCGCGCGCCTTTGACGTTCCGGGCAATCACTATGCGGATGACGGATGACGCATATCTGTGAGATGCATGGACAAACAAAATTCCAAGGAGAACACTCGTGCGTACGCCGCGCACGCTCGCCGTCGCGGCCGATAGTTTTCCCAACCTGTTTGGCCCTTGAACCTGGAGGTCTCGATGAACGCATTGTCTCGCCCGATCCTGACCGCGGTGCTCGCGCTTGGCGCATGGGCCTGCGCCGGAAGCGCACTCGCCGCGCAACCCGACACGACGGCCGCGACCACGAAGTGCAACGATCCCCGTGTCGACCGCACAGCCTGCTTCCGCGAAGCCGCGGCAGCGCAGGAAGCCCAGCGGCAAGGGACCTTGACCAGCACGGGCGGCTATGACCAGAACGCACTCAAGCGCTGCCAGCGCCAGCCGGAGAGCGCCCGCGCCGCTTGCGAGCAGCGCGTCCTCGGCACTGGCAACACCGAGGTCCGGGGTAGCGTGCAAGGCGGCGGCAAGATCCGTCGCACCGAGACGCCGGTGCCGGCGCCCAAGAGCTGATGGGCTCCATCACATCGATACGAACGGAGAACGCATGAAATCGAACACGCGAGCGCGCGCAGCACTGGCCGCAACGTGCCTGTCGCTGGGCCTGCTGTCGATCCCGGCGCAGGCGGGCGAGATCCCCATCGTGACGGGTGAGCAATGGAGCACCTCGAGCGAAGCCGTCAAGAAGGCGTACCTCGTCGGCCTGGCCAACATGGTCCAGGTCCAGAGTGCCTATCACGCAGGCAATCCGCCCTCGGACGCGCAGAGCTTCCTGCCGCGCCTCGCCAAGGGCATGGAGGGCCAGACGCTCGACAGCGTGCGCGAGGGCGTCGACCGCTGGTATGCGGCCAACCCGACCAAGATGCGGCATCCGGTGCTGGACATCATCTGGTTCGAGATGGCCGTGCCCGGCCTGCAGAAGAGTAAATAAGGAGTTCCGAAATGAAGCACATCAAACTGGCCATGGTGGTCGCGGCCGTCGCGCTCGCCGCGGGCTGCACGGACATGACGCCGAGGCAGCAGGGCACGATGAGCGGCGCAGCCATGGGTGCCGCGGGCGGCGCCGGCATCGCGGCGATCGCGGGTGGCGACGCCTGGACGGGTGCAGCCATCGGCGGCATCGCGGGGGGTATCGCAGGCAACATCCACGGCGGACGGCAGCAACAGTTCGGTTGGTAATCGAGAAGGACCTTTCATGACATCGACAGATCGCTGCTGCGAGGCAGACAACAACGCAACCGCCGGCGGCCGGCGCGCATGGCTGAAGAAGGCCGGCGGCTGTGCCGGCGCCGCGGTGCTGATGGCCGGCATCGGCCTGCGGACCGAGGATGCACAGGCGGCATCGCTGACCAAGGCCCAGCGCGATGCGCTGACGCCCGATCAGGTCATCGAGATGATGAAGAAGGGAAACAAGCGTTTCCGGGCCGGCAAACTGCAGACGCATGACTACCTCGCGCAGAAGCGTTCGAGCGCCTCGGGCCAGTATCCCGCCGCGGTGATCCTGAGCTGCATCGACTCGCGCGCGCCCGCCGAAATCCTGCTCGACATGGGGATCGGCGACACCTTCAACGCGCGCGTCGCCGGCAATATCGCCAACAAGGACCTGATGGGCAGCCTCGAGTTCGCCTGCGCGGCCGCCGGTGCCAAGGTCGTGCTCGTGATGGGCCACACCGCCTGCGGCGCCGTTCGTGGCGCGATCGACAACGTGCAGCTCGGCAACCTGACCGGGTTGCTCGACACGATCAAGCCGGCCATCGCCGCGACCACCTAT
Source organism: Variovorax sp. P5_A3 (assembly GCF_056400665.1). Lineage (NCBI taxonomy): Bacteria > Pseudomonadati > Pseudomonadota > Betaproteobacteria > Burkholderiales > Comamonadaceae > Variovorax > Variovorax sp. P5_A3. The sequence goes on along the minus strand of NZ_JBFUKW010000008.1, from coordinate 206,339 downwards.
GCAGGCGAACGGACCGGCAGCAACCCCGCCTTCGTCGATGCGGTGGCGCGCTCCAACGTGCAACTGACGATCGACACCCTGCGCAGCGGCAGCCCCATCCTCGCCGACCTCGAAAAGAAGGGGCAGATCAAGATCGTCGCTTCGATGTACGACCTGTCGAACGGGGTCGTGACCTTCTCTGGCTGAGAGGCGCGTTCGCGCTCAGCGCATGGCGGGTTCCGTCGCCAGCCAGGTAGCGAGCGAGGTCGCGCCGATCCACGGCTTGCCGCCGGGGGTCAGCGAGTCGTCGTCCAGCGGTGTTCCGAAGTAGGTGGCGTCGGCATCCGTGACGACATCCCGGGCGTCCCGTTCGGCCTTCACGACCTGCCGGATCAGGTCGTCGAGCGGGACGGCTTGAGGGCCGGCGATTTCCAGCGTCCCGTTCAGGGGCTCGCGATTCACGACTTCGGCGAGCGCCGCGGCCACGTCGGACGCCGCAATCGGTTGCAGCTTCGCGGACGGCACCCGCACGGTCTGCCCGCTGGTGTTCGCGTGAGCGATGGGCATCAGGAACTCGAAGAACTGCGTTGCGCGCACGATGGTGTACGGCACCTTCCCGCTTTCGATCAGCGACTCCTGGGCCACTTTGGCGCGCAGGTAGCCGCTGGCCGGAAGTCGATCCGCACCGACGACCGACACCGCCACGAAATGAAGCACGCCTGCCTTGGCGCTGGCAGCCAGCAAATTCCGGGTCGAGGCCTGGAAGAACTGCATCACCGCCTCGTCTTCGAACGAAGGGGAGTTCGTGACGTCCACCACGACCTGCGCCCCTGCCAGCGCCAGATCCAACCCGTCGCCCGTCACGGCATTGACGCCCGACGAGGGTGATGCCGTCGACACGGTATGACCGGCTTGCCGCAGCAGTGCCGACAGTTTCTTCCCGATGAGGCCGCTGCCTCCGATGATCACAACCTTCATGTCAGTCCTTCGGTTCGTTGGGAGATCGAGGACGGCGCCACATTGCAGCCATCCACACCTGAAAGACGTGCCGCAGCGCCCCGATGTGACGGGATGACAAGAAATATCTCTAGCGCAGCTGAGGGGTGCCGCCAGCCCCGAGGCCAAGCGCCGCGACGATACGCGCCAGCTTGTCCGGATTGCGCTGCGCATGGATGCGCACGATCCGCTCGCCGTCGGTTTCGATGGCCTGGGCGGACTCCAGCTCGCCGTTGATGAAGCGCAGCAGGCCCCACTCGCCGTTGAGCATCACGACCTCGAAGCGCACCGCGTCGCCGTGCCGCAGGTTGGCCGCGAGATAGAGCTGCGCGATGCGCTGGCCGCCGAGCAAAGGCACGCCGAAGCTGGGCACCTTGCCGCCGCCATCGCCGATGAGTTGTGCGTCGTCGGCCAGCATCGCCTTCAGCGCGGCGAACTCGCCACGTGTCGCGGCATCGGCGAATCCCTGCAGCAAGCGAAGCTGCTTGTCGCGCGGGACGGCGTGGCGTGGCCGCTGGTCCTTCAGTTGTTCCTTGGCTCGGTGGACGAGCTGCCTGCAGGCGCTCTCGCTCTTGCCGAGGGTTGCGGCCACCTCGCCATAGTCGGTGTCGAAGACTTCGCGCAGCAGGTAGGCGGCGCGGGCCTCGGGCGCCAGCCGCTCCAGCACGGCCAGGAAAGCGATCGATACGTCATCGGCGCGCTCCAGCATCTGTTCCGGGGTGGTCGGAGATTCGGAGAGCAAGGGCTCGGGCAGCCAGGTGCCGATGTAGTGCTCGCGCTGGACTTTCGCGGAGCGAAGCCTGTCGATGGCCAGTCGCGTGGTGACGGCGACCAGCCATGCCTCGGTGCTGTCGAGGCGCTCCCGCTCCGCCTCGTGCCAGCGCAGCCAGGCGTCCTGCACGACTTCCTCGGCCTCGGCCGTCGAGCCGAGCATGCGATAGGCGATGCCCTGCAGCCGAGGGCGAAGGCGTGTGAAGGTGTCGGTGGGGTCGTTCATCAGTGCCAAGACGTTCGGCACCGCCATTTTGTGACAGCGGCGGGACGAACTCGACCTTTGGGCGCCGGCAACCAGTTGTCTTGCTCGGCAGGCCCGCCCACAATTCACGGACGAATGCAACAATGCGCAACACAACAGGGGCTTCTCATGACGACTCGCCGCAGCATCGTGACTTCCGCGTCCTTGCTCGCTTCGGCATCCACGCTGAGGTCCGCCCTGGCGCAAGCCGCCGACGGCGTGAAGCAGGCCGACTTCCTGTTCGTTCAGACGGCCAAGGGCATGACCTACGACAAGGCCGTCGGACTGTTGACGCTGAAGGGTGTCAGCCCTGTCACCGTGTTCTTTACCGACCGTCCGGAACGGATTGCCGGCAACATGCAGACGGCTGCCTTCGTGCCGTTCTGGAGCAAGGGCAAGGACAGTTTTCTCTCGGATCCGCCCAATGCGGACATCTCGATGGTCGAGGGCAATTCGCTGCACCAGGTCGTGGCGGTGCTGCAGTCGCCCGTGCTGAAGGGCGACACGCTGTCCTACACAATCCGGGTGCTGGAGGGCAAGGTCCCCGCCAAGGCGGCCGAAGTGTCGGTCTTCATCGACGTCATCGGCATGCCGCTGACGCCCCTGTCCTATGCGGGCGTTGCGCGCCGCGGCTATCGACGCGCGGTCATCTACCGCTAGGGCGAGCCGGACTTGTGGCGATCACGCTTGGCTCTTAGCATGTCCGTGGCGCGCTATATCTAGTATCGCGAGGAGCAGCACCATGACCCGTTTCCCTGTGCATGCCGCAATCTCTTGCGCCGCCCTGACGGCCAGCATGCCTGCGCTGGCCCAGTACGACCCCGACGTAGCGACGCAGCGCTACAACCGGGCGGTGGCGTACTGCAACAGCGGCAACCTGCCCCGCCCGGCACGCGACGCCTGCATACGCGATGCGGGAAGAGCCATGGATCAGGCCCAGGGTGGCGGGGTCGCCCCCACGATCGATGTCTCCTCGCCCGGCGACCGCGCAACAGTCGTCATTCCGGACAACGCACCGCTCCCCCGAAGCGACTCGACCACGATCACCTCGCCCGACGGCAATTCGACGATCGTCCTGCCTGCGGATGGCTCCAGGCCCATCACGCAGTGACGAGGCAGGTACTAGCCGGCCCCTCCCAGCTGCGCCTTCAGGAAGTCGACCGTGCGCGACCAGGCCAACCGCGCCGCCGCCGCGTCGTAGCGCGGCGTGGTGTCGTTGTTGAAGCCATGCTGCGTCCCGGGGTACTGATAGGCCGTGAAACGCACGCCCGCTGAACGCAAGGCCGCTTCATAGGCAGGCCAAGCCGCATTGATTCGATCGTCGATCTCGGCGCGCTGGATGAGCAGCGCTGCCTTGACCTTGGCCGCTTCCGCGGGTACGGGCGTGTTGCCGTAGAAGGGGACGCCCGCGTCGAGGTCGGGCAGCCGGATCGCAAGCTGGTGGACGATGCCGCCGCCGTAGCAAAAGCCGACGGCGCCGAGCTTGCCGGTGGCATCGGGTCGCGATCTCAGCCAGGTCGCGGCCGCCAGAAAGTCATTGAGGGCATGTGCCTGGTCCAGCTTGGCGAAGGCTTCGCGCGCCTTGTCCTCGTCGCCCGGATAGCCACCCAGCGGTGACAAGGCGTCCGGTGCGAACGCCATGAAGCCGTCGAGTGCAAGGCGCCGCGCGATGTCCTCGATGTGCGGGTTGAGACCGCGGTTCTCGTGAATGACGAGCACCGCGGGCAGGCGCTTTTCTCCGGCACTCGCCGGCCGGACCAGGTAGCCGCGGACGGTGCCGCTGCCGGAAGGCGACGGATAGCTCACGCGCTCGGCCTTGAGCCTCGAATCGCCAGGCGGCACCTGCTGTCCGGCGGCGAAATCGGGGCTCAACGCCGCCAGCAACGCGGTGGCGGTGACCCCCGCCTTCGCAAACCCCTTGGCCTGGCTCAGGAACGAACGTCGGTCCAGATCGCCGTGGACGTAGGCGTCGAAGAGTATGAGCAGTTCCTGATCGAAATCCTGGGCAGTCAGACGAGGCGGCATGGCAAGGACGTGGGGAGGCGAAGTGGCGCAGCATAGCCGGGAACATCGATGCTTGCAGGCGCGCCCGTCGGGTGCGCCCGCTGCCTAGATCTGGTCGATGAACCGCCGCAATCCTTCAAGATCGATCACGGTGATCCCGCCGTATTCGATGCGCAGGAGCCCGGCCTCGCGCAAGCGGTTCAGCGCCGCGTTGCAGCGCTGTCGCGACAGGCCCGACAGGTTCGCGATCTCTTCCTGCGAGGTCTCCAGGTGCGTCTGCCCCAACGGGTGGAGCCACGGATGGAACAGCCCCGCCAGCGCGCGCGCCACCTGGCTGTCGGCATCCAGCAGGCGCTGCGCCGCATAGTTGCCCATGAACCAGTGCAGGCGCTCGTTGATCTGCACCAGCAGGAAGTGGTTGAAGCTCATCTGCGTGCGATGCAGCCACTCGAAGGTGTCGACCGGCAGGACCGCGACGCGGCTGTCGCGCAGCGCGATGATGTCGGCGGTGCGCGGCACGGCGCGCAGCAGCGTGCCTTCGCCGAACCAGCTGCCGACCGAGAGCCCGCCGAAGGTCACCGAGCGGCCGTCGTCCGAGGTGAGCGACCATTTGAGCAGGCCCTCCAGCGTGCCGTACCAATGCAGCGGCGTCTCGCCGCGGCGGCACAGCGCGGCGCCGGCGGCAACGCGCTCTTCGCGCATGTCTTCGAGCACGCGCGCCTGCGCCTCGCGCTCGAGTTGGGGAAACCAGCCCGACAACTCCAGCAGCGTGGAAATCGAAAGCGAAAGGGATGCCGCTTGTTGTCTCTCGGTCGGCTTGTGGTGATGCATGAACGCTCCGGCGCCTCGTAAACCCTGATCCCAAATGTCGTCGCGATGACTGCCAGGGTGGAGGCAGCCAAAAATAATACCCCGCTGTTCACAGGAGAAAACGCATGTCGAAGCGCAAGGTGATCGTGACCATCGCCCCCACAGGCGGCATGGCGCACAAGTCGCAGAACCCCCACCTCCCCACCCAGCCGGCCGAGATCGCGGAGGACGTGGTGCGTTGCTGGAATGCCGGCGCCAGCGTGGCCGCGATCCATGCGCGCCGGCCCGACGACGGCGCCACCTGCAATGCCGACGTGTATCGCGACATCAACACGCGCATCCGCGCGGCCGGTTGCGACATCGTGGTCAACAACTCCACGGGTGGCGGCGTACATGGGGACATGGTCAAGCCGCTGCCGGGCAATCGGTGGGAGATCGCGTGGGAAGAGCGCATCAAGGGCATGGACGCCGGCGCCGAGATGTGCACGCTGGACGCGACCACGCTCAATCTCTCCTTCGAAGGGCGCGACATCCTGATGGACACGCCGCTGTCCAAGGGCCGCGAGCTGGCAGCCGGCATGAAGGCGCGCGGCATCAAGCCCGAGTGGGAGGTGTTCAGCCCCACGCACATCCTGCAGGACACGACCACGCTGATCAACGAAGGGCTGGACGAGGAGCCCTACTTCATCAACCTCGTGATGAACGTGCACCGCAACTTCCAGAATGCGATGCCCTTTTCGCCGCGTCACCTGCAGATGATGGTCGACACCTTGCCCAAGGGCGCGATCTTCTGCGTCAGCGGCATCGGGCCGTCGCAGCTCGAGGCGAACATCAGCGCGCTGCTCCTGGGCGGCCATGCGCGCGTGGGGCTGGAAGACAACCTGTACTACCGCCATGGCGAACTGGCCACCAACCTGCAGCTCACCGAACGCATCGTGCGAGTCATCCGCGAGATGGACATGGAACCGGCCACGCCCGCCGAGGCGCGCGAGATGATGGGCCTGCCGCGCAGGGGCCTGCCATTGCCCGAGTTCGCTTCCGCCGCGTCCGAGCGGAACCTGCGATGAGCACGGCGACGGCCCCGGTGAAGCGCGTGGCGGTCGTCGCCACGGGCGTGATCGGTGCAAGCTGGGCGGCGTACTTCCTCGCGCGTGGACTCGATGTGGATGCGACCGACCCCTCGCCCGACGCCGAAGCGCGGCTGCGTACGGCTGTCGCGCAGCACTGGCCGACGATGGAGCGGTTCGGGCTGGCCGACGGCGCATCGGTCGATCGGCTGCGATTTCACGATCGGCTCGAGGACGCCGTGGCCGGCGCCGACTTCGTGCAGGAGAACGGCCCGGAACGCATCGACGTCAAGATCGAACTGTTCCGCCGCATGGATGCGGCGGCGCCGCCACGCACCGTGCTCGCCTCTAGTTCGTCAGGGCTGGCGATCACGGGCGTGCAGTCCGGATGCCGGCATCCGGAGCGCGTGGTGCTCGGGCACCCCTTCAATCCGCCGCACCTGATTCCGTTGGTGGAAGTGGTCGGCGGCGAGCACACCTCCGCCGAGACCATCGAACGCACGATGGCGTTCTACCGCGCGATCGGCAAGCGGCCGATCCACGTGAAGCGCGAGGTCAAGGGCCACATCGCGAACCGGCTGCAGGCTGCGCTGTGGCGCGAGGCTTTCCATCTGGTGGAGCAGGGCGTGGCGTCCGTTGCCGACATCGACACGGCGATCGCGCATGGGCCCGGATTGAGGTGGGCGGTGATGGGGCCCTTCATGAACCTCCATCTCTCGGGCGGCGCCGGCGGCATCGCGCACCTGCTCGACCATCTCGGCGGGCCGATCGAGGACTGGTGGCACGACCTTGGAGCGCCCGCCATGACAGCCGAACTCAAGCAGCAAGTGACTGAAGGCGTGGCGGCGGAATTGGGCGAGCGCTGCACAAGCGACCTCGAAACCGCGCGCGACACCCTGCTGCTGAACCTGATTCAAGAGAAGAAGCTCGCCCCCGCCCTGGACCCCGAAGCCGGTTCCGCGAGCGTTCTGGAGGAGGATGTGGCCCTCAAGGAGACAACAAGACAATGACCACTTCTGACTTCCTGGACGACGAGAGCCAGCTCGCGCCGCCGCGCACCGTGCGCATCGATTTCGACGACGGCTCCTTCGCATTGCGCTCGCCGGTCGCGCTCAAGCCCTATGCCCGCTGCATCGGCGAATGGCTGGAACGCTGGGCGCGGGAGACGCCTGGCGCACTGGCGCTGGCGGAACGCGACGACACAGGCGAAGGCTGGCGCGCGCTCGACTACCGCGCATTGCGCCGCGTGGTGGGCGCAGTCGCGCAGAGCCTGCTGGACCTGGAAATCCCGAAGAACCGGCCGGTGGTGATCCTCTCGGACAACGCGATCGACCATGCCGTGCTGATGCTTGCCACGATGCATATCGGCCGCACCGCGTGCTCGCTGTCCAGCGCCTATTCGCGCATGGCGAAGGATCCGACGCGGCTGCACGGCATGCTGCGCGCGCTCGATCCGGCGCTGATCTACGCATCCGACGCGAAGGTCTACGGCCCGTCGCTGTCGGGCTGCGATGTCGACGCGGTGAAGGTGTTCAGCCGGCATGCCGACACGCATCGCGGCGCCCTGCCCTTCGACCGATTGACGCAGGCGCAGGAGACGCCGGCCGTCCTGCAGGCCTTCGAGGCGATCCTTCCCGACGATCACGCGAAGTACCTGTTGACCTCCGGCTCGACGGGCCGCCCGAAGGTGGTGATCAACACGCACCGCATGCTGTGCGCCAACCAGCAGATGATGGCCCAGACCTGGCGCTTCCTGAAGGACGAGAAGCCGGTGCTGGTCGACTGGCTGCCCTGGAGCCACACCTTCGGCGCGAACCACAACTTCAACATGGTGCTGTGCCACGGCGGCGCGCTCTACATCGACGAGGGTCGACCCGCGCCGGGACTGATCGAGAAGACCTTGCGCAACCTGCGCGAAGTGCGGCCCACGCTGCTCTTCAATGTGCCCCGCGGCTATGACATGCTGCTGCCTTTCCTCGAAGCCGACGACGCACTGGCGGCGGAAATCATGTCGCGGCTGCGCCTGGCCTTCTACGCGGCGGCGGCGCTCGCGCCCTCCACGTGGCAGCGCCTGGAGGCCGTCGCCCGGCGCGCCCGGCCTGCACGCCCGCTGTGGCTCACGACATCATGGGGCGCCACCGAGACTTCACCCGCCATCACCTCCGCGCATTGGCGGCTCGAAGGCGCAGGGTGCATCGGCGTGCCCTTGCCCGGGCTGGAACTGAAGTTCGTTCCCAATGGCGACAAGCTGGAGATGCGGATCAAGGGCGTTTCGGTGTTTCCCGGCTATCGCAACGCGCCGCGCGAGACATCCGAAGCCTTCGACGACGAGGGCTACTACCGGATCGGCGATGCCGGCTACCTGACGGACACGAAGCGCCCCGAACGCGGCGTGATGTTCCACGGGCGTGTGGCCGAGGATTTCAAGCTTACGAGCGGGACCTGGGTGTCGGTGGGAACCCTGCGCGTCGACCTGGTCTCGCGGCTCGCGCCGCTCGCACAGGACGTCGTGATCACCGGCCACGACCGGCATGAAATCGGCATGCTGGTGTTTCCCAGCCCGCAAGGGGCGCCGCGGCCGCGCGAGGAATGGCGTGCCGCGCTGGAACGCGTGATGCGCGATCTGCGCGACGCGGGCGGCGGCTCTTCGCAGTGCCCCGTTCGCGCGCTGGTACTTGGGTCTCCGCCCGACATCGATGCGGGCGAAATCACCGACAAGGGCTACATCAACCAGCGGGCCGTGCTGACGCGGCGCGCGGCCGAGGTGGAGCGCCTGCATGGCGCCCCCCATCCGGAGGTGGTTCGGGTCGACTGAGCGGCGTCGTGCATCGGACCGCTGGCTAGAATCCGCACGAGATCGCCAGCAAAGGAAATCGACGTGAGAAGGTGGCTCGTGCTGCTTGGCCTGATAGGTTGCCAGGCCCAGGCTCAGACGAATTGGTTCACCGTGACGGGCAATCCACGCGATGCGTCGGTGGACACGGTGGAGGTCGACCCCGTCGCGATCAGAGCGGATGGCACGATGAAGACCATGAACGTGCGCGTGAGTCGCGCGAAGCAGCGCACGAACTGGGAGAAGGTGCCCTACCGCTCCTACGAATCGCGGGTCGTCTTCGACTGCCGTGCGCGAAAGGCGGAGTACCTGTTCGCGACCTTCTACCCCGTGCCGCTGTGGCGGGGGCCGCCGCACCAGGTGACCGACTATGCGGGGAATCCACGTCCGATGCTGTTCGTCGACGTCGAGCCCAATCCCACGAATCGCATCATTCGCGCGGCCTGTCAGGCCACGGGTTAGCGGTCGACGTCACGCGCTACGCCGGACTTGCTCATGAGCGCAGCGATCTCCCTCGTGCTGTTCGACCTGGATGGCGTGCTCTGCCGCTACGACCGCGCCGCGCGGGTCGGCCACCTGGCGGCATCGACGCACCGAAGTGCCGAGGCGGTGCGCCACGCCATCTGGGGCACCGGCCTGGAATCGCGTGCCGATGCGGGGCTGATCAGCGACGAAGACTATCTAGACGAACTGGGCCGGTACCTGGGCACTCCCGTCACGCTCGGCGCCTGGCTGGATGCGCGGCGCGCGGCGATGACGCTGGATGCCGACGTGCTGCGCCTTGCGCAGGTCGTCTCGACGCGTCGGCGGATTGCGATCCTCACCAACAACTGCCGCCTGCTCGCCCTGCACATGGACACGTTGTGTCCCGAGGTGGCTGCACTGTTCGGCGACACCATCCACGCCACGGCATCGTTCGGCGCGACGAAACCGGCTCCGGAGGCCTATCTGCGCTGCGTCGAGGCATTGGGCGTGCCGGCCGCCGAGACCTTCTTCATCGACGATGTCGAAGCGAACGTGACCGGTGCGCTTCGTGCCGGTCTGCAGGCCTGCGAATTCACCAGCGCGCCCGCGCTGTCGGCGGAACTCGCGGCTCGCGGCCTGAACTGATCTCGCGTCAGCGCGCAGTCGCGCCCTTCGGCGGAAAGCCCGCGAACAGCCTGTCGAGCGCCGATTCAACGGCCGCGTTGTAGGTCTGCCCCTGGACCCGGGTCACGTGCGCGGCTACATGCACGTCGCCTTCCGCGGCGAGCTTCCAGCCGGCGGCAGGGGTTGCCGCTCGAACGATGTTACCGCCCGCTTCGTGCGGCCCTTTTTCGTGCCGTAGCGCGACGGATGTCGCACTTTCGGGTACTCCCTTCGGCAACGTCGCGACCGATGGGCCGCGGGACTTCAAGAAACGAGACAGACAGCCGAAATGCAAGCACTTCCAACCATCGAGCAGTGAGAATGAAATGTCCAGAGTCATCGTCCTGACACCGCACGGCAGCGTTCGGCAGGTCAACATCAAAGGGCCGATCACGACGATCGGACGCGACCCGACATGCGGGGTGCACATCGACAGCCTCGGGGTGAGCCGCCATCACGCGGCCATTCGCTGGGCGGGCGACCGCTTCGTCGTGTGCGACATGGCAAGCCGCAACGGCACCTTCGTGAACCAGGCGCGCGTGGTGGAACGCGCCCTGCGGAACGGCGATGCGATCGGCGTGGGCGACTGCCAGCTCCGCTTTCTCGATTCGTCACGGGGACTGCCCGGCGAGGACGCTCTGCGACTGGTAACCGTCGCCGACGAACTCATCAGCATCGAAGCGCGCGAGCGAAGCGACTGGGCGAGCTTCTTCCGCCAAGGCAAGGTGGCGCGACACGAGGCTGTGCGCCGCCACGGCTGGGCCGAACGGCGACCCTGAACCGGCAGCAGGCAAAAGAAGGCCCGCACGAAGGCGGGCCGAATGATCCCTGGTCAGAAGATCCCTGGAGAACCAGTCTCCATATCGGCTGTCGCTCGGAAAAATTGAGAGTCCAGGATCTTCGAGTCTGTAGCGGCATTCCGCCTTCAGCGGGCGTAAAGTGAGTGCTGGCTCGGTTGCCGCACGCCTTTGCCGGCCTGTGCTGCACAGGTGACGGGGCGAGGCCAATTAATTAAACGGCACCGCATCCTAAAGACTCCCCCAACCAAGATGTGACTTTCATGATGAAGACAAAACTGTTTGCGCTGGCTGCCGTTGCCGCGTTCGGATCGGGCAGTGCAATGGCGCAAAAGGCTGGCGACTGGCAAGTCGGCGCCGGCTGGCTGCATTTCGCGCCCAGGGACTCCAGCGAACCCCTGACCTTCACCGCGCCCCGCCCTGCCGTGGTGCCGGGCTCCGGCGCCACGGTCGACAACTCCGACACCCTGGGCCTCAATGCAACGTATTTCATCGACAGCCACTGGGCGGTCGAAGGCGTGATCGGCATTCCGCCGAAGTTCAAGCTCCAGGGCGCCGGCACGCTGAGCCCGATCGGCGAACTCGGCGAAGCGCGCCAATGGAGCCCCACGCTGCTCGCCAAGTACTACTTCCTCGAAGGTGACGCCAAGTTCCGCCCCTACGTCGGCCTCGGCGCGACCTACGTCTCGTACAACGACGTGAAGCTCACGCCCGGGCTGCAGGGCGCGCTTGCCACCCGTATCGGCGCGCCTGTCGCCCTGTCCTCCACCACGGCCAAACTCGACAGCTCGTTCTCCGCCGTGTTCAACATCGGTGCCGCCTACCAGTTCGACCAGCACTGGGGCATGGCCTTCTCGGTGTCGTACATCCCGCTGAAGACGACGGCCAAGCTCACCACCTCGGTCGCGGGCCTGCCGGTGGCCACGAGCCAGTCGAGCCTCAAGGTCAATCCGATCGTTCCGTACCTGGCAGTCACGTACAAGTTCTAAGCCGGCGCGAACCGGCAGGTTCGCATCCCGCTCGACATGCGTGAGGAGCATGCGAGGAGGTCCGCTCAAGTTTGTCGGCTTTCCGCCGATATCCCTCTCTGCGACCTCCCGCTTCACTTCTGGAATCACGATCATGTTTTTGAGCAATGTTTCGATTGGCAGACGCCTGGCCATTGTGCTGGGCGCCATCCTCGCCCTGTTCCTGGCGAGCAGTGTCTTTGCAGTGCTGAAGCTGCGCCAGCTGGGCGTCGAAATCGACGGCATGGTCAACGACAGCGTCAAGACCGAACGCGCGGGCTCCGACTGGCTGCGCCACACCACGTCCGGCGTACAACGCGCCGCCGCGATCGCCAAGAGCAGCGACGCGAGCCTGATCGCCTATTTCGCACCGGCCACGGCCCAGTCCATCAAGGACACCAACGAACTTCAGAAATTCATCGAAGGCCAGATGGTGAAGCCCGAGGAACGCCAGTTGTTCCAGAAGGTCGGCGAATTGCGCAAGGAATACCTCTCGGCGCGCGAGGAAGTCAGCAAGCTCAAGCTGGCGGGCGACCTGGAGGGGGCCAACCGCGTGTTCACCTCTCGCTTCGAACCGACATCGGTCAACTACCTCGCAGGGGTCCAGCAGATGGTGGACCTGCAGCGCGCCCAGCTCGATGCCGCCGCACAGCGCGGCCAGGATCTTCGTGCGCAGACGAGCACGCTGCTGACGATCTGCACGGCGCTTTCACTGGTCCTGGGCAGCTTGCTCGCCTGGTTCCTCACGCGCAGCATCACGCGGCCGCTTCGCCGGGCCGAGAAAATGGCCCAAGCCATCGCCGAGATGGACCTGACCGGCGCGCCGCAAACGAGCTATGCCAATGACGAGACCGGCCACCTGCTCCGCGCTATCGACCGCATGCGAACCGCGCTGAAGAGCTCGCTGCAGCAGGTGCATGGGGTGGTCGCGAATGTTTCCAGCGCGAGCACACAGATCGCGACGGGCAACCAGGACCTGTCGTCGCGCACCGAAGAGCAGGCCAGTTCGCTGGAGCAGACGGCGGCCTCGATGGAAGAACTCACCAGCACCGTCAAGCAGAACGCGGACAACGCGCGCCAGGCGAACCAGTTGGCCGTCTCGGCCTCCGAAGTCGCGGTCAAGGGCGGCAGCGTGGTCTCGCAGGTGGTGGACACCATGGGCTCGATCAACGCCTCGTCGCGCAAGATCGTCGACATCATCGGCGTGATCGATGGCATTGCCTTCCAGACCAACATCCTGGCGCTGAATGCCGCTGTCGAAGCAGCACGCGCCGGTGAGCAAGGCCGAGGCTTCGCAGTGGTGGCTTCCGAAGTCCGCAACCTCGCGCAACGCTCCGCAGCGGCAGCCAAGGAAATCAAGACGCTGATCGGCGACTCGGTGGAGAAGGTCGAGGAAGGCAGCAAGCAGGTGGCCGAAGCGGGAAAGACGATGGAAGAGATCGTCGACAGCGTGAAGCGGGTGACCGACATCATGGGCGAGATCACCGCGGCGAGCCAGGAGCAGACCTCGGGCATCGAGCAGATCAACCAGGCGATCACGCAAATGGACCAGGTGACGCAGCAGAACGCGGCACTGGTCGAGGAAGCCGCCGCAGCCGCCGCATCGCTGCAGGAGCAGGCCGGCAGCCTCTCGCAGGTCGTGAGCGTATTCAGGCTGGAGGGCGGTCAGCCCGCGTCGGCCAGGCAGCGCACCGTAGCCACCGCAGCGCCCGCCATGCCGAAGTCGATCAAGGCACCGCAACGCAAGCCTGCGGTCGCGGCCGCTGCGGTTTCGGCCGGAGGCGACTGGGAAGCGTTCTGACGCCCGCAGCGTTCGGCTAGACCTCGGAGGCGGATTCGTCCGCCTGCTGTTCGGCGAACCGCTTCTCCGCGGCGACCAGGTGCATCGTCAGGACGTGGGAGATCACGTTGATGCCGAGGCCTGCGAACAGCGCGGGCAGCAGGTACAGCGCCACACGCAACTCCGACACGAAGAGCACATCGTCCGCCAGCGAGGGCGTGACCGCCGCGACGTTGGCCATCCGCTGCAGAAAGAAGACGTCCACGCCCGCGATCGCCACCAGCGAAAAGCCCAGCACAAGCACGGTTTTGCGGGAGATCGCCTTCTTGGCGATCAGCACGCCGTAGATGCCGAAGGGGAGCACGACGGAAACCACCACCATCAACCAGAAACTCGTTTCCGTGAAGACCGAATAGCTGACGTGCATGGCGGGAGCCCTCTGGATGGCTGGATCGTCGAAACCCGGCATTTTGATCCACCCCCGGAAGCGACGGAAACCCTCAGCGGCGCTTCTTTGCGGGGTCTTCGTTGCCCAGCAGCTTGTCCATTTCCTGGCCGATGCGCGCGCCGATCGCGGTGCCGACGCCCGGCAGCACCGCCGTACCGACGGCGGCGCCCGTGAGCGCTGCGCCGGTGAGCGAGAGTTTCGGATCATCGAGCGTGCCGCCCAGCTTGAGCGGTACACCGACCACACCGTCGACGATGTCGACCGCCGCCTCGCCATCGAGGCGCCGGTTGATCACGGTGGCGCTGCCGCTTGCGGCCAGTGCGCCTGAATGCGCCTTCAGGTCGATATAACGCAACACGACGCCCTCGTCGGTGGACTGGGTGTCGAGCGTGCCGGTGAGGGTGTCGAGCTTCGTTTGCCCTTCGCGGCTGCCGCGGCCGGTGGTGACCGTCCTGGCGAGGTCGAAGCCGGTCAGGGTCGCGGGCGCGACGCTGAATCTTGTGCGCGTATGGAGGCTACCGACGAGTTCCGTCAGGTTGCCGCCCTGGGCATCGACCGAGGTCTGCCCCTGGATCTTGCCTTCGACGACGCTGTGGCGCCCGAAGGCCCGCACGAGCGCGTCGATGTCGACGTTGCTCGGCGCCAGTTGGGCGGTCAGGCGCAGACGGTCTTGGCCCGCGTCCTGCAACTCCGCCAGGCCGTTCCACGTGCCGCCGCCCACATCGACGAGCGTGCGCCACCGCTCCTGCCCTCCTTCGCGCTCGAGGCGCAGGGTCGCCGGCGGCGTCACCCCCGGTCGACTGAGTCGCGCCTCGCGCGGCCGCCAGTGCGGATCGAAGCGGATGTCCGCGTCGTAGGCCAGCGCAATGTCGCGGCGATCGATCCACACCACGTCGCGCAGTCGCACGCGTTCGACCGGAATCTCCGCGAGCGTCCATGCGCCCGCCAGCACGGCCGTGGTGTCGTCCGCCTGCCAGCGGCCGCGAAACGCGCGCACAGAGGCGCGCGGGAGCACGGCCCCGTCGACCTCCACGGTGTCGATGGCGATCTTGCGGTTCCACAACGCAGCGAGATGCGGCCGGATCACGACGCGGCGCACAGTGATCGGCCTGGGCTGCACGGTGGCGAGGTCTTCCAGTATCACCACGGGCGAAGGCCGCAGCGCCCAGTGCACCGCGCCGACACGCAGGCCGATCCCGGAAGCCTTCTCGAAGCGCGCGGACAGGTCGGCCGCAAGCTGTTCGTCGCTCGGCAAGAGCGCTCGGACCAGCACCGCGAGAGCGACCACAAGCACGGCCGCCGCCGCGGCCAGGCCGGCAATCCATCGTCGAGCACGGGTCATGCCGGCAGCTTAGGCCGACGGCGGGCGATCGCACTGTCAGCCATGGGCGCGACGTTCCGCCGCCAATCGCTATAGTTTTGACCCATCAGAACTGGAGACACCTCATGCGCATCTGGCAAAAAGAGATTTCGATCGACGAACTCACCCGCAGCCACGTCGACACCGCGGTGTCGAACCTCGGCATCGAGTTCCTCGAGATCGGGGACGATTTCATCCGGGCCCGCGTGCCTGTGGACCAGCGCACGAGGCAGCCCTATGGCATCCTCCATGGCGGCGTCTCGGTGGTGCTGGCGGAAACGCTGGGATCGTGCGGTGCCCACTACTCGGCGCCGGCAGGCCATCGCGCAGTCGGGCTCGACATCAACGCGAACCACCTCAAGTCCGCATCGAAGGGCTGGGTGACCGGCACTGCGCGACCCGTGCATCGCGGTCGTACCACGCAGGTCTGGCAGATCGACCTGACGAATGAAGACGGGGAGCTGACCTGCGTCTCGCGCATCACCATGGCCGTGCTGGCGCCGCGCGGCGGCTGATCGGGCCCACCCCGCGCCCGCTCCGACAAGACAAACAACCGAGGAGAAGAAAACCATGAGCGATTCCTACCTTCCCCGCTGGCGCAAGGTGACTGCCAGCGCTGCCACCATCGTCGCGCCCGACGAGCGCCTCTCCTGGGGGCAGACCACGGCGATGGGCGTGCAGCACGTGATTGCGATGTTCGGCGCCACGGTGCTGGCGCCGATCCTGATGGGCTTCAATCCCAACATCGCGATCCTGATGAGCGGGATCGGCACCCTGCTCTTCTTCTTTATCACGGGCGGCCGGGTGCCCAGCTACCTGGGATCGAGCTTCGCCTTCATCGGCGTGGTGATCGCGGCCAGCGGCTATTCGGGCTCGGGTCCGAACGCCAACCTGGGCGTGGCGCTGGGCGGCATCATCGCCTGCGGCTTCATCTACGCGCTGATCGGCGTTCTGGTGCACTTCACCAACGAGCGACACACCAAGCGCGCGCCGGTGCGCGGTCTCGAAGGCATCGAGGTCGAGGAAGTCGAGCAGGACGTCGCGGTCCACTGGATCGAGCGGCTGATGCCGCCAGTGGTCACGGGCGCGGTGGTCGCGGTGATCGGGCTCAACCTGGCGAGCGTTCCGATCAAGAACATGGCGCCCACGGGCTTCGACACGTGGATCCAGGCGCTGACCTTCCTGTGCGTGGGCCTGATCGCTGTGTACACGCGCGGGATGATCCAGCGCCTGCTGATCCTCATGGGCCTGATCGTCGCGAGCCTGATCTACGCGGTGCTGACCAACGGCCTAGGGCTGGGCAAGCCGATCGACCTGACTGCGCTCGCCGCCGCGCCCTGGATCGGCATGCCGACGTTTTCGTCGCCCGTGTTCGAGGTCAACGCCATCCTGCTGATCGCGCCGGTGGCAGTGATCCTGGTGGCGGAGAACCTCGGCCACCTCAAGGCTGTCGGCGCGATGACGGGGCGCGACCTCAACCCCTGCCTGGGGCGCGCCTTCATCGGCGACGGCATCGCGACCATGGTGAGCGGCGCGGTCGGCGGCACGGGTGTCACGACCTACGCGGAGAACATCGGCGTGATGGCGGCGACCAAGATCTACTCGACGGCGATGTTCGTGGTCGCGGCCCTGATCGCGCTGGTGCTGGGTTTCAGCCCCAAGTTCGGCGCACTGGTGCAGGCCATTCCGCTGCCCGTCATGGGCGGCGTGAGCATCGTAGTGTTCGGCCTGATCGCCGTCGCGGGTGCCAAGATCTGGGTGGACAACCGCGTCGACTTCTCGCAGAACAAGAACTTGATCGTGGCGGCGATCACGCTGATCCTCGGCACGGGCGATTTCACGTTGAAGTTCGGCCAGTTCGCCCTGGGCGGCATCGGCACGGCGACCTTCGGCGCGATCCTGCTCTATGCGCTGCTGGGGCGGTCGCGCGACTGAGGGCCGCGACCGACGGAAAGTGCAACGTCGTGCAAGAGCTGTTGTGCACCGTGAGCCACATTCGAGCGTTTGAGGCCGTCGGAGCCCAGTGCCAGTTAGACTCGGACGCTTTTCGAACCTACGTTTTCCATGGCCGATGCTTCCGCCGCGCGCACCAAGGCGGTATTCGAATTCAAGAGCGCAACGCTGCCGCTGATCGCGGTCATCCTCAAGACGGCTGATCTCGACGTGCTGGCGGAGGCGCTCGACGCCCAATTGGCGGACTCGCCCGACTTCTTCGAACAGGAGCCGGTGGTCATCGACCTCTCGCTGTTGCAGGATGAGGAGGCGGAAGCCGAGGCCGAACTCGACTTCACGGCACTGCGGGCACTGCTCGCGCGCCACCAGACCCAGCCCGTGGCCGTGCGAGGCGGCGGCAATGCGCAGAATGCCGCGGCACGCGCCGCCGGACTTTCGATCACCGCGATGCCGGTCGCACCTGCGCCCCGATCGTCCGCTCCCCCGGCCGAGCCCGTGAGCGAAGCGCCGCAGATCGTCCGCGAAGTGCCGGTGCCGGCCAACGGCACGCTGATCATCGACAAGCCGCTGCGCTCGGGCCAGCAGGTCTACGCACGAGGCGGCGACGTCATCGTGACCGCCGTGGTGAGCTTCGGCGCGGAAGTGATCGCCGACGGCAACGTCCATGTCTACGCGCCGTTGCGCGGCAAGGCGATCGCAGGAGCGCGCGGCAACACCGAGGCGCGCATTTTCACGACCTGCCTGGAAGCGCAGCTCGTGGCCATTGCCGGCATCTACCGCACGGTCGAAGTCGCGCTGCCTCCCGAGATCGCGGGCAAGCCGGCACAGATTTCGCTGGACGGCAAGAAGATCGTGATGGATCCGATCGTCTGACCCGACGGGCGCCCAACTGAATTACTGAAACGAACGAACATAAGAAGGAATGGCAATGGCCAAAATTGTGGTGGTGACCTCGGGCAAGGGCGGCGTCGGCAAGACGACCACGAGCGCGAGCTTTGCATCGGGGCTCGCGCTCGCGGGCAAGAAGACGGCCGTGATCGATTTCGACGTGGGACTGCGCAACCTGGACCTGATCATGGGTTGCGAGCGGCGCGTGGTGTACGACCTCATCAACGTGATCCAGGGCGAGGCCAACCTGAGCCAGGCGCTCATCAAGGACAAGCAGTGCGACAACCTGTTCGTGCTGGCCGCCTCGCAGACGCGCGACAAGGATGCGCTGACCCAGGAGGGCGTCGAGAAGATCCTGAAGGAGCTCGCCGACCAGGGCTTCGACTACATCGTGTGCGATTCGCCCGCCGGCATCGAAACCGGCGCGCTGATGGCGATGCACTTCGCCGACGAGGCGCTGATCGTGACCAACCCCGAGGTGTCGTCGGTGCGCGACTCCGACCGCATCCTGGGCATGCTGAGCTCCAAGACCAAGCGCGCGAAGGAAGGCGGCGAGCCGATCAAGGAACACCTGCTGATCACGCGCTACAACCCCAACCGCGTGGCGGGCGGGCAGATGCTGTCGCTGGAGGACATCCAGGACATCCTTCGCATCAAGCTGATCGGGGTGATCCCCGAATCCGAAAGCGTGCTGCAGGCCTCCAACCAGGGCGTGCCGGCGATCCACGACAAGGACACCGACGTGGCCCAGGCCTACACCGACGTGGTGGCACGTTTCCTCGGCGAAGAGAAGCCCATGCGCTTCGTCGATGCCGAGAAGCCCGGCTTCTTCAAACGAATCTTCGGAACGAGGTAGCCAATGTCCCTCTTTTCCTTTTTGCTCGGCGAGAAGAAGAAGACTGCCAGCGTCGCCAAGGAACGGCTGCAGATCATCCTCGCGCACGAACGCAGCAGCCTCGGCAGCAAACGCCCCGACTACCTGCCGGAATTGCAGCGCGAGCTGATCGCGGTGATCTCGAAGTACGTGTCGATCAAGGCCGAGGACATCAAGGTGCACCTCGAGAAGCAGGACGATCTCGAAGTGCTTGAGGTCAAGATCGAACTGCCCGACGCGGCGCTCGCGGCGCGCTGAGCGCCCTTTTTCAGGGCTGCGTGACGAACGTGGCCACGGCCTTCACGACTGCCGCTTCCTTCAGGATGCGACGGTGCCCCAGGCCTTGCGTGGCGACGAGTTGCGCGCCAGGGATGGCGTCGCGGTACGCCACACCGTCCTCGAAACGGTTCACCCGGTCTTCGCGGTCGTGAACCACCAGGGTCCGCAGGCCGATGCGCGGACCCACCGCTGCCGGCTCCAGGAGCGGCATCAAGATCGCTTCCCGCGCTTCGATCAGTCGCTGCATGGCGGCCCGCGTGCCTTCGCTGAGTCCGAACACCTGCGCGAAGTAGCGCGTGAATTCATGCGGCGACGCCGGCGGCGCCACGAGGACCAGCCGCTCGACCGGTAAGCCACGGCTGGCCGCATAGGCCAGCGCATTCGCGCCCAGCGAGTGGGCGACCACGGCCTTGACCGTGCCTCCCCGCTGAACCAGGCGCGCGGCCACGTAGTCGATCGCACGAGCGAACTGCGGCAGGTTGCTCACCGTCCCGGCGCTGCGGCCATGGGCGGGCATCTCGACCAGCACCGGCGTGAAGCCCGAGGCCGCCATTGCCCTGGCGAGCGGCAGCATCTGGCCCGCATGGCCACCCCAGCCGTGCACCAGCAGCACCTGCGGCGCTTCCATGGGAACGACCGCTGGCGTGTAGATGCCGATGCTGGCGTTCTCGTACGACCAGGCTTCGCGGTGCCAGTGCGCGTCGGGGCCGTGGCGCCGATTCAGCCATTTGGGCGGCAAGGGTGTGCCGAAGAGCCGGTAGGCGGCGCGAACGCCGAGCGTCGGCCAGATGCGCTGTGAGGCGCTGAGCCCCAGGCGCAAGGTGCGGACCCACGGACTCGCGCCGTAGTAACTGGAAGCGGCGCCGGGCGCCGTGTTGGAGGCGGAGGTGGTCATGACGGCTCCCTCAGTACCAGACCGAGTCCTCATTGCTTCCGGGAAGACGGCGCAGCGTTACGACAAGAGCCCGCGTGCCCATTGCGAGCCCGCAGGCGCCGAGAAAGAGAGCGGCAATCATCATGGTATTTCTCCTATTTATCGCACGATCGTGCGAAATCTGTACGTGCCAAAAACGAATGACGTCGAACCTGAAGCTCAGGCCTTGTAGCTGGCAAGCAGCCGCTGCCAGGTCAGCGCGGCGCGGTCCGCCGCTCGCGGGTCGCGCAGGAAACGCGCGTCGTGCAGCAACCCGATCACGAGGCCGTAGATTTCACCGACCAGCTGGGCCGGATCGGTGTCGGGCTTGAGTTCGCCGGTCTCGACGGCCTGGGTCACGGTACGCCGTAGCGCGGCTCGCCAGCGCGACACTTCGGCCAAGAGGTGGTCGCGCAGTTCGCCCTCACGGTCGTCGAGTTCGAAGGCGCCAGCGGTGTAGATACAGCCGGTCTCGATCTCGACATCGCGCATGCGGGCGATCCAGCGCTCGACGATGTCGTTCAGGCGCGCCAGGCCTTTCGGCTTCTGCATGGCGGGGACGAACACGTCGGCGAGGAAGCGGCGCCCATATTCCTCGATGACCGCCTTCTGCAGGGCCTCGCGCGAGCCCACGCGTGAGAAGACCCCGCTCTTGGACAGGCCCAGGCGACCGGCGACCGCCTGCAGCGTGATGGCCTCCAGGCCCTCTGCCGAGGCGACATCCATCGCCGCACCGACGATGGCGGCACGGGTCAGTTCGCTTTTCTGGGTCTTTGCGTCCATGGCGCGGAATTTAGCACATGCGTGCGAAACCTCAAGTTCCCGCACCGGGGCTTCCATCCGACCACGGTGTGGGCGTATCGTCCAAGTCCCAACACCAAACTGGAGACATCGCACCATGGCAACCAGCAAATCGAGCACCACCGCCGCCAAGAAAGCCCGGCCCATGGGCGGCCCGAGCGTGGAAGACGTGCAGGAAGCGTTCGTCAAGCCGCTGAAGGGCATGGCGGAACGGCTGCAGAACCTCCCGCTGGCGGGCGCCGCAGGCGCGATCGTCGAGAGTGGGCGCAAGGACCTGCAGGCACTCGTGCAGGCCAACGAGAAGTCCTACCAGGGTCTGCAGGCCGTGGTCCAGCGCCAGACCGAGATGCTCAAGACCTCGATCGAGGAATGGCAAGGCACGATGAAGGGTATGAAGGGCACCGATCCGCGCGAGGGCCTTGCCAAGCTCGATGCCATGGGCAAGGCCGCATTCAAGCAGGCGCTCGATGACATCCGGGAACTGTCGGAGATGGCGGCGAAGTCGCAGGCCGAGGCTTTCGACGTGGTGCGCCGCCGCATTCAGGACAACGTGGACGAGGTCAGCAAGCTGCTGAAACAGCCCAAGTAGGTCGCCTGGGAGACGCGTGTCAGTGTTTGCCCTGCGACAGAACGTGGAAAAGGTCCGTGACGAAGTTCGCAGGAAGCGTACATTGGTGCGATTTCCTCAGCGATCAGATCGAATCAGCCATGGCATCGAATTCCCAGACGCGTGTGTCCCCCAAGGCGGCTGCCGAAGCTGCGGACCGTGAACGACTGCGGCAGGGCCTGCCCGCCACGGTCGGTCACCTGCAGCAGCATCAGGCCGACCAGATCGACGACAACGACATCGATGCCTACGTGAGACTCAACTGGCTCGAATGGCACGGCGGCGGGCTGCGCCTCACGATCACCGGGCGCAACGTGTGCGCTCAGATGGCGCCCTCCACTGCGGCCTGAAGCCGCTGATCACTGCCCGGCGATGATCTGCGCGATCAGGCCGGTGGCGACGGCGGCCAGCACGAAGTCGCCGCCCACACCGACCCACTGGTAACCGCGCGGCGGCTGATAGAGGCGGTGGCCGCGCCAATCGTTGACGACATAGGTCCGGCCGCGGTATTCGCCGGGAACGCGGCCGCCCCTGCGCCATTCCACGTGCGGGTTCGGATAGGCCGGGCGGCTGTATTGTGGGCCGGGACGGAAGTCCTGGTGACGCTGGTAGACGCCGTTGTTCCGGCCGTCGTCGCGGTGGTATTGCTGCTCTTGGCGATCATTGCGATCGGGACCGCGGTCGAAACGGGGCTCCTGCGCGAAGGCACTGCCCGCCATGCACATCGCGAGCGCTGCGGCGGCAACGGCCATGCTCTTTGACTTGTTCATTCTGGAACTCCTTCTGCGTTGATGAGGAGTCCAGTGTGGGATGCGCATGTATCGCGCTCGCCCTGCGCATGTACGCGCAAGGTGAAGCCAGGTAAAGCCGGGGCGGACCCTGGCGGGGTCAGGGTGTGTTGCCAGGGGCCGGCTCGTCAGCAGCGGCTCGCGCCATGCGTTCGCTCTTCCAGTACACATCATCACCACCGTCGACGCGATTGAGCACGCGCGCCAGCACGAAGAGCAGATCGCTCAGGCGATTGAGGTAGCGGCGCGGCGCGTCGTTGATTTCTTCATTTGCACCCAGCGCGACAACAGCGCGCTCCGCCCTCCGGGCCACGGTGCGGCACACATGCGCGAGCGAGGCCGCGCGCGTACCTGCCGGGAGGATGAACTCGGCCAGGCGCGGCAATGCGGCGTTGTGTTCGGCGAGCGCGTTGTCCAGTTGAAGCAGCGCCTCCGCCTTGAGCAGGGTGAAGCCGGGCATCGACAACTCGCCTCCCAGGTTGAAGAGCTGGTGTTGAACGTCGACCAGGAGCTCGCGCACGGCGGCCGGCATCGGCTCGCAAAGCAGCACGCCGATGTTCGAATTGAGTTCGTCGACATCCCCCATCGCGTGCACGCGCAGGTGGTCCTTGGGCACGCGGGTGTTGTCGCCGAGGCCGGTGGTGCCGTCGTCGCCGGTGCGCGTCGCGATCTGTGTGAGTCGATTGCCCATGGGGTGTCTTTTGTAGCTTTTGGGAATGCGGTTCGTAGAATGTTAGACCCTTCAGGAGATCGTCTCGATGAACGCCCCCGCCGCTCTTTCCCATCTCACGCCGGAGATCGCGTTGCGCGAGGTGCCGGATGCACTGATCGAGGCCCTGAAGTCCCGCTTCGGCGATCAATGCTCCACCGCGCTGGCAGTGCGCTCGCAGCACGGTCGCGATGAGTCGTCCTTCGATGCACCGCCGCCCTCGGCCGTGATCTTTGCCGAGAGCACTCAGGATGTGGCCGATGCCGTCAGGCTCGCGAGCGACTACAGCGTGCCGGTGATCCCCTTCGGCGTCGGCTCCTCGCTCGAAGGGCATCTGCTGGCCGTACAGGGCGGGATCAGCATCGATGTGAGCCGCATGAACCGGGTGCTGTCCGTCAATGCCGATGACCTGACCGTGACGGTGCAACCCGGCGTCACGCGCAAGCAACTGAACGAGGAGATCAAGAGCACGGGCTTGTTCTTCCCGATCGATCCCGGTGCCGACGCCTCGCTCGGCGGCATGGCGGCGACGCGCGCGAGCGGCACGAACGCCGTTCGCTACGGCACGATGCGCGAGAACGTCCTCGCGCTCGAAGTGGTCACCGCCAGCGGAGAAGTGATCCGCACCGGAACGCGCGCGAAGAAGTCGTCGGCGGGCTACGACCTCACGCGGCTGCTCGTCGGAAGCGAAGGCACGCTGGGCGTGATCACCGAGATCACCCTGCGCATCTACCCGCTTCCGGAGGCGGTGTCGGCGGCGATCTGCTCCTTCCCCAGCATCGAGGCCGCCGTGCGCACCACCATCGAGATCATCCAGCTCGGCGTGCCCATCGCGCGCGTGGAACTGATCGACAAGAACTCCGTGCGCATGGTCAACGCCTATTCCAGGCTGGGCCTGCGCGAGGAACCGATGTTGCTGATGGAGTTCCACGGTTCGCCGGCCGGCGTGAAGGAGCAGGCCGAGACCGTGCAGGAGCTGGCGAGTGGCCACGGCGGCAATGCCTTCGAATGGGCCAGCACGCCTGAAGAGCGGACGCGCCTGTGGACCGCGCGGCACAACAGCTATTTCGCCGCGGTGCAATCGCGCCCCGGCTGTCGCGTGATTTCGACCGACACCTGCGTGCCGATTTCGCGCCTGGCCGATTGCCTGCTCGAATCGGTGGCGGAGGCCGATGCCAGCGGCATCCCCTACTTCCTCGTCGGCCACGTGGGCGACGGCAACTTCCATTTCGGCTATCTGCTCGACCCCAACGCGCCTGAAGAACGCGTGACGGCCGAGAAGCTGAATCACGCACTGGTGTCGCGCGCGCTCGCCCTCGAAGGAACCTGCACGGGCGAGCATGGGGTCGGCCTGCACAAGATGGGCTTCCTGGTGACCGAAGCCGGCGTGGGGGCGGTCGACATGATGCGGACGATCAAGCGCGCGCTCGATCCGAAGAACATCATGAATCCCGGCAAGATCTTCAGTCTGTAGCAACCGCCGCCGACCAAGACAAAAGCCCGGGGCTCGAAAGAGCCGCCGGGCTTTCGCACGCCCTGAGCGATGCCTTATTTTTTCGTGCTGCTTCCGTTGCCCGTGCGCTTTGCGGCCGGTGCCGAGGTTTGCGAGGGCGCCGCCCCGCCATCGACACCCAGGCGCCCGCCCCCGCCGAGGCCCTGCCCTTGCACGGTCTGCGCCTTGTAGTTGCGCAGGGCGATGACCATCTGGTTGAACGCGTCCATGAACGCCGCGCTGATGATCTTGCCTTCCGCCGTGTTGGTGTAGCCGCCGAGCCCTGCCGCGCCGCTTCCGCCGAAGACCGAGCCGAAGGCGCCGAAATCGGTCTTGGACGCGCTGCCTTCCGACGCCGAGACCTGGACGCCGGAACGGTTGTCGACGAGCGTGAGCATCGCGCTCGCCTCCTTGGTCTGCATGCTCCCGCCGACTGCGGAGACCACGCCGCTGTAGCGACCGCCCACCAGCCCACCCAGCGCCCCTCCCATGCCGCCGGCGTTCTGGTTGCTGAAGACGATCTCCGGCGACAGTCCGTAGTCGGAGGCGACCATCTGACCGGCGCCGAAGTTGCTGCCCTGGCGCATCTCGCCGGACTGCATCAGCTGGCGCTCGCGCGACATGGCGTTCATGCCGGCCGCGCCCCGCTCGACCACCACGAAGCAGTTCGATTGCTGCACCAGCAGGCGCAGCAAGTTGGCCGTGGGCGGCAGCTTGTACTCGTTGCGCAGGATGGTGTACCAGCCGGCCGACTGGTTCTCGACCAGGGACACCGTGCCGAGCGGCGTTGCGCATTTCTCGAGCGCGGTGTTCGTGTTGGCCGATGCGCTGCCCGCCGCGCTGCCGGTCGCCACCGTCTTCGCGCTCTGGCTGCCCATCTGCATGTCCGTGGTTTCGCAACCGGTCAGGAAGATGGCGCCCAAGGCGAAGGCCGCGAGCGAAAGTCTCGTGTTGTCCATGGCCGGATCCCTCTTAGTACTTTCTGGTTAAAAACTGAACCAGAGAATATGCTGAAGTAACCGGATGAATCAATCGCCCGGAAAGCCAGGGATCAGACGCGCGCGAGCTATGCCGTTTGGCGGATGCGGTCGATCAGTCCGTTGAGAGCATCGAGCGACCCGAAATGAATCGCGAGTTCGCCGCTCTCCTCGATGCGGCCACCGCGACGGCTGCGCTTCTTGATGCGAACCTCGACCTCGGCCGCGAGGAGGTCGGCGAGCTCTTCTTCCACGCGGAGAAGGTCGCGCGATTTCTCGGCCACGCCGCGGCGAGTTGATGGCGTGAGACTGAACTCGGCCGCCAGCTTCTTGACCAGCGCTTCCGCCTCGCGCACCGACAGCTTCTTGGCGGCGATCTGGTTCGCCGCCGTGATCTGCGTACCCTTGTCGAGCGACAACAGTGCACGGGCGTGGCCCATGTCGATGTCGCCGGCCATGAGCATCGCCTGCGCCGGTTCGGCGAGGTTCAGCAGTCGGAGCAGATTGCTGGCAGCACTTCGCGAGCGGCCCACCGCCTGCGCTGCCGATTCGTGAGTGAGCCCAAACTCGGCTACCAGGCGTTGCAGGCCTTGGGCTTCCTCCAGTGGATTGAGGTCTTCGCGCTGGATGTTCTCGATCAATGACATGGCAGCGGCGGCCTCGTTCGGCACGTCCCGTACCAGCACGGGCACGCTCTCGAGCCCTGCCAGGCTTGCCGCACGGAAGCGCCGCTCGCCCGCAATGATCTCGAATTCGGCGTTCTTGGTTCGCGCAGCTTCCGCGTCCAGGCGCCGGACCAGGATCGGCTGCATGATGCCCTGCGCCTTGATGCTCTCCGCGAGCTCATACAGCGCCCCCTCGTCCATGCGTGTCCGGGGCTGATAGACGCCGGGCACCATCTGGTCGAGGTTCAGCGTTGTGGGGTTGGGCGGCGGCGTGTCTTCAGTCGTCGCGTTGTCCGGCCCGTTGAAGGTCGGCCCGAGCAGGGCTTCGAGTCCGCGGCCGAGGCCCTTGGGTTTTTTGGTGACCATGGAGATCAGTCTTCTTTCAAAAGGTCGTTCAATAGCGCGCGCCCTTCGGGCCAATCGCCCAGGCCGGATTCGCTGTTGATGTGGCCGCGCATGCCCGCATCGAGATAGCGTGCGCCCCAGTCGCGGGCCATTTGCCGGGAGCGGACCGCGTCGCAGTAGGGATCGTCCTGAGCGGCGATCAGCAAGGTCGGGAACGGCAACGGTTGGCGGACGATAGGTGCCCAGCCGGGAATCATCTGGCGGACGTCGTCGCGCTCCAGGTCGCCGGGAGCGACCAGCAGCGCGGCGCGCACCTTGTCTGCGTTTCGCGAATGGGCAGCCCATGCGGCAACGAGGATGCATCCGAGACTGTGCGCCACCAAGGCGACCGGTCCCGACGCCGCGAGGATCTCTTCTTCGAGACGGGCCGACCAGTCGCCGCGCAAGGGACGCATCCAGTCGTGTTGCTCGACGCGGTGATCACCGTAGATCGCTTCCCACCGGCTCTGCCAATGATCCGGGTCGCTGTTCTGCCAACCGGGAAGCAGCAGGATTTTGGTGACGGGCATCTCTGGTGAAATGAGGAAATGGACCGAGCCGACGGCCTCAGGGACCGTCGGGAATCTGGACTGCCACCGGCGGCGGATCCATGGGCACGGGCGCCGGCGCAGATGCCTCCGCCGCCAACGCGCTTGCTGGAGGCATTTTCTCGACCAGTTCCTGAGCGAAAGCCACGAAGGCCAGGCTGCCCTTGGCCGGTGGGTCGAACACCACGCCCGGTAGTCCGTAGCTGGGAGCTTCCGCCAGTCGCACGTTGCGCGGGATCACCGTGTCGAAGACCTTGTCGCCGAAATGCGCCTTGAGTTGCTCGCTGACCTGCTGCTGCAGCGTGATACGCGGATCGAACATCACGCGCAGCAGGCCGATGATCTGCAGGTTCTTGTTGAGGTTGGCGTGGACCTGCTTGATCGTGTTGACCAGGTCGGTCAGCCCTTCGAGGGCGAAGTACTCGCACTGCATCGGCACGATCACGCCATGTGCGGCGCACAGCCCGTTGAGCGTGAGCAGGCTCAGGCTCGGCGGGCAGTCGATCAGGATGAAGTCATACTCGGCGCCGACGCCTGCCAGCGCAGTCCGGAGTCGCTTTTCGCGACGGTCGAGGGCGACCATTTCGATTTCGGCACCGGCGAGTTCGCGATTGGCGCCCAGGACGTCGTAGCCGCATTTCTCGGCGTTCACTCGCGCCTCGGCCACGGAGGCCGATTCGAGCAGCACGTCATACACCGTCGTTTCGAGCTGGCGCTTGTCGATGCCGGAGCCCATAGTCGCGTTGCCCTGCGGATCCAGGTCGATCATGAGGACGCGTTGGCCAACTTTCGCCAGGCCGGCAGCGAGATTGACCGTGGTCGTGGTCTTGCCGACACCGCCCTTCTGATTCGCAATGCAGAAGATCTTTGCCATGGTCAGATGCCCTTTTCGAGGGCGGACGGGGAAACGCAGGCTTGCGGGCTTTTCATGCTCACCTGGAAATCGCCAGCTTGACGCCGAAAGCGATCAGGAAGACCCCCGCCAGCTTGTTGAGCGTCCCCGAGATGCGTGGGTTGGCGCGCATGCGTTCGGCCAGGAAGTGCGTCAGCAAGGTGGCGGTGAACCCGTAAAGGAAGGTCAGGACCGCTATTGTCAGCGCCATGACGGCGAAAGTCGTGAGGCCCTGGTGACGGGCTGGGTCGACGAATAGCGGGAAGAACGCCATATAGAAGACGATGGCCTTCGGATTCAGAAGCGTGATCGTCAAGGCCTGGCGGAGATATTGACGCGGCTTGATGTTGAGGATGGGGGCGGTTCCCGGCTTGGCACGCAACATCTTGAAGCCGAGCCATGCCAGGTAAGCAGCACCCAGCCACTGGACAGCGCTGAACGCCGCAGGGTAGGCGGTCAGGAGCGTTGCTACGCCCGCGACTGCTGCCCACATCAGCACTTGGTCGCCGGCAATCACGCCGATGGTCGCGGCCAGTCCGCCGCGAATTCCGCCCTTGCTGGTCGATGTGATCAAGGCCAGATTTCCCGGTCCGGGAATCGCAAGAAAAAGGATGATGGCCGCGACGAACGCGCCGTAGTCAGCGATGCCGAACATGAAGAATTGCCTCAGAAGGGAGTGCGTCGAGTCTAAGCGAGGTCGACGCGGCGAACGCCTGTCAGGCGGCGGGTTTTCGCATCCAGACCACGCAGCGCTCGGCATCCAGGCCCGGAACGGACAATTGTTCCACGTGAAACACCTGGATCCCGGCCGACAACTGGGTGATTTCGTCGTCGGGCGCCCTGCCCTTCATGGCGAGCCAGAGACCAGTCGGCGCCAGCAGATGCGACGATCCAGCAACGAAATCCGGCAGCGACGCAAAGGCCCGGGAGCTGATGATGTCGTAGCTTCCGGTCAATGTCTCCACGCGGGCGTGCAGCCCATGGAGGTTGCGCAGATTTAGTTCGGACGCGACTTGCTGGACGAATGCAGCCTTCTTGGCCACTGCATCCAGACAGGTCACGTCGATATCACTCCGAAGAATCGCGATTACCACGCCTGGCAGGCCGGCGCCGGCGCCGACGTCCAGAAGCCTGGCCCCATCTACCCGCTCTCGCCGAAGAGGTGCAATGATTGAGAGGCTATCGAGCAGATGATGGGTCAGGACACTTGCAGGGTCTCGAAGTGCGGTCAGGTTGTAAACCTTGTTCCACTTCAGGATGAGCGCGCCGTACGCCAAAAGCTGTTCGCTTTGTTGGCCGGTCAACTCGATGCCAAGCTCCCCAGCGCCATCGCGCAATTGTTGTTCCTGGCTCATTCTGCGGCATGGGGCTCGGGCGCCGCGTCACGGACGAATGCGCGGTGACCGCCCTTGCGCAGATGAATCATCAACAGCGAGATGGCGGCCGGCGTCACACCAGAGATTCGCGAAGCCATGCCAAGCGTTTCGGGACGGTGCTTGGTGAGCTTTTGTCGCACCTCGAAGCTCAATGCCTTCACCTGACCGTAGTCCAGATCCACGGGCAACCTGAGATTCTCAAAATGCGCGGCCCGCTCGACCTCGTCGTGCTGACGATCGATATAGCCCGAGTACTTGGCCGCGATCTCGATCTGCTCGATCTCAGATTCACAAAGAGCCTCGCCCGAACTGTATTTCCCGCCGTCCAGCGACATCAACGACTCGTAGCTCACATTGGGCCGGCGCAGCAGATCGCCCAGGTTGTATTCGTGGTCGATGGCCTTGCCCAGGACGCGCTCCGATTCGGCGGCCGGCAGATTCCGCGGATTCACCCAGATGGAACGAAGGCGTTGTGTTTCACGTGAAACAGCATCCCGCTTCCGCGAGAAAGCATCCCAACGCGCGTCGTCGACCAAACCCAGCTTGCGCCCCGCTTCCGTGAGTCTCATGTCTGCATTGTCCTCGCGCAGCTGCAAGCGGAACTCGGCCCGGCTCGTGAACATGCGATAAGGCTCGGTCACGCCCTTCGTGATCAGGTCGTCGACCAGCACTCCCAAGTAGGCCTCGTCGCGACGGGGCAGCCAAGCCGCCTCTCCCCTGCACTGCAGCGCAGCATTGATGCCGGCGAAAAGCCCTTGAGCCGCCGCTTCCTCGTACCCGGTCGTGCCATTGATCTGACCGGCGAAGAAAAGGCCCTGAATGGCACGCGTCTCGAAATTGCTCTTGAGTTCGCGCGGATCGAAGTAGTCATACTCGATTGCGTAGCCCGGCCGCAAGATGTGTGCGTTCTCCAATCCCGCCATGGAGCGGACCAACTGATATTGGATGTCGAATGGCAGGCTGGTCGAGATCCCGTTCGGGTAGTACTCGTTCGTGGTCAACCCTTCCGGTTCCAGGAAGATCTGATGGCTTTCCTTGTCCGCGAACCGATTGATCTTGTCTTCGACGCTCGGGCAATAGCGCGGCCCGACGCCGTCGATCTTCCCGGTGAACATCGGGCTGCGATCGAAGCCGGACCGGATGATCTCGTGCGTTCGCGCATTGGTGTTGGTGATCCAACAGGGCATCTGCTGCGGATGCATGTCGGCCCGCCCCATGAAGCTGAATACGGGCATCGGCCCGGCTCCGCCGGGCATTCCGTCACCTGGTTGCTCGGTGCATTTCGAAAAGTCGATGCTTCGGCCGTCGAGCCTCGGCGGGGTCCCCGTCTTCAACCGCCCCTGCGGCAGCTTGAGTTCCTTGAGCCGCGCCGACAGGCTGACCGCAGGCGGGTCGCCCGCGCGTCCGGCTTGGTAGTTGTCAAGTCCGACATGGATGCGGCCATCAAGGAATGTCCCGGCAGTCAACACGACGGCGCGCGCACGAAATGCAATACCCACCTGCGTGACGGCACCGACCACCCGGTCGCCCTCGATCATCAAGTCGTCGACAGCCTGTTGGAACAACGACAGATTGGGCTGGTTCTCCAGCCGCCGGCGGATTGCGGCCTTGTAAAGCACGCGGTCCGCTTGTGCGCGTGTCGCCCGCACAGCCGGTCCCTTGCTCGAGTTGAGGATACGAAACTGGATCCCGCCCTCATCCGTCGCGATGGCCATCGCGCCGCCCAGCGCGTCGACTTCTTTGACAAGATGACCTTTGCCGATGCCGCCGATCGACGGATTGCAGCTCATCTGCCCCAGGGTTTCGATGTTGTGGGTGAGCAGCAAGGTGCGGGCGCCCATTCGGGCAGAAGCCAGCGCGGCTTCGGTGCCGGCGTGGCCGCCACCGACGACGATGACATCGAATTCTTCGGGATAGAGCATGGGAGTGGCGCACTGTCGCGTGCGCTGCGGAAAGGGGCGCCAATTTTAATCGCCGCAGCGGCTTCGTGCCTCCTTTGGGGACATGCGGTCCGAACTCGCAAAGCCCGCGGAGGCCGGCGTCCAATCTCGATCTGGTGCTATCATTTCGATAGCATGACGAGCCTCAGCTCTCTACGGCAACGACATGTGCCGCAGCTTGCCCCTTGTCCCCGGCATCGTGCGGCATCACAGGGACGGGCTTTTCGATGCCGACGAGCAGGCCGCTCGGCTCCGGTTCCGCCTGCACCGCCGCGCCTTCGTCCTGGAGTTCGCGCACCGCCAAGGTCTTGCCCGTCATGGTGACCGGACCGAAGATCGTGCAGAACGCGACGTCCTTCGCATCGCGCCCCGTGCCCACGCGCACGAGGCGGTCGACCGGCGCCATGCGCGTTGCGTCGAACAGCACCCATTGCCCGCCCAGCCAGGCTTCGAAGACGGCGTGGAAATCCTGCGGCGGCTCATCGAACCAGACGTAGCCCACTACCAGCCGCGCCGGAATATTGAGTGCGCGGCAGAACGTGATGCCCAGGTGCGCGAAATCGCGACATACGCCGGCACGCTCGACGAACACTTCGCACGCCGTTGTGGTCGAGTCGCTGCTTCCCGGCTCGTACGTGATGCTCTCGTGAATCCAGTCGACGATCGCTTGCACGCGTCCGATCCCGGGCGGCAGGTCGCCGAACAACTGCTGCGCACAGCGCGACATCAGGTCCGACTCGCAATAGCGCGTCGGCATCATGTAGTGCAGGATTTCGTTGGGCACCTCGTTCACCGGCACTTCCTGCAGATCGGTCGGCACCTCCACGTGCGCGCGCCGGACGCTGGCCCTGTAGCGAATCTTCAGTAGCCCCGGCGTGGCATCGAAGCGAATGAATCGATTGCCATTGCCCTCATCGCAGAAGGCCTGCATCTCGACCGCGGGCTCGATCACCAGATCCTCGCTGATCAGCGCCTGCGCGCCACTGCGCGCCGCCTCGATGTTGAGCAACAAGTGCGAGGGTGCGGAGACTTCGTACTCGAGCACCGCTTCGACGTGTGAAAAATGCATGATCCTCCCTGCACCTGCGGCACAGCCTCCACTGGATGGGTTGAATGAATCAGGATTGCGCGCGCTCGCGCCGTACAGGCAATTGCCAACGAGATTGCGTCACGTGGAGCACCCGCATGACGCGGTGCGCGGGGCTCTGCAACAGCACCACCAGGGGCCGCACGCCCGGCCACGCATCGGGGACGTTGCCATCGTCAGTCCAACGCCTTCTTCACTGCGCCCACCCCCAACGCTGCGAGCACGAGAAAGGCCACGGCAAGGATCAGGAACAGACCGAACAGCACCTTGGCAATACCCGCCGCACCCGCGGCAACGCCGCCAAAGCCCAGCGCGCCGGCAATCAATGAGACGACGGCAAAGATGATGGCGTACTTCAACATGAACGACTCCTGGCGATGGGTCCATCCACCACAGCGGCGCAAGCTTAGAAAGCGGACGCGCCGACACCCATAGTCGCGGCGCGCGAGCAGCCGTAGGACAAAAACGCGTGCCCCGGACCCGCTAGCATCGACGTCCGCTTGCAAAATCGCATGTCGCCATTCACTGGAGTTTTCGCATGAAGCTTTACTACTCGCCGGGCGCCTGCTCGCTCTCCCCTCACATCGCGCTGCGTGAAGCCGGGGTCGCCTTCGAACCCATGCTGGCCAGCACCAAGAGCCACAAGCTGCAGGACGGCACCGACTACTACGGCATCAATCCGCTGGGCTATGTGCCCATGCTGGAGCTCGACGACGGAACGCGCCTGCGAGAGGGCCCCGCGATCGTGCAGTACATCGCAGACCTGGCGCCCAGCAAGAATCTCGCGCCGGCCAATGGCACGATGTCGCGCTATCGCCTGCAGGAGTGGCTGACCTTCATCGGCACCGAGATCCACAAGAGCTACTCGCCGCTGTTCAACCCGAACATGCCCGAAGAAGCCAAGGCCACTTTCAAGACCAAGCTCAAGTCGCGCTATGAATGGCTCGATGGCCAGCTCGCGAGCAAGGACTACCTGATGGGCGAGCAGTTCACGGTTGCCGACGGCTACCTGTTCACCGTCACGAACTGGGCGCAGCCGACAGGTGTCGACATCGCCGAATTCGCCAACCTCAAGGCGTGGCATGCACGCGTTGCCGCGCGCCCTGCGGTCCAGGAGGCCATGAAGGCTGAAGGCCTGATCAAGTAGCCCACCCCAAAAATAGGCCCACCCCCAGGCTTGCCCACTTCGTGTGGCCGCCTACCCCCTTCGAGGGGGCAACACCTGCGGCCCGGCGGAGCCGGTTCCGCGGTGTTTCACGGATCGCGTAGCGCTCGTTGGCGTGATGCGATCAGGGCAGCGGTCCACAACATGATTGCGGAGGCGATCAGGCCGCGGGCCAGGCCGCCTTCGCCATCGGAGATCCAGCCGGTCACGGTCGGGCCGACGATTTGGCCGAGCGCGAAGGCGATGGTGAAAGCGCTGATGCCGGTCGCCCACTGCGCGGCAGGAAGGTTGTGGCGGACGAGTGCCGTGGTCGATGCCACCACCGACAGGAACACCGCGCCGAACAGCAGGCCCGAAGCCATCGCCATCGGCCACGCGGGGCTGAGCACCGGCAATATCGTGGCGACGCCGAGCAAGGCGTTGAGCACCGCCTGCGGCCCACCGCCTCGGAAGCGATCGAGCAACCCCGCCCACAGCCGCGACGATGCCACGCACGCGACGCCCAGCAGGGCATAGAACGTCGTGATCTCTCCCGGCCTCGCGCCCTGCTCGCGCAAGAGCGCGATCACGAAGGTCATATAGCCGATATAGCCGGCACCGAAGAGCGTGTAGCCCGCGAGCGCCCAGCCGAAGCGGTACACCGGCGTCGGCGTCGACCCTGCTGCATCCGGCGACGGCGCAGGCACATGGGCGCGCGCTTCCTCGGGCAGCGCCCGCATCGCCAATGCCATCACCGCCGTCGCAATGAAGCTCGCCGCCGCCAGGGCCCACCACGCCCATGCCCAGCCGTGCGGTGTCGTCGCGGCGGCCTGCAACACCGCCGGCACGAGCAGCGCCGACAGCGTGATGCCCAGCCCCGTGCCGCCGTAGTACACGCCCAGCAGGAAGCCCGATCGCGACGGCTGCAAGGTGCCCAGCCGCGCCGCCAGCAAGCCGCCCGCGACGAATACCCAGGCACTCGCCAGCCCGGCAAGCAGACGCTGAATCAGCAATGCGGGCGCTGAATTGAAGAAGCCGCTCGCCACCATGAAAAGGCTTGCCCATGCCGCACCGCCCACCAGCAGGCGAACCGGCCCGAAGCGCCGCATCAAGGCCGGCATCATCAGCGCGCCGAACAGATACCCCGCGGCATTCCCAGTGTTCATCCCGCCCGCCAGCGTGTAGCTCCACCCGAGGTCCGCGCGCATGGGCGGCAGCAACAGGCCATAGGAGAAGCGCGTGATGCCCAGCGACACCGCGGCCCCCAGCGACAACGCGAGCGCCAGGCGCAATGCTTGTGCAGGCGTGAGCGTGGCGGCGGTCGGCGTCATGGGTCCGCAGCCATTCTGCGGCATCGCCTACCAGCAAATCGACAACCCCGCGACAGCGCGGTTGACGTGCGCCGTTTACCCTCTCCGTCGTTCCTTACATCAACCAGCAGCACCAACAATGTCCTCCCTCTTCGACCCCGTCCAGGCCGGCGACCTGAAGCTGAGCAACCGCATCGTCATGGCGCCTCTCACGCGCAACCGCTCGCCCAATGCGGTGCCGCGCGACATCACGGCCACCTACTACGCGCAGCGCGCGAGTGCCGGCCTTCTGATCACAGAGGCCACTGCGATCAGTCACCAGGGTCAAGGCTATGCGGACGTGCCGGGACTCTATGGCACCGAGCAGCTCGACGCCTGGAGGCGCGTCACCGACGCCGTGCACGCCGAAGGCGGCAAGATCGTCGTGCAGCTCTGGCACGTGGGCCGCGTCTCGCACACCGAGCTGCAGCCCGAAGGGGCCAAGCCCGTCGCGCCTTCCGCGATCACAGCCAGGACCAAGACCGTGCTCATCAAGGACGGCGTCCCTACCTTCACGGAAACCTCCGCGCCCCGCGCGCTCGATGCGAGCGAACTGCCGGGCATCGTGCATGCCTATGCGGTTGCCGCGCGCAGTGCGGTCGAGACCTCGGGCTTCGACGGCGTAGAGATCCACGGAGCCAACGGCTACCTGCTCGACCAGTTCCTCAAGACCGGGAGCAACAAGCGCACGGACGACTATGGCGGCAGCATCCAGAACCGTGCACGCCTCCTGCTCGAAGTGACGCGTGCCGTAGTCGATGCTGTCGGCGGCGGCAAGACTGGCATCCGCCTGTCGCCCGTCACGCCTGCCAACGACGTGCACGACGACGATCCGCAGCCGCTGTTCGACTACGTCGTGAGGCAGCTCGGCCCGCTCGGCCTTGCCTACATCCACGTCATCGAAGGCGCGACCGGCGGCCCGCGCGAGATCGAGGATCGCCCCTTCGACTACGAGGCCCTCAAGGCGGCCTATCGCGCGGCCGGCGGCAAGGGTGCATGGATGGTGAACAACGGCTATGACAAGCCGCTGGCCGAAGAGGCACTGAAGGAAGGCGACGATCTGGTCGCATTCGGCAAGCCGTTCATCTCCAATCCCGACCTCGTGCGTCGTCTCCGCGAAGGGGCGCCGCTGAACGCGTGGGACAAGAACACCTTCTATGGCGGTGGCGAGGCCGGGTACATCGACTACCCTGTACTCTAGGCTCGCCCCCAGGCTTGCCCACTTCGTGTGGCCGCCACCCCCTGCCGGGGGCAACCCCAGCGGCCCGGCCGAGCCGGTTCCGCGGGGTTCCTGGTATTGCGTACGGAGAGGTGGGTTCAGTTCGGGGTGAAGGCTACGCTGACTCTCAGGCCGCCTTCGTCGGACGCCTTTGCGAAGCTGAGTTCTGCGCCGAGCAGCTTTGCATAGCGGGCCACGATCGCTAGGCCGAGGCCGGCGCCTTGTCCGAGCTTTTGGCCGGCGGGGCCCTGTGCCCAGCGTTGCATCAGGTCGCGCTGGGCCTCTGGCGGTATGCCCGGTCCGTCATCGACCACGGCCAGCGTGGAATCCGTCAGTTCGATGGTGATCGTGCGGCCGCCGTAGCGCAGGGCGTTGTCGATCAGGTTGTCGAGGATGCCCTCGACCAACGCGGCATTGGCCTCCACCGTCACGGGTTCATCGAGGCCCAGGGCGCCCAGATCCACGCCGCGCGCGTCGGCGCGCGCGAGATGCCGAAGCACCGCCTCCTGCACCAGTTGATCCAGCCGAAGCGGCTCGCGCTGAAGGCCTGTGCGCCCTTCATCGGCCAGCGCGAGCGCAAGCAACTGGTCCACCAGATGACTGGCGCGCGCCTGGCTTGCGGCGATGTGCTCCAGCTGCTCACGCCACACTGCCGGCGTCCGCTGTGCCAGGCCGTAGTCGGCCAGCGCGCGAATGCCGGCGAGCGGCGTGCGAAGTTCATGTGCGACATTGCCCGCGAACTCCCGCTGCGCGGAAGCACTCTGGGCGAGTCGGTCCAGCAGCGCATTGAGTGTGTCACCCAACTGTTCGAGCTCGCGTGAACTGCGCGCCACCGGCACCGGCGCGAGGTCGTGGGCATCGCGCTGTTCCAGCGTCTGGCGCAGTTCGCCGAGTGGGCGAAGCTCGCGTTCGATGCCGCGCCACAGCCAGGCCGCAAGCAGGGTCAGCAACACGAGTTGCGGCGCCAGCGAAAAGATCAGCAGCCGCTCGACCAGTACGGCGCGCGCGCGCGTGGTTTGTGCGATCACCACGCGATAGGCGTTGGGTGTCTCGTGGTTCAACACCACGGCGCGCAGCTCCTTGCCTTGGTAGACGACGCGCGAGAACCGGTAGCGCGTGCCCTCTTCCGGCGCAGGCGCCTCCAGGCCCGCGTGCCCGGCGAGCAATGATCCGTCCGGCCGCAGCACGGCGAAGAACACGGTTTCCGATTGGTCGAAGAGGACGCTGTTGACTTCGCGTGGCGACAACAGCAGTTCGATGTCGCGCTCGCCCGCCTGCACATTGGCCGAAACCGCATAGGCGTCGTCGAGCATCTCGCGATCGAAAGCCTGCTCGGTGAAATAGCTGGCAACGAACAGCGCCACCGCGGTGCCGACCAGCCAGGTCAGGGCCAGCGGCAACAGCACGCGCCGAAGCACACGCGCGGTCAGCGAGGGCGCCGGGCCTGCGCCGGCCCCTGCCGTCGCGCGCAACTTCACACTTCCGCTTCCAGCAGGTAGCCGATCCCGCGCAGCGTGCGGATCGCAGCGCCGCTGCCGACCAGCTTCTTGCGCAAGCGCGAAATGAAGGCCTCCAGCGCGTTGTCGCCCAGCGACTCGTCGAAGGTCGAAAGCTTGTCCGACAGTTCCCGCTTGCTGATCGTGTGGCCCGGTGGGCTCATCAGCTCCCAGAGCACCTCGAACTCGCGTGCCGGAAGATCGAGCGGCACGCCGCCGATTCCGAAGCGCCGGGCCCTGCGATCCAGCCGGAGTTGCCCGAGCGTGGCGATGTCCTCCGTGCCCTGCGCACGCCGCACCAGTGCCCGGAGGCGGGCTTCGACCTCGGCCAGATCGAAGGGCTTGCCCAGGTAGTCGTCGGCACCGGCGTCCAGCCCCGCGATGCGCTCCTCCGTGCGATCGCGTGCCGTCAGCACGAGCACCGGCGTGCGGTCGCCCCGTGCGCGCGCATGGCGCAGAGCCGTGAGTCCGCTCGCAAGACCGCTGGTCGGGCTGGCCGTCGCGGGCAGGTTGAGGTCGAGCAACACGGCATCGAAGGTCTGCACGCGCCAGAGGTGGTCGGCCTCCTCCACGCTCGCAGCAACATCGACGCGGTGGCCTGCATCCCCGAGGCTCCGCAGCATCACGCTGCGCAGCACGGCATCGTCTTCGACCAGGAGGATTCGCATGGGATGTGAGGTGAAAAAAGGTACGTGTTTTTACCGCACGCGAGGGTCAGGACGCCGTCAGCACAACGACGCGATAAACGACCGATCAGGATACGACAGCAGGCCGCTTGCGCGGCCTTTTTCATGACCGTCGTGCCGACAGCGCAGCCCGCGGAGCAAGGAGATCCAGACCATGAGTTCGCCGACCTTCAACACTATCGCGACCATCCTGGAGAACGACTTCCGCCTGCCGCGAGAGGTGCTCCGACCCGACGTGGCCCTGGCCCACCTCGGCCTCAAGCCACTCGATCAGCTGGAACTGGTCTTTGCCGTCGAGGACGCCTTCCGGCTTCGCATTCCCGGGGCCATACTCGATCCGCGCCAGGGCTCCATCACGCTGCGGCGCCTCTGCCAGTTGATCGAGGACACGCCCGTCAGTCCTCTGCCCCCAGCGCCCCCTCGCTGGACATTGACATCGTGAGAAGGTTCAAACTGGAGGCCTTGTCTACATGAAGGAGCATCCACGATGAGCCAGAAGTTCCAGGTCACGGGCATGAGCTGCGGCCACTGCGTCAGCATGGTCGAGCAGGCGGTACAGACCATCGATCCGGAAGCGCAGGTCACGGTCGACCTCGAAACCGGCCACGTCGACGTG
Source organism: Variovorax sp. P5_A3 (assembly GCF_056400665.1). Classification (NCBI taxonomy): domain Bacteria; kingdom Pseudomonadati; phylum Pseudomonadota; class Betaproteobacteria; order Burkholderiales; family Comamonadaceae; genus Variovorax; species Variovorax sp. P5_A3. The sequence goes on along the minus strand of NZ_JBFUKW010000008.1, from coordinate 167,432 downwards.
ATGAGCGGTCACCCGCGACAGGACATCATCCTGGCGATCGAAAACGCAGGCTACAAAGCCCAATAGGCGACCGGGCAAGCTAAAACTCGAAGAAATGTGGAAAAAGAGGCGAATAGTTGAATACTTTGTGTTTCAAAGTGCAAAATGCGTACGGCATTTCACATTGACACCAAAGGGGTCCCATGCTGTCGAGTCTGCTGCCCTCCTCCGTCCGGGAAGCCGCCTACCGTCGCAAGTTCCTGGAGAACCGTGAAGAGAACCTCTTCATGGGCTCCTTCGAGAGCTTTGCAGCCGCCGAAGCCGGCGCGCCCCCCTCCAAGGCGATCGGCTACGACAACGCCGAGGCCGCCAAGGCGCTCTACAGCCATCAGGTTTACTTCTACGACTACCCGGGCCTCTTCTGGCTGAGCCGCGCGCTGGACGACGGCATGCGCAGCGTGTTCGACCTGGGCGGGCACGTGGGCATCAAGTACTACGCGTTCCGTCGCGTGCTGCCCTTTCCGGCGGACCTGCGTTGGACGGTCTGCGACGTGCCCGGTGTCGTGAAGACCGGCCAGGACCTGGCCGTCCAGCGTGAAGCAACCGACCAATTGAGCTTTACCACGGACTTTCGCGATGCCAGTGGCTTTGACGTGCTCTATGCATCAGGCAGCCTGCAGTACCTGCCCTTGCGCATCTCGGAAATCATCGCCCAGCTCCCCGCGAAGCCCCGGCGTATCGTGATCAACACGGCAGCGGTCCATGAGGAGCGGACGCTCTATACGCTCAACAGCATCGGATTCGCCGTGTGTCCCTACCGGATCCAGCATCACGACGAACTCCTGGCGGACCTGGCCGCGTCCGGCTACAAGCGACGCGATGCGTGGCGCAACGAGGGCAAGCCGATCGAAGTGCCTTTCGTGGAAGGCGGCGACAAGGCCTTCTATGCGGGCTGCTGCTTCGACCTGCACTGAGCAACGGCGTCACGCACCCTACGCGCCGCGCACCATCGACAGGATCTTTCCCGCGTCGAGCGTTTGGGCCTTTTCCTGCATGGCCGGCAGGTAGCGCGACTGGAGGCCCTGTGCCTCCTGCGTCACGTTCGCGTAGGCGTCTTTCAGCATCTGCGTCGACAGCGTGCGGCCGCCCGCGTAGTAGCGCTTCGCCACATGGCCCAGCGCATAGGTGGTGGCGAAGCTCATGCCCGAACTCACGGCCTGCTTGCCCACGCCGCGCAGCAAACCGCCACCGACTTTCCCGAGCAATCCACCCAGCAGCTTGCGACCGGCCTGCTCGAGATACTGCGATGTGAGGCCCACACCGACAGTGGCCAGGAAGTCCTTCACGTGGCCGCTGTCGAGCTGATAGCCATAGGCCTGCCCGATGCGGTAGACCAGCTTCATCTGCAGGGGAATGATCGCCATCGTCGAAAGCGTCTCGGGCAACAGTTCGAGCGCGCCGTTCAGGATCGCCGCGTTGAGGATCGCCTGGTCGAGTTCCGCATCGGGCACTGTCGAAGCGGGCCTCGGACCGCCAGCGGGAGCGGGCGCCGGGACGGCAGCGGACGTCAGCGGCACGGCCGCGATCGCTTCGGCGTCCTGATCGAACTGCTGCGCGGCCGGCGTGTCGAGCCGGAGCGCGGTGCGGACCTGCGCCAGGAACTTGCGCTCGGCTTCGGACTGCGATCCGTCGGCATCGCAGACACACACCGCCATCTCGTAGGCCAGTTGCCCGGCATCGTCGCTCTGCAGTTGCGCCGTCACGCCGGCCAGGTCTACGCGTTTCATCAGGACGTCCTGGTAGAGCGTCGGAAGGTGCACGCCGTCCGCTTGCGAGAGGCCCTCGGCGATGCGCTTGATCTCTGCGCGCTCCCGCTCGTGCTTCTCGCCGTCGACGAAGGCGGCCAGCAAGCTCAGCGTGACGATGGCCTTGGTTTCGGATGGGGTCATGAAGTCGGTCCTCAGGAATGTTCGGCTCCGTTCGTTTCTTCCACGTCGCAAAGGTTCCGGCCCGCTACCATCCGGGCCATGCCTGCTCACCCGCGGATCCTCATCGCCGAAGACGAATCCGGCATCGCCGACACCCTGCAATACGTGCTTCGGACCGACGGCTTCGTCCCGGTGTGGTGCCCGACCGCCGAAGAGGCGATCGCACAGTTCGCCGCCGAGCCGCCAGCGCTCGCGATTCTCGACGTGGGGCTGCCCGACATGAACGGTTTCGAGCTCTTCAAGCGTCTCCAGAAATTGCCCGCCGGCGCCGAAGTGCCGATGCTGTTCCTCACCGCGCGCAGCGACGAGATCGATCGCGTCGTCGGCCTTGAACTCGGCGCGGACGACTACATCGCCAAACCTTTCTCGCCCCGCGAACTCGTGGCCCGCGTTCGAACGATCCTGCGGCGCAGCGGCCGCACGCAGCAGGGCCCACCGACAATCAGCCCCGCCAGCACACCAGCGCCCGCGCCCTTCGCCCTCGACGTCGATCGCATGCAGATCCGCTATTACGGCCGCCTGCTCGATCTCTCGCGCTACGAATACGGGCTGCTGCGCCTCATGGTCCAGCGTCCCGGCCGGGTGTTCACGCGCGACGAACTGCTGAGTCAGGTGTGGGACGAGGCGAGCGACAGTTTCGACCGCACGGTGGACGCCCACATCAAGACGCTGCGCGCCAAGCTCAAGGCAGTCGCGCCCGACGTCGAGCCGATCCGCACGCTGCGCGGCACGGGCTACGCACTCAACGAAGAGCTGCCGCCGAGCGTGTGACCCGCAGAACGCGCATCTTCATCGGCATCCTGCTGATCTACACGGCAGGCATCGCCTTCCTGCTTTATCGCGTCGTCGCGGACATCGACCCGCGCTACCGTGAATCGGCCGAAGAGTCGCTGGTGGAGACCTCGCAGCTGCTCGCCAGCCTCATCGAGCAGGACGTGATCGCCGGTGCCATCAACACCGCGCGGCTGGAGCCGCTGTTCCGGTCCGTCTACGCACGTCAGTTCTCCGCGCAGATCTACAACCTGCACAAGAGCCACGTCGAATTGCGCGTGTACGTCACGGACCGCAATGGCCGCGTGCTCTTCGACTCGGTGGGCCGCAGCACCGGCGCCGACTACTCGCAGCGCAGCGACGTCAGCCGCTCGCTGGCTGGCGTCTATGGCGCGCGCACCTCGCGTGACATCGCGGGCGACCCGATGACTTCCGTGATGTACGTCGGCGCGCCGGTGCGCTGGGACAACGAGATCGTCGGCATGGTCAGCGTCGGCAAGCCGGTGCAGAGCTTCGGCCAGTTCGTGCAGGATGCGCGCGCACGCACGCTCTGGGTTGGCGTCGGCTCCGCCTTCGCGCTGCTGGTGCTGGCGATCATCGTGTCCATCTGGCTGGTGCGGCCCTTCGGCCTGATTTCCGATTACCTCGGCTGGCTGCGCAGTCAGCGCGACCCGAGCCTGTCGCGCATGGTGCGCCGGGCCTTCGACACACTGCGCAGCGGCGTCCACGAGATGCGCGACGCGCTCACCGGTCGCAACTACGTTGCCGACTACGTGCAGACCTTCACCCACGAGATCAAGAGCCCGCTGTCGGCGATCCGTGGAGCGGTCGAGCTGATCCAGGAACCCTCGATGCCGCAGGCGGAGCGCGAGCGCTTCCTCGCCAACATCGCGCACGAGACGCAGCGCATCCAGGAGATCGTCGATCGCATGATGGAACTCACCGCGCTCGAGGCGCGGCGTGCGCTGGAGCGCAGCGAAGTGGTCGCATTGGCGCCGCTGCTTCAGGACGTCGCTGCCGGCGCGCAGGCCGCAGCGGCGGCGCGGGACATTCGCGTCAACGTGGCGATCCACGCCGAAGCGCGCGTCGAGGGCGATCCCTTCCTGCTGCGCCGCGCGGTCAGCAATCTGCTCGACAACGCCATCGACTTCTCGCCTTCCGGCGCCGAGGTGCTGCTCGCGCTCGAAACCAGTTCGCGCCAGGCCAGGATCAGCGTGCGCGATCGCGGCAAGGGCATTCCGGACTACGCGAAGGACAAGGTGTTCGAGAAGTTCTACTCCCTCGCCCGACCGCACAACCAGAAGAAGAGCACCGGCCTCGGCCTCGCCTTCGTGAAAGAAATCGCGACGCTGCATCGCGGCCGCGTTGATCTGGCGAACGCACCGCGCGGCGGCGCCCTCGCGACCCTCACGCTGCCGCTGCTGTCGAATCACTGACCGATCAGGGCGCGGTACGCATTGCGCGTTTCGGGACTCACCGCTTCGACCACCTGCTGGTAGGACGTCTTGTGCCGCGCAAGCATCCGCGCCGAGGCAACCGTCTTCGACTTGCAGAACCAGTGGCAGGTGTGTTGCATCAGGAAGAGTTCGGCCGACATGGTGAAAGCCTTGGCCTTGGCGCTGCGGCCGGCGCCGTTCTTCATGACTTCGGAGATGCCGCGCGCATGAATGGCAAAGGCCTTGCGCAAGTCGAAGGAAGCGCCCGGAAGCAGCCGATCCACATAGGGGATCGCCACCGGAAACTTGCTCACACGCGCCTCCGATTCGCCGACCCGTGAGAACTCGACGGCGAAGGCGTCGAACTGCGCCGACAGCTTTTCCTCGGTGGTGTCCAGCAGGGCCCAGATCTGCTCGCGACGCGCGGGATCGTCTTCGCCGAGGCAGCGCAGGTAGCCCTCGGTGAGGTTCTCCATGAGCTTCTCGATCTGGTAGTTGCCCAGGTGGCTCGCCAGGAGCGCGATGCGCTGCTTCTGGTCGCGGGACTTGAGGAGGTAGGCGCCGATGAGGATCAGCGCTACCAGGGTGAGAGATTCCATGACAGCGTACGAGGAAGGGGATGTGGAGTGTAGATACCCCCGCCCCTCTTCGTCCGCGATGACCTCTACCTGAAGAAGTCGAGGATGCGGCTGCGCTCCTCGGGCGCGGCCGGCGGACTCACGGGCACGCCCGCCAGGTCCTCGACCGGTGGCAGCGGCGCGCTGGTGTCCATGCCCAGGCTGGCCACGCTGCGACCAGGCGCATAGTCGTCGAAGTACCAGTCACCATCGACGCGAAGCACGCCACCCGGTACCGACGGTTCGCTGACGGGCACGCCCTTGAGGGCAGTCTGCATGTAGCCCGTCCAGATCGGCAGGCTCAGGCTGCCGCCCGTTTCGCCACGAACGCCGAGTTGGCGCGGCGTGTCGTAGCCCACCCAGGCGACGCCGACCATCGTCGGCTGGAAACCCGCGAACCAGGTGTCGAAGGAATCGTTGGTCGTCCCGGTCTTGCCGTAGAGGTCGTCGCGCTTGAGCGCCTGGCGCGCCTTGATCGCGGTGCCGCCATTGACCACACTCTGCAGCATCGAACTCATGACAAAGGCATTGCGCTCCGGAATGGCGCGCCGCTCCTCGTCGAGCACCGGCGGCTCGGTTTCGAGCAGGACCTTGTCCTTCATGTCCGTGACGCGCGTGACGAGATAGGGCGTGACGCGAAAGCCGCCGTTGGCGAACACCGAGTACGCTGCGGCCATCTGCATCGGCGTGACCGAGCCGGCGCCAAGCGCCATCGGCAGGTTCGCCGGATGCTTGTCGCGGTCGAAGCCGAATCGGGTGATCCAGTCCTGTGCATAGGGCGCACCAATGGACTGCAGGACGCGGATGGTGACCAGGTTCTTCGACTGCTGCAGCGCGCGACGCAGCGACATCGGGCCTTCATAGGTGCCGTCGTAGTTCTTCGGCTCCCAAGCCTGGCCGCCGGCGCCGGCTTCGAAGTACAGAGGCGCATCGTTGACGACCGTGCTCGGCGTGAAGCCTTTCTCCAGCGCCGCCGAATAGATGAAGGGCTTGAAGCTCGAACCCGGCTGCCGCCATGCCTGCGTCACGTGGTTGAACTTGTTCTTGCCGTAGTCGAAACCACCCACCAGCGCCTTGATGGCCCCCGTCCGTGGATCGAGGCCGACGAAGGCCGCTTCCACTTCCGGCAGTTGGGTGATCTCCCAGGTGTTCTTCGGCGTCTTCGCAACGCGGATCACCGCGCCGCGGCGGATCCTGATGGCAGGCGCCGCCTTCTCGGACAAACCCCACTGCGCGGGCTTCAAGCCATCGCCGTTGATCTGAAGCGTCTCCCCGTTGGCACGAACCGCGACCACCCCCTTGTTGCTCGCCTGCAGTACCACGGCCGAGATCACGTCCCCGTTGTCAGGGTGACTGGACAGGGCATCGTCCACCGCATCATCGAGCTCCTTCGAGTCGGTGGGCAGGTCCACGAACTGCTCGGGACCGCGATAGGCCTGCCGGCGCTCGTAATCCATGATGCCCTTGCGCAGCGACTTGTAGGCTGCCGACTGATCGGCCGCGACCAGCGTCGTGTAGACCTTGAGGCCGCTCGTGTAGATGCTGTCGCCGTACTGCGCGTGCATCATCTGTCGAACGGTCTCGGCCACGTACTCCGCATGCAGGCGATCCGGGTCGGCCGCGTCGCGCAGGTGAAGCTCTTCCTGCTTCGCCTCGGCAGCCTGCTCGGAGGTGATGAAGCCGGTCTCTTGCATGCGGTCGATCACGTAGAGCTGGCGTGCACGCGCCCGGCGCGGATTGCTCACCGGATTGTTGGTGCCCGGTGCCTTGGGCAGACCCGCCAGCATGGCGGCCTCGGCAATCGTGATGTTCTGCAATGGCTTGCCGAAGTAGGCTTCCGACGCTGCCGCGAAACCGTAGGCGCGATTGCCCAGGTAGATCTGGTTCAGGTAGATCTCGAGGATCTGGTCCTTGGTGAGTTCCTGCTCGAGCCGCAGGGCCAGCAGGATCTCGTAGGTCTTGCGGCTGAGCGTCCGCTCCGAGCTCAGGTAGACGTTGCGCGCCACCTGCATCGTGATCGTGGAAGCGCCCTGCTTTCTTCCGCCTTTCAGGCTCGCCACGGCCGCGCGCATGAAGCCCTTGTAGTCGACCCCGCCATGGTCATAGAAGCGCGCATCCTCGACGGCGAGCACGGCGTCCTTCATCACCTTCGGAATGGCCGCGAAGGGCGTGAGATTGCGGCGCTCTTCGCCGAATTCGCCAAGAAGGCTGCCCTCGGCCGAATAGACCCGCAACGGCAGCTTGGGCCGATAGTCGGCGAGATCGGAAATGTTCGGCAGCTTCGGATAGATCGTGACCGCGGCGATGCCTGCAGCAATTAGCAGAACGAGTGCGCCCGCGGCGGCGACGCCGCCGCCCCACAGGGCAATGCGTCGAAGACGGATCGACCGGACCGTGCGCGCCGGCCCGCTGGAAGGTGATGTTTTGGACATGGCAGAAGTGAAGGGTCGACGCGGTAGAAATTGAGAGAATCCTCACGGCAGATGGGCATGAGTTGCTATCGATTGGATAGCGCCGTCGACCGCGGTAGGAGCCGCGCCGGCTTCTCGAGTTCCCACGCTCATCGGCATAAGGGATGAAGCCCTAATCCTCCCGGACGGAGCCGAAGGGCGTGTGAAGTCCTCCCTGGACATCACTTCACACAGACTTCACACAACGCCGAAAGCTTCGAACAGGCTTCCAACTGCCTTCTCGGCGGACCGCGACATTGGCTCCCGTGCACCGTTGCACGACACCCCTCGAGGGACAAGGACCCAAGTCATGGAAAGCTCCATACCCCGCCCCGGCCGCTGGCTCTGGCTCAGCACGCTGGGCATCGCAACCACCTGCTTCGTCATGCTGGTCGCGCGGCCCGTGCACGCACAGGAAGCGCCGGGCCCGCGACTGAAGACCGAAAGCCCGTACTTCTTCGTGAAGAGCGAAGATCCCGATACCGATCGTCTTCCGCTCAAGGGTACGGAAGTCGACGTGAAGATCTCGGGCGTGATCGCGGATGTCACCGTCACGCAGACCTATCGCAACGAAGGGCGCCGCGCGATCGAGGCGCGGTATGTGTTCCCGGGCTCCACCAAGGCGACGGTCGGCGGCCTCAACGTGCGGCTGGGCGACCGGCTCATCACTGCGCAGATCCGCGAGAAGGAGCAGGCTCGCATCGAGTACGACACGGCGAAGAAGGAAGGCAAGACGGCCGCGCTGCTCGAACAGCACCTGCCCAACGTGTTCCAGATGAACGTCGCGAACATCCTGCCGGGTGACGTCGTCAAGGTGGAGCTGCGCTATACCGAACTGCTGGTTCCCCAGGGCGGCAACTACCAGTTCGTCTTTCCGACGGTGGTGGGGCCACGCTACAACAGTCCGCAGTCACAGAATGCGCAGGCCCCGTGGGTGGCGCAGCCGGTGCTTCGCGCAGACGTCGCACCGAACACGAGCTTCAATCTCAAGGTCGCACTCGACACGCCGTTGGGCATCAAGGAAGTTCGATCCCTCACGCATGCCATCGACGTTCGCCAACGCGATGGCAACGAGCATGCCGACATCGCGCTGGCCCGCAGCAGCGAGCCCGCGGACAACCGCGACTTCGTGCTCGACTACCGGCTCGCGGGCGAACGCATCGAGTCGGGGCTGATGCTCTACAAGGGCCAAGGGGACAAGGCCGAGAACTTCTTCCTCGCGATGGTCGAACCACCCCGGTCGGTGGCCGCCAGCGCCATCTCGCCGCGCGACTACATCTTCGTGGTCGACATCTCGGGCTCGATGCACGGCTTTCCGCTCGACACCGCGAAGGTCGTGCTGGAGCGGCTGATCGGCGGATTGCGTCCCAACGACACCTTCAACGTGCTGCTGTTCTCGGGCAGCAACCGGATGCTGTCGCCGCACTCCGTACCGGCGACGCGCGCGAACATCGAGCAGGCACTCGCCACCCTGCGCAACTACAACGGCGGCGGCAGCACGGAGCTGATACCGGCCCTGAAGCGCGCGTACGCCGAGCCCAAGTCCGATGAGGTCTCGCGCACGATCGTTGTGGTGACCGACGGCTACGTCACGGTCGAGAGCGAGGCCTTCGAATTGGTCCGCAAGAATCTTTCCAAGGCCAACGTCTTCGCTTTCGGCATCGGCTCGTCGGTCAACCGGCACCTGATGGAAGGCATCGCCCGCGCCGGCATGGGCGAGCCCTTCATCATCACCGACCCAGTGCAGGCGCCCGAACAGGCGGCGCGCTTCCGCCGGATGATCGAGTCGCCGGTGCTCACCAGCGTGAGGGCCCGCTTCGAAGGACTCGACGTCTACGACGTGGAACCCTCCGAACTCCCCGACGTGCTCGGCGAGCGGCCGGTGATCGTGTTCGGCAAGTGGCGCGGCGAAGCCAGGGGCCGCGTCGTGATCGAAGGTCGCGGTGCCGAAGGCCCCTACAGGCAGGAACTCAAGGTCGACGCGCACACACGCCAGGACGCGTCTGCACTGCGCAGCCTGTGGGCGCGCCATCGCATCGCGAGCCTGAGCGACCAGGAGACGCTGGAAGGCGGCGACACATTCAGGCAGCGCATCACCGATCTCGGCCTTCGCTACAGCCTGCTCACGCAATACACGAGCTTCATTGCCGTGGACCAGGTGGTTCGCAATGCTGCGCCGCAGAACAGCGTCGGCGTCGACCAGCCGGTGCCGCTGCCCAAGGGTGTGAGCGAGTTGGCCGTGGGCCAGAGCTTCGGCGCCGAAGTACCGAGCACGCCGGAGCCCGAGATGCTGGGCGCGATCGCGGTCGTGTTGTCCATGCTGGCGATGCTGCGCCGTCGCGTGCGTCGCACCGATGCGCGACGCTTCACATCCTGAGGAGGTATTGCCATGACGCTCGCACTGCTTGCACGCACGCACCCCCGGATCATCGACTGGGGCATTCATCTCGACCGCGCGCCGGCCGCCGGATGGCTCGCCCTGCAGGCCGCAGCGTTGACCCCTGTCTGGACCTGGATGGCCCAGCGCATGCGTGACGGGTCCGACGATCCTCTCGGCCTGCTCGCGGTCGCCGCCCTGGCGGTGCTGACGTGGACCTTGCGACGCGAACTGCGCCCCGCGCCGCGTCTGGGCTGGCTGGCGTTGGCCACCTTCGGCACGCTCGCGGCGACGATGCTGCGCGCGGGCATCGGTCCGCTGCCTGCGCTGCCGCCGTTGGCGGCCAGCCTGCTGGCGGTGCTGGCCTTCGCCTTCGGCCTGCTCGCCTTCCTTCCCCGGCGCGTTGCAGCGCTCCCCGTCGCCGGCCTCGCCGTGCTGGCGCTGCCGCTGCTGTCCTCGCTGCAGTTCTATGCAGGCTATCCGCTGCGCGTGATCACGGCCGAAGCCAGCCGATGGCTGCTCGCACCTGGCTTCAGCGTCGCGCGCGAAGGCAGCAGCCTGCTGGTCGACGGGCAGCTGGTGATCGTCGATGCGCCCTGCTCCGGCGTGCAGATGGCCTGGCTCGGCTACTTCACGGCCTGCGTCTTGGCGCTGTGGGCGGGACGCGACGACCGCGCCTTTCTCGCGCGGCTGCCAGTCGTCGGCCTGCTGGTGCTGGCCGGCAACATCGCGCGCAACAGCGTCCTGGTCGCACTCGAAGCCGCAGGGCACGCCCCGCCACCCTGGCAGCACGATGCGTTCGGTCTCGTGCTGCTTGCATTGGTCTGCGGCGGCATCGCTCGCGTCATGACACTCGACAAGACCACTCGGCAAGGCGCAGGCAGCGACTCCATTCCCGGCTTGATCACTTCCACGGGAGGCCGCCATGTCGATACCGCTCGTTGAACGGTGGCTCGCCAACCGCTTCGTCAATCGCATCGCCCACAAGGCGGTCTTCGGGATCGTCATGCTGCTCTGCGTGATCTGGTCTGCCGCTTCCGCCTTCCACCGGCCAGTGGCACCTGCTGCCACAGCAGTCTTCGAGGAATGGCCGAGCGAGTGGGACGGCGTGCCGCTTCGCCCCTTGGCCCTCAGCGAAGTCGAGCAGCGCTTCGCGCAGCAGTTTCCCGGCGCGATCGCCCGCATGACCGATGGTGAGCAGGTCATGGTGCTGCGCCAGGTCCACGCACCCACACGCATGCTCCACCCCGCCGCCGATTGCTACCGCGCACTCGGCTACGGCATCGCCCAGGCGCGCCTGGAACGCGACGTCCATGCCCGACTGTGGCGCTGTTTCGTCGCCGAACGCCACGGCACGCAGAAAATGCGTGTCTGCGAGCGGATCGTCGATGCCCAGGGAGTCGCTTTCACCGACACTTCAGCCTGGTACTGGGCGGCGGCCAGCGGTCGGTCGAACGGACCATGGCAAGCTGTGACCCTGGCGAGACGGATCGAGTGAGAGAGATTTGCTGAAAAAAGCGCTGCTTTACCTGCTTCTTGCAACCCTGGCCCTGGTGCTGACGGCGGGTGTCGCCGCGTACCTGATCGTCAAGCTGGCCCTTGCGCCCGGGCACGACGAATGGCCCGCGCGCGTCAAGGCCGGGCCGGTCTCCGTCGACATCGGCGTGCCGACGGCCATCCGGCTGGCCACCTCTTCGTGGTTTGCGCCCTGGCTGGCGGGCCGCACCGTCAATACCGACTTCGGCACGGTCCTTTTCGGGTGGAGCGAACCCACGGGAACGCTGGAACTGCAATGCGCACCGTGCAGCGCGTCGGTGCCTGCGCTCGGCGAGGCCCCCATCCGGCTCGAGCGCCTGCGCGCCACGGTGCGCCGCGACGGCGCCACGCTGGGCGGCGCCCTGGACGCCTGGCCACCGGGCCCGGCACCCGCAGTCGCGAACTATGCGAACGATGGCGTCCTGCATGCCCGCTGGGACGGCCGGCTCACCCAGAAGACCCTGATGCTCGACATCAACGTGACGGACGCGCCGGTCACCGCCTGGTACGCGGTACTGGCGCCCGACCTCGCCGAACTGCAGCGCGCCCGCATCGGCGGCACCTTCGGGCTGCACGCGCAGGTCGCGCTGCCCGCCGGCACCTTTTCGCTCCAGCCCCGCATCGCGCAGTTCACCGTCGAGGGACTCGGCACCGAGGCGATGGCCAATGCACGCTCCAGTTGCGGTGCACCAAGCCGGCTCACGAACGACAGCTGGCTCGCCCGCTCGGTCATCGCGGCGGAAGACCAGCGCTTCTTCACCCATCCGGGCTACGACCTTGCCGAACTCATGCCCGCGCTCGAAAGCAACCAGAAGGCGGCGCAGGTCGAGCGCGGCGCCAGCACCCTCACCCAGCAGCTCGCCAAGCTCCTCGTGACCGGCGACGAGCGCAGCGCCCACCGAAAGCTGCGCGAACTGCTCTACGCGGTCGAGATGGAAGAGACGCTGGGCAAGGCGCGCATCCTCCAGCTCTACCTGGACAACGCACCCTGGGGCACCAACCTGTGCGGCGCCGAATCCGCGGCGCGCCGCTACTTCAAGCGCAGCGCCCGCAACCTCGAACCGGCCCAGGCCGTCTGGCTCGCCGCCATGCTGCACAACCCGGCGGTCACGGTCGAGAAATGGCAGCGCGACGGCAACATCGACGCCGCCCGCGCGAAGACCATCGCCGAAGGCGTCCGCGGCATCACCAAGCCCCAGCGCGATGCCCTGCTCCGGAACGTCGCCGCCGCGCGCTTCGCACCACCCTGAAGCAGTCTTCCGGCCGCACCAACTCGGCGCATCGACCGGTCTGAACCCCTCTGGATCGCTGGCACATGTCTTGCACCAGCAGCATCAATGGATGCTGTCACCGCCCTTCCGCCCGCAGCCGTTGAGATCGTCGCACTGAGCAAGTGCTACGCCGCCGGCGCGCCTCCCGCCGTCGACCAGATCGACCTGCGGATCGCCAGCGGCAGCTACTGCTGCCTGCTCGGCCCCTCCGGGTGCGGCAAGAGCACGACGCTGCGCATGGTCGCGGGGCACGAATCGGTGTCCGGCGGGGACATCCTGCTGGACAACCGCAACATCACCAACCTGCCCGCCGCGGCGCGCGGCACGGCGATGATGTTCCAGAGCTTCGCGCTGTTCCCGCACCTGTCGGCGCTCGACAACGTCGCCTTCAGCCTCAAGATGAAAGGCGTCTCGAAGAGCGAACGCCACAAGCGCGCCAGGAACCTGCTCGAGCGCGTCGCAATGGGGCACCTGGCCGAACGCAAGCCCGGCGAGCTTTCGGGCGGACAGCAGCAGCGTGTCGCGCTGGCGCGTGCCCTCATCACCGAGCCGCGCGTGCTGTTGCTCGACGAACCGCTTTCCGCACTCGACCCCTTCCTGCGCATCCAGATGCGCGCCGAGTTGCGCCGCTGGCAGAAGGAACTCGGTCTCACCTTCATCCACGTCACGCACTCGCAGGAAGAAGCAATGGCGCTGGCCGACACCATGGTGGTGATGAACCATGGACTGATCGAGCAGGTCGGTTCGCCCCACGAGGTCTACAACCATCCTTCCAGCGAGTTCGTCGCGCGCTTCATGGGTGGCCATAACGTGTTCGCGGTCCACGACGCACTGATCGCCGTGCGCAACGACCACATGCAGATCGTCCCGGCCACGGGCGCGGTCGGGGAAGTCGGCGTTCCGGCCCACGTGACCGACGTCGAATACCAGGGAACCTACGTGCTGCTCGGCCTGCGCCTCACCGGCGTCAGGCCGGAACGCAGCAGCGTGTCGGTGCTGCTGTCCGAAAAGGCCTTCGTCACGCGCACCTACCAAGTCGGCGACAGCGTTCGCCTGACCTGGGCCGAAGCCGATGCACGCACGCTCGGACCGGGCGCCACGCGACCCTCCGGCACGACGAACGGCACGCCGCCCCCGCGCCACGAACCGCTGGCCGCGCTGGCGGTGATGGCGGCCTGAACGCGGCCGCGCGTCCTCCCCGCCTTTCGTTCTCCCTTTCCACCCTCTCTTCATCACTGCCTCCCAGGAGACCTGCCATGTCCAAAAAAACCGAATCGTCATCCACCGGCGTGCAGCGCCGCACGCTGCTGCAGGGCACCGCGGGCATCCTGGCGACAGGCGTGTTCCCAGCGATCCAAGCGCAGGAAAAGATCGTGCTGCGCTACCTCGGCACCGCGGTCAACCAGGACAAGGCGATCGCCGAGAAGTTCAAGGCCGACACCGGCATCGAGATCCAGTACGTGGCCGTCACGACCGACGACGTCACCAAGCGTGCCGTCACCGCGCCGAACAGCTTCGACCTGATCGACACCGAGTACTTCTCGCTCAAGAAGATCGTGCCCACGGGCAACCTCAAGGGCATCGACACCAAGCGCGTGAAGAACGCCGACAAGATCACCACCCTCTTCACCAAGGGCGAGGTCGCCGGCAAGAAGGTGGGCGACCAGGGCACTGCCCCGATCAAGGTGATCTTCCTCGAAGGCGAGAAGAGCAAGGCCTTCTCCAAGTCGCCGACGCAGTTCATGTCGCTGATCCCGACCACCTACAACGCCGACACGCTGGGCATCCGGCCGGACCTCATCAAACGGCCCATCGGCTCGTGGGCCGAGTTGCTGAACCCGGAGTTCAAGGGCAAGGCCGCGATCCTGAACATTCCGTCGATCGGCATCATGGACGCCGCGATGGTGGTGGAGTCCAAGGGCATCCACAAATACGCCGACAAGGGCAACATGACGAAGGCGGAGATCGACCTCACGATCAAGACGCTGATCGAAGCCAAGAAGGCCGGGCAGTTCCGCGCGCTGTGGAAGGACTTCAACGAATCCGTCAACCTGATGTCTTCGGGCGAGGTGGTGATCCAGTCGATGTGGTCGCCCGCCGTGACGGCCGTGCGCAGCAAGGGCATCGCCTGCACCTTCCAGCCACTGAAGGAAGGCTATCGCGCGTGGGCCTCGGGCTTCGGGCTACCGGCGACACTGTCGGGAAAGAAGCTGGACGGCGCCTATGAATTCATCAACTGGTTCCTCGACGGCTGGGCTGGCGCCTACCTCAATCGCCAGGGCTACTACAGCGCCGTGCTGGAGACCGCCAAGGCGAAGATGGAGCCCTACGAGTGGGCCTACTGGATGGAAGGCAAGCCCGCGACGCAGGACATCAAGAGCCCGCAAGGCGACGTCATCGCCAAGGCCGGCGCGGTGCGCGACGGCGGCAGCTACGAGGAACGCATGGGCGGCATCGCCTGCTGGAACGCAGTCATGGACGAGAACGAATACATGGTGAGGAAGTGGAACGAATTCGTCGCAGCCTGACGGTTGCTCCCTCTCCCCCTGGGAGAGGGCTGGGGTGAGGGCAAGCAGCGCCCGCAACGTGCCCCACCCTGACCCTCTCCCTCCGGGGGAGGGAACAAGAACTTCAACATGAACGCCGTCACCGTCGCAACGCCCAAGGCTTCTGCTTCCGCCACCCGCACCATCGGCGCGTGGTGGCAGGCGGCGCCGTTCGCGCTGGTGTTCCTGCTGTTCTTCCTGATCCCGCTGGCGCTGATCGCGATGGTCAGCCTGTGGAACTTCAACGAGTACGAGCTCATCCCCGCGCTGTCGCCGCGCAACTACCTGAGCATCTTCGAAGGCTGCTCGCACCTCACCGACAACGGCGACTTCTGCGTCACGCTCTCGACCTACATCAGCACGCTGAAGTTCTGCGTGCTGGTCTGGGCCATCACACTCGTCATCGGCTTCGCGGTGGCCTATTTCCTCGCCTTCCATGTGCGTTCGCCGGGTATCCAGACCTTGCTCTTCGTGCTGTGCACGGTCCCCTTCTGGACCTCGAACGTGATCCGCATGATCTCGTGGGTGCCGCTGCTCGGTCGCAACGGCCTCGTGAACCAGGGCCTGATGAGCGTGGGGCTGATCGACTCCCCCATCGAGTGGCTGCTGTTCTCCGACTTCTCGGTGGTGCTCGCCTTCGTGCATCTCTACACGATGTTCATGATCGTGCCGATCTTCAACTCGATGATGCGCATCGACCGCTCTTTGCTCGAAGCCGCAAGCGACTCCGGCGCATCGGGCTGGCAGACGCTGTGGAACGTGATCGTGCCGCTGTCGCGCACCGGCATCCTGATCGGCTCGATCTTCGTCATCACGATCGTCATGGGGGACTTCGTCACCATCGGCGTGATGGGCGGCCAGCAGATCGCTTCCATCGGCAAGATCATCCAGGTGCAGACCTCGTACCTGCAGTTCCCGCTCGCGGCGGCGAACGCGATGATCCTGCTGGCTGTCGTGCTGATGATCATCTGGGGCCTGACCCGCCTGGTCGACATCCGGAAGGAACTATGAGCAACCGGATCGGTGAGCGGCGCTCAGTGGGCTTCTGGCCGCTGGCCATCGTCTTCTCGCTCTTCGTGCTGTTCCTCTACGGACCGATGATCACGATCTTCGTGCTCAGCTTCCAGGGTCCGGAAGGCGGCCTCACCTTTCCGTTGCGCGGCGTGTCGTTGCACTGGTTCCACAAGCTCGCCGAGGGCCTCGGGACCGTCGACATCGGCGCCGCCTTCAGGCGCTCGCTGATGCTGGGCGCGGTGGTGATGCTCTTCACCGTCGTGCTCTCCGTGCTCGCGGGCCTCGCGTTCCGCAAGCGGCTCAAGGGCGGCAATGCCCTGTTCTTCATCACGGTCGCGAGCCTGATCATGCCGTCGATCATCGTGTCGCTCGGCATCGGCCTGCAGTTCCGCCTTCTCGACGGCGGCATCAAGAGTGCGCTCACCGCCATGGACGCCACCACCACGCTGGAGAACTACGGCACCGCACTCGGCCTGCTCACTTCCGCGCTGGGCGCCCACCTGACGTGGACGCTGCCCTTCGGGCTGCTGATCATGTTCGCGGTGTTCAACCGCTTCAACCCGGCCTACGAAGAGGCCGCCCGCGATCTCGGCGCAACGCCGTGGCAAAGCTTCTGCCACGTGGTGCTGCCGCTGATCGGCCCTTCCATCGTCGGCATCGGCATGTTCGGCTTCACGCTGAGCTGGGACGAGATCGCACGCACCTCGCAAGCCATCGGCGACGTCAACACCCTGCCGCTCGAACTGCAGGGCCTGACATCGACCGTGACCACGCCATCCATCTACGCGCTCGGCACGGTGACCACCGTCGTGTCCTTCGCAGTGATGGCCATCGCGCTCGGTTCCGCGGCCCTGTTGCGCAGGCGGTCCACGCGACGTCGCTGATGGCTTGCCTGCTCGTCATCAATCCCAACACCTCGGCTTCGGTCAGCGAGTTGTTGCAGCGGCATTTGCAGGCGCAGGCGGGCGAAGCGTTGCAAGTGCGTGCCGTCACCGCGCGATTCGGCGCGTCGTACATTGCCTGCGAGGCCAGCTATGCCGTGGCGCAGCACGCCACGCTGGATGCCTGGGCCGCGGCGCACGCGCATGGCGAACGGCCTGACGCCATGCTGATCGGCTGCTTCGGCGATCCGGGTCTTTTTGCGCTGCGCGCGGGCGCAGGCGTGCCGGTCAGTGGCCTGGCGGAGGCGGCCTTCCTGTCGGCGGCCAAGCACGGCCGCTTCGCCATCGTGACGGGCGGCGAGGCCTGGCGACCGATGCTCGAACGGCTCGCGTGGTCGCTCGGGCAGGCGTCTTCGCTCGCGGGTGTTCATACCGTGGCGCCGACAGGCGCGCAACTCGCCGCCGATCCGCAAGGCGCCCGCACGCTGCTGGCCGAAGCCTGCCGCGAGGCGGCGATTCGCTTCGAGGCGGATGCCGTGATCCTCGGCGGCGCAGGCCTGGCCGGCATGGCGGCCGACATCGCCGATCGGGTGCCGGTGCCGCTCATCGACAGCGTGAGCGCTGGCGCCGAGTGGGCCGCGGATGCGATCCGGTCCGCTCCGGCACCGACTGCCGCCAAGGGCTTCGGCGTGTCCTGGCAGAACGTCTCGTGGGAACTCGAAGCCCTGGGCTGACGGCACCTGGATCGCGGGCCCAGCCACGAAGCCGGCGCCCCCTCCGACAACACGGTCGTCGCGACCGTGCCACCATGACCGCATGACCACCTCCAGTCACGCCCACAATTCGCACGGCATCGAGCCGGTTGCGCTCGCCCAACCCCGGGGTATCGACCAGATCGTCGCCGGCGTCTCCACCAGCGATGGGGACGGCGTCAAGCTCACACGCGTGCTGCACCAGACCTTGCAGCAACGGCTCGACCCCTACCTCATGCTCGACGCCTTCGGCAGCGACAACCCCGGCGACTACATCGGCGGCTTTCCCAGCCACCCGCACCGCGGCTTCGAAACGGTCACCTACATGATTTCGGGCCGCATGCGACACAGGGACAGCGCGGGCCACGAAGGGCTGCTGTCGAACGGCGGCGTGCAATGGATGACGGCTGGCCGGGGGCTGGTCCACAGCGAACTGCCCGAGCAGGAGGAAGGGCTGATGGAAGGTTTCCAGCTCTGGCTCAACCTGCCGGCCAGCGACAAGATGCGCGATCCCTGGTATCGCGACATCCAGAGCGAGGAGATCCCCGAATTCACCACACTGACCGGCGTGCATGTGCGCGTGATCGCCGGTGAGAGCCACGGTATCCAGGGCGCCGTGCAGCGCGAGCACACCGAGCCGCTCTACCTCGACATCACGATGCCCCCTGGCGCCGAGTTCGCGCAGCCGCTGTCCGACACGCACAACGCGTTGCTCTACGTGTTCCGCGAATCGCTCTACATCGGAAGCAGCGAGGTCCCCACCAAGCGCATGGCAATCCTCGCGAACGACCCCGGCAGCGACGGCGTCGTGCTGCATGCGCCGGCTTCCAATCACAGCCCCGCACGGGCGCTGCTGATCGCGGGCAAGCCGCTGCACGAGCCCATCGCACAGTACGGCCCCTTCGTCATGAACACCCGCGAGCAGGTGATGCAGGCGGTGCAGGACTTCCAGGACGGCAAGCTGGCCTGAGCCGTACATTTTTCTTTACGCGCGCTAACTCCCGCCTCACGGTTGCGATACATCGCGCGGCCAAACTTCCCTTCACCTGCTGCCCATCGGCGGCGGGCTTCTTCGAAAGGAAGCACTCTCATGATCTCGTCTCGCAAAAGCCTTCTCTGGGCCGGTCTCCTGGCCTCAGCCACCTTCGCCTCGGCCGGCGCGTTCGCGCAGGCACAGCCCGGGGTCCAGCAACCCGGCGCACAACCCCAGGCGGAGCAACGCCACAACCGCGAAGACCGCGCACAGCGCATCGAGCGCATGCAAAAGCAGCGAGCAGAACGCCTCTCGGCCCTGAAGGAAAAGCTCAAGCTCACGCCGGCGCAGGAAGGCGCATGGAACAGCTTCGCCTCGGCGCAGCAACCACCCGCGCGCCCCGCCGGCCAGGCCCGCCCGGACCGCGCCGAGTTCGCCAAGCTGACCACGCCGCAGCGCCTGGATCGCATGCAGGCCCTCCAGGCCGAACGCAGCGCGATGTTCGCCAAGCGCGCCGACGCCACGCGCAGCTTCTATGCGGCGCTGACGCCGGACCAAGGCCCGCGACGTGAAGGCGTCGCKGGCCTTTTCTTGTCCGTCGGGTTGGTCGGGACTTCCGGCCGCTCACCCTTCTCCCCGGCCAGGCTTCTGGGTGGGGTCCGCAGCGCCCGCGGGTGTCTTGGTGCTCGCCTGCCCCGCCACTGCGAGATATCCTTGCTTCATTCCAATGAGTGAGAGCCTTTCGTTCAAGCTCTGGATTGCACCGTAGGAGGGCGTTCCGCCGCGCCATGTGGGGATGCAGCAGCCATCCCTGTAGGAACCAGCCGCCGGGCCGCGAAGGCCGATCAAGGAGGTGGCGCGTTCCTACACCCCCGTCCGACCCCTCGACTTACAACCACTCCTGTGAAGCCCGCATCCCATTCCGCCGCCGTGGTGGCCCCGACGACCTCCCTCAAGGTGATGACCGTGAACACCCACAAAGGCTTCACTGCGCTGAACCGCAAGTTCATCCTGCCCGAGTTGAGGGAAGCGGTCCGGACGGTGGGTGCGGACGTCGTGTTCCTGCAGGAAGTCCTGGGAACCCATTCGCGCCACTCGCGCAGGGTAGACAACTGGCCAGAGGCACCGCACTACGAGTTCCTCGCGGACACGATGTGGCCGCAGTTCGCGTATGGCCGCAATGCGGTGTACCCAAAGGGACACCACGGCAACGCCGTGCTGTCGAAATTCCCGATCGTCCAGTACCGGAATCATGATGTGTCGATCACGGGTCCCGAGAAGCGCGGGCTGCTGCATTGCGTCCTGCGCCTGCCCGCGCGGCCGGTCGACGTGCATGTGATTTGCGCCCACCTCGGCTTGTCCGAAGTGCATCGGCTGCAGCAGCTCGAACTGCTCTGCCACATCGTGCGCGACGAAGTGCCCGCCGATGCGCCGCTGATCGTGGCGGGCGACTTCAACGACTGGCGTGGCCGCGCGCATGAGATCCTGGAGCAGGGCGCCTCGTTGCGGGAGGTCTTCGTGCATGCCAATGGCAGCGCGGCCAGGACCTTTCCGGCGCGCTTTCCCTTGCTGCCGCTGGACCGCATCTACGTGCGCAACGCGGGCGTCCATGCGCCGGTCGTGCTGCCGCGCAAGCCCTGGTCGCACCTGTCGGACCATGCGCCGTTGGTGGCGGAGATCGAGCTATGAGCGTCTCCGAACCTACCGCCACCAACCAGCGCTGGATCGGCGGCAACCGCATCGATCTTCTCGAGAACGGCGAGGAATTCTTTCCGCGCGTGTTCGAGGCGATCCGTCAGGCGCGGCGCGAAGTCGTCATCGAGACCTTCATCCTGTTCGAGGACAAGGTCGGCGCCCAGCTGCACGGCGCCATGCGGGCGGCTGCGCAGCGCGGCGTGAAGGTCGATCTGATGATCGATGGCTTCGGCTCGCCGGACCTGTCGCCGGAGTTCATCGCCGGGCTGACCTCCGCCGGCGTCAACGTGCGCGTCTTCGACCCGGGCAAGCGCCTCTTCGGCCAGAGGGTCAACGTCTTTCGCCGCATGCATCGCAAGATCGTGGTGATCGACGGTTTGGTCGCCTTCGTGGGCGGCATCAACTACTCGGCCGATCACCTGATGGACTTCGGTCCCAAGGCCAAGCAGGACTATGCCGTGGAGCTGTCAGGGCCGATCGTTTCGGAAATCCATCGCTTCGTCCTTCACGCAATCGCGGTCGGCGGCAAGGGTCCGGGGTGGTTCCGGCGCCGCCTGAAGGCCACGCACCAGCACAACGCCCCTGCGGGCGAGGCCGAAGCCCAGTTCGTGACGCGAGACAACCGCCGGCACACCAACGACATCGAGCGACACTACCGCGCCGCCATCCGCAGCGCGCGGCGGCGCATCGTGATTGCCAATGCCTATTTCTTCCCCGGCTACAGGCTGATCAAGGAGATGCGGCGCGCGGCCCGGCGCGGCGTCGATGTACGACTGATTCTCCAGGGCGAACCCGACATGCCGATCGTCAAGGTGGCGGCCAGCATGCTGTACCACCACCTGCTGCATGCCGGCGTGCGCATCTACGAATACTGCGAACGTCCCCTGCACGGCAAGGTCGCGCTGGTGGACGATCAATGGAGCACGGTCGGATCGAGCAACCTCGACCCGTTGAGCCTGTCACTGAATCTCGAAGCCAATGTGATCGTTCGCGACAGGGCTTTCAACCAGGTGCTGGGGGGACGGCTCGAGCACCTGATGCATCACAACTGCAAGCAGGTGAATGCGTCCGACCTGACCGAATGGAGCGTCTGGCGCCTGGTGCGCAGCTTCTTCATCTTCCACCTGATTCGGTGGTACCCGTCGTGGGCGGGCTGGTTGCCGCGCCACGCGCCGCGCCTGAAGCCGCTGGAAGCGCCCGAAGCGCGCGGCGGCGGGGCGACGCAGACGGACGTGGCCTGATGGCCGCCAGCGACGCCGCCGTGCGTGCCGTCGAGCCGCAAGGACCTCGGGGACACGGCTGGTGGCCCTGGGCGAAACGCATCGCGGCATGGCTCTTCTTCGCGCTCGTCGTCTTCCTGATCGTGCGGCAGGCGCGCACCATCGACTGGAGCGACGTGCTCGATTCGGTGATGGCGATCCCCTTGCCCATGCTAATGGCGGCCACCCTCCTTGCGGTCTGCAGCCATGCGCTCTACAGCACCTATGACCTGCTCGGCCGGCGCATGACCGGGCACGCATTGGGCACCGGCACGGTGATGGGCGTCACCTTCATCAGCTACGCCTTCAACCTCAACCTCGGCTCGCTGGTCGGCGGCGTCGCCTTCCGGTACCGCCTCTATTCGCGGCTCGGCCTCGACAACAACACCATCACGCGCGTGCTCGGGTTCAGCATGCTGACCAACTGGTTCGGTTACTTCGTGGTCGCGGGCGCAGCCTTCTGTTTCTGGCCCATGCCCTTGCCGCCCGACTGGAAGATCGACAGCGGGGGCCTGCGCGTCCTCGGGGCCGCGCTGCTGCTGGTGGGAGTCGCCTACCTTGCCTTGTGCGCCATCGCACGGGAGCACACGTGGCACATCCGCGACCACGACCTGGACACGCCGCCGCTGCGCATCGCGCTGCTCCAGCTCGCCATGTCGTGCGGCAACTGGACCTTGATGGGCGGGGTGATCTGGTTCCTGTTGCAGCAACAGGTGCCCTACCCGACGGTACTCGCGGTGTTCCTCGTCGCGGCCGTGGCCGGCGTCATCACCCATGTGCCGGGCGGGCTCGGCGTGCTCGAGGCCGTGTTCATCGCGCTGCTCGGGCATGTCGTGCCCCAGGGGAAGCTACTGGGGGCACTGCTGGCGTACCGCGCCCTCTACTACCTGCTGCCGCTCATCGTTGCGAGTCTCTTCTACGTGGTGACCGAACTGCGTGCCAAGCGACTGCGCGAGGCCCGTCCAACGGCCCAGACCTGATGCCCCCGGTTGGTGCTGCGCCAGCGCAGACCTCCTCCTTTTTCGCGTGAACGCCTACAGGCTGCACAAGGGCTGCGGCCTAAGTTAGCGCCCATGTCGCAGCACACCGTCACTCTCGCGGGAGAGATCGATCTACCAGGCTTTCGCCGCGAAGCGCGGGCGCTGCTGGCGAGTCTTGTGCCACCGGAGGATACGGACTGGCACGCACGAACCGATACCGCGGCAGAGTTGGCGAAGCGCGGGAGGAGCGTTGAGTCCGCCGCGCGTGCCGCACCTGCGTCGCCGAATCTCTTCCTTCCCCGCTCCTTCCTGTCGCTGTGCGAGACGGTGATCCTTCACAACGATCCATCCCGCTTCGTGCTGCTCTACAGGCTGTTGTGGCGCTTGGTGCATGAGCCGGACCTGCGCCGCAAGCCGCTCGATGCCGATCGCATGCGTGCCCTCCACATGGCCCAGGCGGTGCGGCGCGACATTCAGAAGATGAAGGCGTTGATCCACTTCAAGGTGATCGACGAGGAAGCCGGCGCCGAGCCCTTGCACATCGGGTGGTTCGAGCCCGACCATCACATTGTCGAAGCGGTCGCGCCGTTCTTCGCGCGCCGACTCGCGAACGCGCGCTGGGCCATCCTGACACCGGAATGCAGTGTTCGCCGAAATGCCGAGGCACTGGAATTCGGACTGGGCATGCGCCCCGCAACGATGCCATCGGAAGAGGCTAGCGCAGACGCCTGGCTCGCGCGCTACCGGCAGGTCTTCCACCCTGCCCGCCTCCAGTCTGCGCCGAGGCAGGAGGCCCAGGCCTCCGACGCCCGCACTGTGTGATCCTCAGAAGCGATAAAGGTAGCGCACCCGCCAGAAGTTCTCGCCTGGATTCGGCTCCTTGATGCCCCCGTTCGAGAAGTGCTGGAGCCGCACGGACAGCTCATGCTCCCCTCGCTCTCCGAAGTTGCGTCCGAAACCGATCTGTTCCGTGAACTGGAAGGTCGTGCTGAACTCGCGGCTGGCGGTGCGATAGAGGCTGTCCATCACCGTGCCGCCGATCCCCGCTTCGGCGAACCAGGGCGACTCCCCCTCGCCGAAGCGCCACCGCCAATTGGCAATCACGCCGATCTGCCCATAGTTGCGATGGTCGCCACCCGTCTGCGGAGCCCGCCACGCACTCGCGAAGAAATCCCAATAGAAGGAGAGCGGGCCCCCAAGCGCCGGAGACTCTCTATATCGCCACGGCATGACGTAGCCGACGGTGATCGAATTCGTGTCGCCCTCGCTATGAAGGGCCTGGCCCGCCTGGAGATAGATGCCGGGCGCCTGATCCTGAGGATGCGCGGCGGCGCCGAGTGAAAGCAGCAGGAACCCCGCACCCAGGGCTGCCTTGAAGATTGCCGAGTTGGACATTCGACTTGATGACTTCGTATGGTTATATGTAACAAGCATCTCAGACTTCGAAAATGGGCAAAGTGTTGTTTGCCGCGCCGAAAAGTAGGACTGCGTCCTTAAACGATGCTGCAGTGCAGCAAAGAGCACGCCGTAGGCCTATAGTTCGTCAACCCATCTGCAGAATTGACCATGACGCCCAGTCTCTCCTCACCCCGCTTCTTCAACCCGCTCATGTTGTGGGTCGACGTGGCCGTCAAGACCAACGAGATGCTCCTGTCGTCAGGCTCCGTCATCCAGATGCGTACCGAGCGCATCGCCAAGGCGGGACTCTCTCCCAGTGACGCTGATCTTGCCGAATTTCAGTTGATGGGTCACGAGAAACTCGCCGCCGCGAGCGAAGCCGGCGCCGCTATGGCAAATCAGCTACACACCACGCAGTTCGCGCTGATCAACCGCGCAGTGAAGCACTGGCTGGGCGGCGGCGTGGCCCTCTTCTCCTTCGCCACCAGCACGACGCCCGCACAAGCCCTGACCTACGCCGAAGCAGTCGGGACCGCTGCCACGCGCTCGGCCGCTGCCGTGAGCCAGTTGACCAGCGCCAGCGCACGCATCGTGCAGAGAGGGCTCAAGCCGATCCACGCCAAGGCGACGTCGAACGCACGCCGGCTCGCCCTGACGCAAGCCTGAGACAACAGCGCCCATCGAAAAAAGTCGTCGATGCACAAGCTTTGCGCAACGCGAGGCTTGCTAGCCTTGGCGCATGCGGATCTCCGAACTCGCCCAACGCGCCGGCGTGACCGTGCACGCGCTGCGCCACTACGAACGGCTCGGCCTGCTGCAGCCTGCGCGCACGGCATCGGGATATCGCGACTATCCCGAATCGATGCGGCGCGAAGTGGTGTTCATCGCGATGTCGCGCCGCATCGGCTTTTCGCTTCAGGCGATCGGTGAACTGCTGCCGGCCTACCGCGCCGGCCGGCTCAGCATCGCGACGATGACGGATGCCCTGCAGGCACGTGCGGACGCGCTGGATCGGCAGATCACCGAACTCCAGGTCTTGCGCGCGCAGGTGCTCGATCACGCGTCGTGGCTGCGCGCCCAGGAGCGCAAGCAGCGCGCCAGCGCGAAGACACCAAAGCCCTGGCCGACACCCCTCGCACGACCCCCCGCACGAAAGGAAAAGCGATGAGCACTCTACAGCTTCAACACGTCGAAAATGCTGTGCTCGCGATGCCGATGGCCCGCACGCTCGGGCTTCGCTTCACGCAACTGGCGCCGGGCCAGGTCGAGGTCGAGATGCCGATCGCCGAAGCCTTCACATTCAGGCCCGGCCAGCTTCAGGCCACGCCGGTCTTTGCGGTTGCGGATTTCGCTGCCGTTGCCGCTGCCGGCAGCGTGTTGCCGGAGGGCTGGAGCAATGCGACGGTCGACACCTCGCTGAAACTGGTGGCACCCGCGGTGGGCCGTGTCGTCCGGGCGCGCGGGCGTGTGGTGAGCGCGGGCAAGCTGTTGACCGTGTGCGCCGCCGACGTCTTTGCCGTCGATGCCGAAGGCGCCGAGACCTTGTGCGCCACGCTCCTCGGCACGGCACGCAACATCAGGCCGGCGTGAGGGTCAGGCCGCCGGTACCAGGCGCAGAAGGGTGATTTCCGATGGCGCGCCGMAGCGCKTMGGCGGACCCCAGTAGCCGGTGCCCCGGCTCGTGTAGACCCACATTTCGCGCAACTTGTGCAGCCCTGCAGTGAAAGGCTGCTGAAGCGGCACGAACAGGTTCCACGGGAAGAACTGGCCGCCGTGCGTGTGGCCAGAGAGCTGAAGGTGGAAGCCCGCGTCGGCAGCGGCGGATGCGGTCCGCGGCTGGTGGGCCAGCAACACCCGCGTGTGCACCAGCGGCGGCGCGTCGTGCACTGCGAGGTGCGGATCGCTCGCGTGCGCCGCATCGAAATGCACCGCGGTGTAGTCGGTCACGCCGGCGACCACGAGGGCGCTTTCCATGATTTCCTCGTCCGTCTGCGCGCCCTTCACGTTGCGCGTCTGGAGCACCACATGCTCGTTGAGGAGCACACGCAGGCCGAGCCGGCGCAATTCGTCGATCCAGGCGTGCGCACCGGCGTAGTACTCGTGGTTGCCCGTCACCACGAAGGTGCCGTGCTTGGCGCGCAGGCCCTCGAGCGGTGCGATGTGCTCCCGAAGTTCCTGCACCGTGCCATCGACCAGGTCGCCGGTGATCGCCACCATGTCGGCACCCAGTCCGTTGACCGCGTCGACGATGCGCTGGATATAGCCGCGCTTGATGGTCGGGCCCACGTGGATGTCGCTCAGTTGCGCGATCGTAAAACCGTACAGCGCCGACGGCAAGTCGCGGATCGGGACGTCGACCCGGACCACGCCGGCCGTCCGGCGCGCATTGAGGAACCCGACCAGCGAGATCGCGGTGGCCAGCAGCGGCACCGCAGCGGCGCTGACCACCTGCCACCGGGGCCAGTCGGGTGTCGCGCCGAGCAGGAACGCCGCCAGCCAGGCCAGGAGCAGGCCGGCATCGCGCACCAGGGTCAGGACGAACATCGAAGAGAACCAGCCCATGCTCAGGAGGCCGATCCATTTCCATCCGTCGGCGAGTTGCCGGCGTTCCGACCGCATGCCGACGAACGGCAACGGCATCGTCGCGGCGGATACCACCAGCGCGAGAGCCAGCACCCACCAGCCGCC
The DNA here is from genome assembly GCF_056400665.1 of Variovorax sp. P5_A3. Classification (NCBI taxonomy): domain Bacteria; kingdom Pseudomonadati; phylum Pseudomonadota; class Betaproteobacteria; order Burkholderiales; family Comamonadaceae; genus Variovorax; species Variovorax sp. P5_A3. The sequence goes on along the minus strand of NZ_JBFUKW010000008.1, from coordinate 140,821 downwards.
TCCGGCGCCAGTCAGCGAAGGCAGCAGCCGCAGGCCGATGTAGACGTGCAGCAGCGTGGTCAGGACAATCAGGGGACGAAGCGGCATCGGGGCCTTGGAGACGGGCACAGGCCCGGACACAACATGTGCGAGCGACAGGCTCGACATTCAAGGTGCATGCCACCCTGATGGCTGGTATTTTCGGCCCTCAGGAATGCGCGCTGATGTTCGTCCCGGCCGGCCACACGAAAAGCGTGCGGGTGGCGCTGCCTGCGGAAATCTCCACTTCCTGTTTCAGCGTCTGGCCGGCGAGGGTGGCCTCGACTTCATAGCGGCCGGGGTCGAGCCGGGCCACCATGAAAGGGCCATCGGCCACCACGCGGCTCAGCACCGCCTGCCCGGAAGAACTGCGCACAGTCACCACGACTTCGGCGGCGAATTCCGATCGCTTGCCGTTCTTGACCGCGAACTCGAAGGTCGCCGGCCAGCGGGGCGCGACGTTCTCCATCAGCTCCGCTTCCTCGCTGCTCACACCGCCGCTCATGTATTCGATGCCGTTCAACATGTGAATGGGCGGGTTGTAGACGGCATGCGCCGCCAATGCACCGAAAAGTGACGCGCTGCCGATGACAATGGCAGCCGCGGGCTGCCAGATCCTCTGGGTTCTCATCGCTGTGTCCTTTGCTCCATGGGCGTGAATAATTTCACGCAACCACTATCCGCAGCAAGACTTAGGAGAACCTGATCTGGCGCGACGAAGTATTCGTCTCAGTCGCCGGTGCTGACCGAAGCCTGGTGCTCCGGGCGCGAACGGTCCATGGCCGAGGCGAAATCGACGTTCGACGGCCACATGAACACAGCCTTGGAAGCCATGCCGTTGAAGACGACCAGCGGCTGCCTGAGCGTCACGCCACCCATCGAGGCCTCGATCTCGTAGGCACCGGGATCGAGCCGGGCGAGCATGAAGGGGGCGCCGGTGGAGGTTTCCATGACCGGCCTGCCCGAGTACCGCTCACGCACCATGACCTTCACCTCGGACGGAAAGGTGACGCCCGGCTTGGCGCGGCTGATGCCGAATTCCAGCGTCGCAGCCCAGCGCGGCGAAACGGTCTGCATGAAGGCAGCCTCTTCGCTGCTCTTTCCGCCGCACATGTATTCGATGCCCTGCGCCATCCGGATCGGCGGATTCGTCATCGCGTGGGTTGGAAGGAGTGCGCCGAAGATTGCCAGGGCCGCCGCGGGCCGCCAAAACCGGATCGGGTTCATTGCTGTGCTGTCCTTGCTTGCTCGAAAAGTGGCGTCTGACCACCGGTGATTTTCCTTAGCAAGACTCGGGCTAGGAATAGCGTTTACGCCAATTTTCGAACCACACCCCTGGCCGGCAGTGCCGAAATGCGCATAAACAACGTCGCTTTCCGACTGTTGGCATTCCGGAAATTGAGATGTTCCGGCGGGCCACTTCACGGCGGGCGAAGCGCCTCCAAACTTCGTCCCTCCGCAACAGTCGCCGGTGAAGCTTCCGCCAGCGGCCCTTCCAGGAACCTCCGATGAACGCACCCTGCACGACCTGCGCCGATGCGCTGCCCCCCGAAATCACCGAAACCACGCGATCCGCCTGGCTCGCGGTCGGCTCCATCGCCGTCGGCACCTTCGCCATGGTCACGACGGAATTCCTGCCGATCGGGCTTCTGACGGACATCGGCAGCGGTCTCCAGGTCTCCGACGGAACGGCCGGCCTCATGGTCACGATGCCGGGCGTGCTCGCCGCTTTCGCGGGGCCGGCGCTGATCGTGGCATCCGGCCGCCTCGACCGACGCACCGTGATGGTCGCACTCACTGCATTGCTGGTGGCGTCGAACCTGCTTGCGGCAGTGGCCCCAAACTTCACTGCGATGCTCGTCGCCCGCCTTCTCCTTGGCCTGTGCGTCGGGGGCTTCTGGACATTTGCACCGAGCGCGGCCACGCAACTGGTGCCCGCCGTGTCGCAGGGCCGGGCCATGTCGCTCGTGCTTGCGGGCATCTCCGTGGCCACCGTGTTCGGCGTGCCGGCCAGCGCACTGGTGGGCAACCTCGCCGGCTGGCGTGCCGCCTTCGGCATGACCGGCCTGCTCGCGGCGGGCGTGCTGCTGGTGCAGATGTGGCTACTGCCGGCGATGCCGCCCACACGGGCCATCCAGCCACGCGACCTGCTTACGCCGCTGACGCGCCGCATGGCGCAGGTCGGTCTGCTGGCAGTGCTCTTCCTCATTGCGGGCCATTTCGGCGCGTACACCTATCTCAAGCCGCTCCTCCAGCAGGTATACGGCCTCGGCCCGGGTGCCGTCACGGCGCTGCTGCTGACCTACGGGGCGGCCGGATTCGTGGGCACTTTCATCGGCGGAAGCCTGGTCGCGCGCAGCGTGCGAGCCGCAACGCTGCTGGCAGCCGTGCTGCTCGCGGCGGCGCTGTTGATGTCGACGCTGGTCGGGACGGGCCTGGTGGCCGGCGGTGCGATCGTCGTCATCTGGGGCGTGGCCTTCGGCCTGATCCCGGTTGCGCTCACCGCGTGGATGCTGGAAGCCGTGCCCGATGCGCCCGAGGCCGGGCAGGCGCTGCTGGTGAGCGGGTTCCAGGTCGCGATCGCATCGGGCGCGCTGCTCGGCGGCGTGACGGTCGACGCCTATGGGATCTCGAACACCATGATGCTCGGCGGCGGTCTTGTCCTCGTCGCCGCAGCCATTGTCGGAGCGCTCGGTCGCGCACCTCGTGGCGTGTCGGTGGCCGCGTCAGGGCAGTGAGGGGAAGCATCGCCGCGACGAAGAAGCACCGATGCGTTCGTTCGCGGCCCCGGTCGGCCCCGGGCCGACCGAAGGTTCTCAGACGTCGATGTTCGCCGCCCGCAACGCGTTCTGCTCGATGAATTCGCGACGCGGTTCGACCTCGTCACCCATCAGCATCGTGAACACGCGGTCGGCTTCGATCGCATCGTCGATCTGCACGCGCAACAGACGCCGCACGTTGGGGTCCATCGTCGTCTCCCACAACTGCTCAGGATTCATTTCGCCCAGGCCCTTGTAGCGCTGGCGTGAGGTCGCGTTCTCGGCCTGGCCGATGAGCCAGCGCATGGCCTCGCGGAAGTCGCTGACCTTTTCTTCCTTGGCCCTCTCGCCTTCGCCGCGCTTGACGACCGCGCCCTCGCCGAGCAAATCACGGAAGGTCTTGGCAGCCTCCGCCAGCGCGGCGTAGTCGGCGCCGTGGACGAAGTCCTGCGTGAGCACGCTGCTCTTGATGTTGCCATGATGGCGGCGGCTGACGCGCAGCAGCGGCTTGTCGGTGCGAGCATCGAACTCGCTTGCGACGTCCGCCGGCGCACCGGTGGTGTTCAGTTCGCGCAACTTGTTCTGCAGCGCGACAGCCGAGGCTTCCGCGCTCGCCGTGGTGTCGAGGTCGAGCGAAACGCCATCGGCGATCGCTCGCAAGGCCGCTGCGTCGAGGAATACCCCGAGGCGCGCAATGACGGCTTCGGCCAGCTGGTGCTTGCGCGCCAGTTCGGCCAGCGTGTCACCGCTGAGCGTGGTCGGGTTGTCGCCGCCGGTCGTGACGCTGGCATCCTTCAGGGCGACCTTCAGCAGGAACGCGTCGAGGGCCGGACCGTCCTTCAGGTACTGCTCTTCCTTGCCGACCTTGACCTTGTAGAGGGGCGGCTGCGCGATGTAGATGTGCCCGCGCTCCACCAACTCGGGCATCTGCCGGTAGAAGAAGGTCAGCAACAGCGTGCGGATGTGCGCGCCGTCCACGTCGGCGTCGGTCATGATGATGATGCGGTGGTAGCGCAGCTTCGCGACGTTGAAGTCGTCGGCGCCACCGCCCGCGGTCGTCGCGCCCGCGCGGCCGATGCCGGTGCCCAGCGCGGTGATCATGGTCAGGATTTCGTTGCTGGTCAGCAGCTTCTCGTAGCGCGCTTTCTCGACGTTCAGGATCTTGCCGCGAAGCGGCAGGATGGCCTGGAACTTCCGGTCGCGGCCCTGCTTGGCGGAACCGCCGGCGGAGTCACCCTCCACCAGGTAGACCTCGCACAGCGCCGGGTCCTTTTCCTGGCAGTCGGCCAGCTTGCCGGGCAGGCCCATGCCGTCGAGCACGCCCTTGCGGCGCGTCATCTCGCGCGCCTTGCGCGCGGCCTCGCGCGCGCGCGCCGCCTCGACGATCTTGCCGCAGATGATCTTGGCGTCGTTCGGCCGTTCCTGCAGGTAGTCGGACAGCAACCGGCCGACGATGTCCTCGACTGGCGCGCGCACTTCGCTCGACACCAGCTTGTCCTTGGTCTGGCTCGAGAACTTGGGCTCGGGCACTTTCACGCTCAGCACGCAGCACAGGCCTTCGCGCATGTCGTCGCCGGTGACCTCGACCTTGGCCTTCTTGGCCAGCTCGTTCTCTTCGATGTATTTGTTGATGACCCGCGTCATCGCGGCGCGCAGGCCCGTCAGGTGAGTGCCGCCGTCACGCTGCGGAATGTTGTTAGTGAAGCACAGCACCTGCTCGTTGTAGCCGCTGTTCCACTGCATCGCGACTTCGACACCGATGTGCGTGCCGGGAATGCCGCCGTAGGTATCTGCCGGCTTCTCGCCCGCCGCGTAGAACACGTTCGGATGCAGGACCGTCTTGCCCTTGTTGATGAACTCAACGAAGCCCTTGACGCCGCCGGCGCCGGAAAAGTCATCCTCCTTTCCGGTCCGCTCGTCGAGCAGCCGGATGCGAACCCCGTTGTTCAGGAAGCTCAGTTCGCGCAGGCGCTTGCTCAGGATCTCGTAGTGGAAGTCCGCGTTTTCCTTGAAGATTTCCGTGTCCGGAAGGAAGTGCACCTCGGTGCCGCGCTTCTCGGTCTCGCCCGTCACCTTCATCGGCGACACCTCGACGCCATTGACGACCTCGACGATGCGGTTCTGCACGAAGCCCTTGCTGAACTCCAGCGTGTGCACCTTGCCTTCGCGGCGAACCGTGAGCCGCAACATCTTGCTGAGCGCGTTCACGCAGCTCACGCCCACGCCGTGCAGGCCGCCCGAGACCTTGTAGCTGTTCTGGTTGAACTTGCCGCCCGCGTGCAGTTCGGTGAGCGCGATTTCCGCCGCCGAGCGCTTGGGCTCGTGCTTGTCGTCCATCTTGACGCCGGTCGGGATGCCGCGGCCGTTGTCGGTGACAGAGATCGAGTTGTCGGTATGGATCGTCACGACGATGTCGTCGCAATAGCCCGCCAGCGCTTCGTCGATCGAGTTGTCGACCACTTCGAACACCAGGTGGTGCAGGCCCGTGCCGTCGGAGGTGTCGCCGATGTACATCCCGGGCCGCTTGCGCACCGCTTCCAGCCCTTCGAGGATCGTGATGGAGCCTTCGCCGTAGGTCGTATCGTCAGCCGGCGTCACCTCGATCGGAATCGCGTTGTCGATTTCGGGTGTGTAGACCGGCTCGGTGTGTGGCACGTCCGGCTTGTTGTCTTCGCTCATCAGAATCTTTCTCATCGGCGACCAGGAGGTCACCGCAATTTCGGGAAATACCGCGGATCCGGCTGCGCCGGTCCGCAGGTATTGCCCCCTGCAAGGGGGTGGGCGGCCACACGAAGTGGGCAAGCCTGGGGGTTAAATCCTCATAGGCATGACGACGTACTTGAACGACGCGTTCTCGGGAATCGTCATCAGCACCGAACTGTTGGAATCGGCCAGGTCCAGCTTCACCATGTCCTGGCTCATGTTGGCGAGCGCGTCGATCAGGTAGGTCACGTTGAAGCCGATCTCGATGGCATCACCGCCGTAGTCGATGTCGAGCTCATCCTGCGCTTCTTCCTGCTCGGCGTTGTTCGACGCGATGCGCAAGGTCCCCGGCTCGATGTTGAGCCGCACGCCCTTGAACTTCTCGCTGGTCAGGATCGCGGTGCGCTGCAGGCTGGCCAGAAGCGGCGCGCGACCCAGCGTCACCGTGTTCTTGTGGTTCTTCGGGATCACGCGGTTGTAGTCCGGGAACTTGCCTTCGACCAGCTTGGTGACGAATTCCATGCCGCCGAAGCTGAACTTGGCCTGGTTGTTCGCAAACTGCATTTCGATCGCACCCTCGGCATCCGACAGCAGGCGCTGCATTTCGAGCACGGTCTTGCGCGGCAGGATGACTTCCTGGCGCGGCACCTCGACGTCGAGCGTGGCGGATGCATAGGCCAGCCGATGGCCATCGGTCGCCACCAGGCTGAGTTGCTTGCCTTCGGCGACGAAGAGTATCCCGTTGAGGTAGTAGCGGATGTCGTGCACCGCCATGGCGAAGGACACCTGGCTCAACAGGTCCTTGAGCGTCTTCTGCGGCACGCTGAAGACAGGGCCGAAGTTGGCGGATTCCTGCACCAGCGGAAAGTCCTCGGCCGGGAGCGACTGCAGGGTGAAGCGGCTCTTCCCACCCTTGAGCACCAGCTTGCTCGCGCTGGATTCGAGGCTCACCGTCTGGTCGGACGGCATCGTGCGCAGGATGTCGATCAGCTTGCGTGCGCCGATGGTCGTCGTGAAGTTGCCCTCGTCGCCACCGAGCTCGGCATGCGTACGAATCTGGATCTCGAGATCGCTGGTGGTGAGCTGCAACTGGCCGCCTGTCTTGCGAATGAGCACATTGGCCAGGATCGGCAGCGTATGGCGCCGTTCCACGATCCCGGCCACCGACTGCAGCGCCGCGAGGACTTTGTCTTGTGTTGCCTTCAAAACGATCATGTCTTACCTCTTCCTTTATTTCTCTAATTCAATTTAGTAGTAGTAGATAAGGGACGCACTGCCCTGTGGACAGGTCGATTTTCCGCTTTCGTGACAAGCGTTTGCGGTATCCCGCCGGCTGTGCGTAGCCGCGCTCCGGTGGTGTCGCGACAGAGCGAACAACTTCGGGTTGCGCGCCTGGCCTGTGGACAAGCGCTGCCTTGTGCAGCAACTGGTCACAGAGTTGTCCCTTGACAGCCTTCGACGAACCTGATTAGCGCCTTCATGCTTCAGCCCTTGAGGGTTTGCTCCAGGACGTGCAATTGTTGGTTGAGTTCGGTGAGCTGTTGCCGCTCGCCTGAAATCTTCCGGACCGCATGCAGGACGGTGGTGTGATCGCGCCCGCCGAACAACTCACCGATTTCCGGCAGGCTCTTCTGGGTCAGTTCCTTGGCGAGGTACATGGCGATCTGGCGCGGCCGGGCGATCGATGCCGGGCGCTTCTTGGAGTACATGTCGGCGACCTTGATCTTGTAGTAGTCGGCCACCGTCTTCTGGATGTTCTCGACCGAGATCTGGCGGTTCTGGATCGACAGGAGGTCGCGCAGCGCCTCGCGTGCGAGGGCGATCGAGATTTCCTTCTGGTTGAAGCGCGAATACGCCAGGATCTTGCGCAGTGCGCCTTCGAGTTCGCGCACGTTCGATCGGACGTTCTTCGCCACGAAGAAGGCGACCTCCTCGGGCATCTCGGCGCTCTCGGCGCGCGCCTTGTTGATCAGGATCGCAACGCGCATTTCGAGCTCGGGCGGCTCGATTGCGACCGTCAGACCGGAATCGAAGCGCGACACCAGACGCTCGTGGATGTCAGCCAGACCCTTCGGATAGGTGTCGCTCGTCATCACGATGTGCGACTTCTTGGCGAGCAGCGCTTCGAAGGCGTTGAAGAATTCTTCCTGCGTCCGGTCCTTGTTGGCGAAGAACTGCACATCGTCGATCAGCAGCAGATCGAGCGAGTGATAGCGCTCCTTGAACTCGTCGAAAGTCTTGCGCTGATATGCTTTGACCACATCGGATACAAATTGCTCCGCGTGGATGTAGAGAACTTTCGAATCGGGGCGGTCCGCCAGCAGCCGGTTGCCCACCGCGTGCATCAAGTGGGTCTTGCCCAGACCGACGCCGCCATAGATGAACAGCGGGTTGTAGAGATGCCCCGGCATGCCCGCCACGTGCATGGCCGCTGCGCGCGCCATGCGGTTGGCAGTGCCCTCGACCAGGGTCTCGAAAGTGAGTCCCGCGTTCAGGCGATTCTTGAATGCCGAAGCGGAGATGTCCTCGCCCGGACTGACCATCTCGCGCGGCACATCGGTCTCGGAAACGACGGCCATCGAAACAGGCCGACTAACGATTTCCCGAGGAGCAAGCGCTAACTCTATGAGTACTGGCTGGCCATATAGCTTTTCGGCCATGGCAGCGATCTTGCCGGCGTATTGAGCCCGGATCCAGTCCAGCTTGAAGCGGTTGGCAACGAAGACCGTAACCCGCGAAAGATCGTCCGCGACCTTGGCGGTCAGCGGCTTGATCCATGTGTTGAACTGCTGTTCGGACAACTCCTGCGCGAGTTGATCGACGCAGGCTTGCCAAAGGCTGTCACCGACGCCGTCACCCGCCATGGGTGCTCTGAAAAGTGGTTTGTCCCTCAGCCATCTCTCGTGTTTGTGTTGTGGATAGTCGCGCCGCGATGCGCCGTAGATTCTAACTTGTCAAAAACTTATCCACACCCAATTCAACGGGGGTCGAATGGGTGCGGAATCCTCGCGGGATTGTCGCCTGCAAGAATGTTTGCGATAATCGCGGGTTTCCCTGAAAACCTCTTTGTGTGTTTCGGGGTATCTCTCGGATCTCCCGGGGAAAACCAAGGTCGCCAATGGCCTTCCGGGCCGAGAGGCTCAAACGCCGGCCAGCCGGTGAATCAGGAAAATCATCATGAAACGCACTTACCAAGCATCCAAAGTCCGCCGCGCCCGTACCCACGGCTTTCTGGTCCGCATGAAGACCCGTGGCGGCCGCGCCGTCATCAACGCTCGCCGCGCCAAGGGCCGCAAGCGTCTCGCCGTCTAATCGGCACGCCAGCACCGTTGCCAGTCGAATCGCAGCCGCCATCACATCCTGACGGCGCCTTGCGGTTGGCTTCCATGCAGCGGCTCAAGACCCGCGCGCAATTCCAGGCCGTACTCGCAGGTGCCACCGTGGCGCGCACCGCCCACTTTGCACTGCATCGCTGTGCGCTGGACGTCTCGTCCGGCGTCGCGCCCCTGTTCAACGAACAGGAGGTTTGGGTTGGAGCCATGGTTCCCAAACGCTGGGCCCGCCGTGCGGTCACCCGCAACGCGATCAAACGCCAGATCTATTCCGTGAGCGCAGGCGCGTCCGAAGCTTCATTGCCGCAGGCCGCGCATGTCGTGCGCCTTCGCGCCGGCTTCGATCGCAAGGAGTTCGTCAGCGCGGTGTCCGACAAGCTCAAGGCCGCCGTCAGGGCCGAACTCCAGCAATTGCTTGAGCGGGCCGCCGTGGCGCGCGCATGATGAACCGCCTGTTGATTGGCCTCGTGAAGGCGTACCGACTATTGCTGAGCCCCTGGCTTGGCCAGTCCTGCCGTTTCGAGCCCACTTGTTCCGTTTACGCCATCGCCGCGCTTGAGCAGCACGGCGCCGCAGCCGGCAGCTATCTCACGCTGCGCCGGATCGCTCGATGCCAGCCCTGGTGCCAAGGCGGGCATGATCCGGTTCCTCCCAAGGCACAACACCCGACCTCGCGATCGGGTTCGCTGTTTGCCTTTCTCTCTTCCGACGACAAGAAGTCTTCTTCATGAACGATATCCGCCGCACCATCCTGTGGGTGATTTTTGGCTTCTCGCTGGTGCTGCTGTGGGACCAATGGCAGGTCTACAACGGCCATAAGCCGACTTTCCTTCCCTCGACGAAGACGGCTGCGCCTGCCAACCCACCGGTCGCACCGGCCGCAAGCTCCAACAACGGCGTCCCTGCCGCCGCAGGCGTGCCTGCAAGTGGCTCGCTGCCCGCACAAGCCGCTGCTCCGGCGATCGGAGAAAAGATCACGGTCTCCACCGACGTGTTCAAGGCGGTGATCGACGGAGAAGGCGGCACCCTTTCCGAACTGCAATTGCTCAAATTCGTCGACCAGACCAACAACCACGGGCTGGTCGAGTGGGTGCGGCGCCTCTTCGGTCTTCCGGTCGCGGAGAACGAACTCAGGCCTGTGACCCTGATGGAGAACGGCTCGCCCGCGACCCGCTACGTCGCCCAGACGGGCCTGCTGAACACCGTGGACACCGGCGATCGCTTCCCCAATCACCTGAGCCTGATGACGGCGCGTCCGGGACCTCGCCAACTGGCCGACGGGCAGAACACGCTCGAAGTCGTCTTCGAATCGCAGCCGGTGGGTGGCATGAAATACGTCAAGACCTACGTATTCCAGCGCGGCGACTATTCGATCCACGTCAAGCACCAGATCGTCAACGTCAGCGACCAGCCGCGTGATGCGCAGCTCTATCTGCAGTTCGTGCGGCACGGCACCGTCGCTGCGGGCACGATGTTCGGCACCAACACCTTTACCGGTCCGGCCATCTACACGGAGCAGAAGAAGTTCCAGAAGATCGCCTTCACCGATATCGCCAAGGGCAAGGTCGAGTTGCCGGCTCCTGCCAACGACGGCTGGGTCGCCATGGTCCAGCACTATTTCGTGTCGGCCTGGCTGCTCAATGTGCCGGGCAGCGAGAGCATCAAGCGCGAGTTCCGCGTGGCGGATCTCGGCAACAACCTGTTCTCGGTGGCCATGGTGCTGCAGGTGCCAAAGCTGGCGCCCGGCGCGGCGCAGACCATCGAGAGCAATCTCTTCGCCGGTCCCGAGGAAGAGAAGAAGCTGGAGGTGCTCGCTCCCGGTCTCGACCTGGTCAAGGACTACGGCATCTTTGCGATCATCTCCAAGCCGCTGTACTGGCTGCTCAACCAACTGCACGGCATCCTTGGCAACTGGGGCTGGTCGATCGTGGCCCTGGTGGTTCTGCTGAAGGCCGCCTTCTACTGGCTCAACGCCAAGGCCTACGCAAGCATGGCCAAGATGAAGGCCATCAACCCCAAGATCATGGAAATGCGCGAGCGGCTCAAGGACAAGCCGCAGGAAATGCAGCAGGAGATGATGCGGATCTATCGCGAGGAAAAGGTCAACCCGATGGGCGGCTGCTTCCCGATCGTGATCCAGATCCCTGTGTTCATCGCGCTCTACTGGGTGCTTCTGTCGTCCGTCGAGATGCGCCATGCACCGTGGATTCTCTGGATCCAGGACCTTTCGGCACCCGACCCCTGGTTCATCCTGCCGGTGGTGATGACTGCGACCTCGTTGTTCCAGACCTGGCTCAACCCCACGCCGCCGGACCCGATGCAGGCCAAGCTGATGTGGATCATGCCGCTCGCGTTCAGCGTGATGTTCATCTTCTTCCCGGCTGGCCTGGTGCTGTACTGGATCACCAACAACGTGCTGTCGATCGCGCAGCAGTGGTTCATCAACAAGCGCCTGGGCGTGCTTGGCAAGAAGTAGGCGTCAACGCCGACACCGTAACGAGGGGCCGCGAAAGCGGCCCTTTTTGCTGGAAGAATCCTCGCCATGCTCGCGCGCCCCGCCGATCCGATCGTTGCCATCGCCACGGCTTCCGGCCGGGGGGCCGTCGGCATCGTGCGGGTGTCCGGTGCGCAGATGGCGCCCCTCATCGACGCCATCTGCGCGCGCCCGCTGAAGCCGCGCGAGGCCACCTACCTTCCCTTTCGCGATGCGGAGGGCGTGCCGATCGACCACGGATTGGCCATCCACTTTCCCGCGCCTCATTCCTTCACTGGGGAGGACGTGTTCGAACTACAAGCGCACGGCGGTACGGTGGTGCTGCAATTGCTGCTCGCACGCTGCCTCGAGGCGGCCGAAGAAATCGACCCCGCCAGCGGCCAATGCCGGCTGGCCGGATTGCGCGTGGCTGAACCGGGAGAGTTCAGCCAGCGTGCCTTCCTCAATGGAAAGATCGATCTGGCCCAGGCCGAGGCGATCGCCGACCTGATCGACGCCAGCACGGAAGCCGCGGCGCGCAGTGCCGGGCGCTCGCTCTCCGGAGCGTTCTCGCAGGAAATCCATACGTTGCTCGATGCGTTGGTGCGCTTGCGAATGCTCGTCGAAGCAACACTCGATTTTCCCGACGAGGAGATCGATTTCCTCCAGGAGGCCGACGCCGTCGGCCAACTGGCTGCGTTGAAGGTGCAACTTGACGCGGTGCAGCAGCGCGCTCGCCAGGGCGCTTTGTTGCGAGAAGGCATCAAAGTCGTGATCGCTGGGCAACCTAACGCAGGCAAGAGTTCCCTGCTCAATGCCCTGGCCGGTGCGGAACTGGCCATCGTGAGTTCTGTCGCGGGCACCACGCGCGACGTCGTGTCGCAAACCATCCAGATCCACGGCGTCCCGCTCCATGTGGTCGATACGGCCGGCTTGCGCGACAGCGTCGATGAAGTCGAGCAGATCGGAATCGCCCGCGCTTGGGGACAGATCGAAGGCGCGGACGCGGTGTTGTTCCTGCACGATCTGACGCGGACTGCCTCGACGGAGTACGTGCAGGCAGACGACGAGATCGCGGGCGTCCTGACGACCAAACTGCCTCCGAGCGTGCCTGTGATCGACATCTGGAGCAAGCTGGATGCGGTGCCAGGCGCAAACCCGAGCCCGAGCGCCGGGATCAGTCTTTCCGCCCGGACCGGTTTCGGCATCGAGGCGCTGCGAAGCCGGTTGCTCGAAGTGGCGGGCTGGCAGTCCGTGCCCGAAGGCGTTTACCTCGCGAGGGCGCGTCACGTCCAGGCGCTGTCGCGGGTCGGTCATCACCTTGCCATCGCGGCGGAGCACCTGGCTGCGCAGGCCCAGGCCCTGGATCTGCTGGCCGAAGAACTGCGCCTTGCTCAGAACGCGCTCAATGAAATCACCGGCGAGTTCGGCGCCGACGACCTGCTGGGCGTGATCTTTTCCCGCTTCTGCATCGGCAAATGAGCTGAAAATGTGAGTTTGTGTGATATGTGTCACCACTCATTTTCAGTTTCGCAGATACTCGACCCACAGCAAGGGCTTACATCAATGTCATCCAGCATTCAGGATCTTTGCCGCGCCATCGCGCAAAACACCAGCTATGACGCCTTTGCGCCAGCGCTCAACGCCCAGCAATGGGAAACTCTGGCGAGCTATCTGCAACCCTTCGACCTGTCGGCGGGCCAGGTCTTGATCGACCAGGGCGCGAACGACCGAACGCTCTTCTTCATCGAAAGTGGCGCGCTCAGCGTCCACCTCATCGGTGACAGGGGCCAGATGCAACTGGCCATCCTCAATCCCGGATCGGTGGTCGGTGAAGGCGCGTTCTTCTCCCGGCTGCCGCGTTCGGCCAATGTCGTCGCGACGGGCTCGGCCCGCGTCTGGAGACTCACCGCCATCCGGTTCGCCGAGATGTCGAATCGGCAGCCGAATCTCGCCCTCGAACTGACGATGGGATTGGGCGCTGTCATCGCCAGGCGCATGGTGAACAAGCCCAAGCGCGTCGCGGTGACCTGACGACGGGTTGCATCGCGGTGGTCTGCGCTGAATGCCAAACGGCAAACCGTGACGAGAACAGCAAGTTCTGCAAGGGGTGCGGACGGCGGCTGAAGGCCGCTGTCGCCCCTGCGGTGGCCGCTGGCGCCATCGAGGTCGCGGAGCCTGCCGACACACTGCCGGGCATTGAGGAAGAGTGGCCTGCGACCCAGCGCATGGCGTATCACCCTGACCTCGCTCCCGAGGGGCTATTCAACCGCGCCATCCCCGCAACGGCGGTCGCCGGGGCGGCTGATGTGGTCTCCCGCGCCCGGAGAGGATTGCCGCCCCCCCTGCCCGCTTCGCCCTCCTCGTCGTCCCTGGCCCGAAGCGCCCGTCGGTCTGCGTCCAGGCGTTCCTCGCGTTCGAGAAGCGTGGCCGGCAAGCCCCAGTCCCTTGCAAGTCGACTCGGTACGTGGGGCCTGGTGATAGCGGTGGTCGCCGCCGTCGCTGCCGGCTGGGGCTACGTCTACAACGCCCGGAACTCGGCGGTGCCTGCCGTTGCGAAGGAGGTCGCGGTGCCGGTACCGGCGCCCGCCGAGCCTGCGGCGCCTCCTCCACCCATCGTGCAAGCGGCCGAGCCCGCACCCGTGGTCACCGAAGCGCCTCCGGTGGAAGAGTCGCCCCCCGCGCCCGTGAAACCCGCCGCAACGCCCGCCAAGCCTCGCAAGGCGGCGGCGCCAGTGGCGGTGTCGCCCCAACCTGTTGCGACACCGGCGTCGGAACCTGCGCAGCCGCCACCGCCCGACCCCGTCCCACTGGCGAGCCCGCAGTCGCTTTGTGCCGGCCTGAACTTCATCGCTCGCGCCCAGTGCATGGCCGCGCAGTGCGCCAAGGCCGATTTCAGATCGCACGCCCAGTGCGAAGCCGTTCGACGCCAACAGCAGATCGAGGAAGAAAAGCGGAATCCGACGCTGATCAACTGATCCCGCTCAGCCCTTCTGAAGCTTGTCGATCGCCATGGCCAGCGCGCCGGGCTTGCCGGACAGCACCAGCGTATCGCCGTCCGCTAGCACCGTGTCGTCGGTGGCGTCTGCGGCCTTGCCATCGCGCCGACGCAGGCTTGCGACGCGCACACCCAGGGCCTGGAGCGCCAGCCGGGCCAGCGGCTGACCGATCGCGCGCGCGCCGCCAGACAGCGTGAATGTATTGAGGCGCTCGTGGTCGAGTTCGTCAGCGTTGTCGTCGTCGGCGCCGTGGAAGTAGCCGCGCAGCAGGTTGTAGCGAGCGTCCCGCTGGTCCTGCACCACCCGGATCACGCGCCGCATCGGCACGCCGACAAGCGCCAAGGCGTGGCTGGCCAGCATCAGCGAACCCTCGATCGCCTCAGGCACCACTTCCGTCGCGCCGGCGGCCTGAAGTTTCTCGAGATCGCGATCGTCCTGCGTGCGCACGATGACGGGCACCTGCGGCGCGTGCGCGCGGGTGTTGGCCAGCACCTTGAGTGCGCCCGGCACGTCCTGGTACGTCACTACGACCGCGCTGGCGCGCGCCAGGCCGGAGGCCATCAGCGCCTGCAGACGTGCGGCGTCGCCGAAGACCACCGAATCGCCGGCCGCCGTGGCTTGGCGGACGCGGTCCGGATCCAGGTCCAGCGCCAGGTAGGGAATGCCTTCGCGTTCCAGCACGCGGGCCAGGTTCTGCCCGCAGCGCCCATAGCCGCAGATGATCACGTGCTTCGCGGTGTTGATCGTCTTTCTCGCGATCGTCGTCATCTGCAGCGACTGCTGGAGCCAGTCGCTTGCCACCAGCTTTCGCACGATGCGGTTGCTGTACATGATGATGAAAGGCGTTGAGAGCATCGACAGCACCATCGAGGCCAGCACCGGATTCAGCAGCCATTGCGGCAGAAGATTCTTCCCCTGGGCCAAGTTCAGCAGGACAAAGCCGAACTCGCCGGCCTGCGCGAGGTAGAGGCCCGTGCGCAGCGAGACGCCCATCGTTGCGCCGAGCAGGCGGGCCAGCACGGTCACCAACATCAGCTTGAATGCGAGGGGCAACAGCAGCAGCACCGCGACAAGGGCCCAGCGCTCGAAGACGATGTGCCAATCCAGCGACATACCGATCGTAATGAAGAAGAGCCCGAGCAGGACGTCGTGGAAGGGCCGGATGTCGGTTTCGACCTGGTGCTTGAACTCGGTCTCCGAGACCAGCATGCCGGCAACGAAGGCGCCGAGCGCCAGGCTCAGGCCGGCAAGCTCGGTCAGCCACGCCAGGCCGAGCGTGACCAGCAGCAGGTTGAGCATGAAGAGCTCCTCGCTGCGGCGGCGCGCGACCAGCGTCAGCCACCAGCGCATCACCCGGGGTCCGCCATAGAGCAGGACCGCAATCAGGAACGTGGCCTTCAGAAGCGCGACACCCAGTGCCTTCAGCAAGGCTTCCGGCGGCGCGCCAAGTGCCGGGATCAGCACCAGCAATGGCACCACCGCGAGGTCCTGGAACAGCAGCACGCCCATCACGCGCTTGCCGTGCTCGCTGTCGAGTTCCAGGCGCTCGGCCATCAATTTCACGACGATCGCGGTGCTGCTCATGGTGAGCGCGCCGGACAGCACGAATGCCGTCTGCCACCCCAAACGCCAGCCGGCCGGCAGCCAGGAAGAGATCAGCAATGCACCGCCGGTCGCGATCGAGATCGTCAGCATTACCTGCAGGAGCCCCAGCCCGAACACGTGCTTGCGCATGGTGCGCAGCTTGGGCAAGCTGAACTCCAGGCCGATCACGAACATCAGGAAGACGACGCCGAATTCGCCCAGATGCTGGATGCCCTCGGAGTTCTGGGCCAGCGCAAACGCGTGCGGTCCGATCAGCACGCCGGCCGACAGATAGCCCAGCATGGGCGGCAACTTGAAGAACCGGCAGATCACCACGCCGATCACCGCAGCAAGCAGGTACATCAACGTGAGATCGAGTGACGACATGGCCCGATGCTACTGAATGTTCCCCGTCGCTCCCGCCCCATGTGTGTCGGCCGGCCCTGCCCGATAAAATCCGTCGATGAGTTCCCGCCCCGACCAGGCCCCGACGGCCGAACCCGCCGCAATGCTCGCGCGGGCGCGTATCACCTTCGATATCGAAGCAGCAGCCGTGCTCGGCCTCAAGCAGCGCGTCGGGCCGAGCTTCGTGGAGGCAGTTCGCAAGATCCTCGATGTGCGCGGACGCGTCGTCGTCATGGGCATGGGCAAGAGCGGTCACGTAGGCCGCAAGATCGCCGCCACGCTCGCATCGACCGGCACGCCGGCCATGTTCGTGCATCCGGCCGAAGCCAGCCATGGCGACCTCGGCATGATCAAGGCGGTCGATCTCGTGCTTGCGATCTCCAACAGCGGCGAGGTCGAGGAACTCACCGTCATCCTGCCGGTCGTCAAGCGCCAGGGCGTGCCCCTGATTGCCATGACCGGCGGCGCCGATTCCACGCTGGCGCGCCATGCGGACATCGTCCTCGACAGCGGCGTCGAGAAGGAAGCCTGTCCTCTCAATCTTGCGCCGACTGCCAGCACGACGGCGCAGATGGCCCTCGGCGACGCGCTTGCTGTCGCCTTGCTCGATGCACGCGGATTCGGCACCGAAGACTTCGCGCGTTCGCACCCCGGCGGCGCGCTGGGACGCAAGCTCCTGACGCACGTCGGTGACGTCATGCGCTCTGGCGATGCCGTGCCGCGCGTCGGACCCGCCGCGAGCCTGAGCGAACTGATGCGCGAGATGAGCGCAAAAGGATTGGGCGCCACCGCCGTGGTCGATCCGGCCGGTCGGGCCATCGGCATCTTCACGGACGGCGACCTGCGCCGGCAGGTCGAGACAGGCGCCGACCTGCGGGCCCTGACCGCAGGCGACGTGATGCACGTCGGTCCGCGCACATTGCGCGCCGAGGCGCTCGCGGCCGAAGCCGCCGAGTTGATGGAGCAGCACCGCATCACGAGCGTGCTGGTGGTTGATGCTTCCGGTGTCCTCATCGGCGCGCTCACCATCAACGACCTGATGCGCGCGAAGGTCATTTGATGCCCATCGAATTCAAGGCGGAGACCTTGCTAGCCGCACAGGACGTCCGGGTCGCGTTCTTCGACGTCGACGGCGTGTTGACCGATGGCGGTGTCTATTTCAGCGAGCACGGCGAAACGCTCAAGCGCTTCAGCATCCTGGACGGCTACGGACTCAAGCTGCTTCGCATGGCGGGCATCACCCCAGCGGTCATCACCGGACGCGATTCAAAGCCGCTGCGCGTACGGCTCACGGCGCTCGGGATCGAACATGTGCGCTACGGCACCGAGGACAAGCTGCCGGCGGCCGAGGCCATGCTCGCACTGCTGGGCCTCAAGTGGACGCAGGCCGCCGCCATCGGAGACGATTGGCCCGACCTCCCGGTGCTGTCGCGCGTGGCCTTCGCCGCTGCACCTGCCAACGCTCACACCGAGGTCCGTGCCATCGCACAGCATGTGACGGCTGCTCGGGGTGGCGACGGTGCCGCACGCGAGTTCTGCGACCTGTTGCTGACAGCCGGCGGTCACTACCGCCGGTTGCTGGACGGTGCGCGGGGCCTGCCCGCATGAAGTCGGCCTGGCGCCTGCTGCGCATCGGTATTGATCGCGCAACAATCTACCTTCCACTCATCCTCACCGCGGCGCTCGCCCTGGGCACCTACTGGCTGGTGCGCAGCGCGCCCAAGCTCACGGCACCGGCGCCCGTGGAAGCACCGACGCACGAACCCGATTTCTTCATGCGCGGCTTCGTGGTCAAGAATTTCCTCCCGAATGGCGAGTTGCGCAGCGAAATGTTCGGCAAGGAAGGTCGTCACTACCCGGATACCGATACGCTCGAAGTCGACGATGTGCGATGGCGCGCCATTTCCGACCAAGGCCTTGTTACCCACGGTTCCGCAAACCGCGGCCTGTCCAACGGCGATGGAACCGAAATCCAGCTTTTCGGAAACGCCGTGATCATTCGTGATGCTGCGTCGGCCGCCAACGGCAAGGTGGCACCGCGATTGGAGTTTCGCGGCGACTTCCTGCATGCATTCCTGGACAGCGAGCGCGTCAAGTCCCACAAGCCAGTCACGCTGATACGCGGAACCGACCAGTTCACCGCCGATTCGCTGGACTACGACAGCATCACGGGCGTCGCCGATCTCAAGGGACGCGTCCATGGCGTGCTCATGCCGCGCCCTATCGCGCCGGGAGCAAAGCGCTGACCAACGACATCCTTCAAGAACGAACGCCCGCCAGGCCCCTCGTTTTCATCACGGGTGCCTCGAGTGGCATTGGCCAGGCGCTCGCAATGCGCTTCTACGTTGCAGGCTACGCGCTCGCGCTTGCTGCGCGTCGTACGGCGGAGATCGAGGCGTGGGCGGCCAATCGGCAACTCGATCCCGCACGCTACCGGGTCTACGGCGCCGATGTCGCCGTGATCGACAGCATCGTGGCCGCCGGTGCAAGCTGTATCGAGAGTCAGGGTGTGCCCGATGTGGTCATCGCCAACGCCGGTATCAGCGTCGGGATGGACACCGCCGAACGCGGGGACCTCGACGTGCTGGCGCATACCTTCGCGACGAACAACATCGGACTCGCGGCCACCTTCCACCCTTTCATCGGCGCCATGCAGGCGCGGGGGAGTGGCCGGCTCGTCGGCATCGGAAGCGTTGCGGCGATCCGCGGCCTCCCAGGTCATGGGGCGTACTGCGCGAGCAAGGCCGGCGTTGTCGCCTACTGCGAGAGCCTGCGGGGCGAGCTGGCCCGGAGCGGCATCCAGGTCGTGACGATCAGCCCGGGCTATGTCGACACACCCTTGACTCAAGGCAATCGCTACAGCATGCCCTTCATGATGACGCCTGACGAATTCGCAACCCAGGCGTTTCGAGCCATCGACGCGGGCACGAGCTATCGCGTGATCCCCTGGCAGATGGGCGTCGTTGCGAAGATCATGCGCTTGCTCCCCAACGCCGTATTCGACCGAGCAGTCAAAGGCCGAGGGCGAAAGAAGCGGGCCGGAGAGTGATTCAAGTCGGCACCGCCTGCGCCGGACCATGAAAAAAGGCTCCCAAAGGAGCCTCTTCTCTTGCGTTTGATTCGCGTGAAAGTTCAATAGCCGCTGTTGCCGCCATTGCCGCCGCCATAGCCGCCGCGACCACCGCCGCCGCCGCCACGTGGGCCCGCACCATAGGGGCTGCGAAAACCGCCGTCGCCACCGCCGCCGCCGCTGCGACCACCACCACCGTAGCCACCGCCGCCGCCGCTTCGACCGCCGCCGCCACCACCGTAGCCGCCGCCTCCGCCGCCATATCCACCGCCGCCACCACCGTATCCACCGCCGCCGCCGTAGCCGCCGCCACCGCTGCGCGGGGGACGCGCTTCCATCGGGCGAGCTTCATTCACGACCACGCTGCGGCCGCCCAAGGGCTGGCCGTTCATGCCATTGATGGCTGCTTGTGCTTCCGCATCGCTACCCATTTCAACGAAGCCAAAGCCCTTGGAGCGACCTGTGTCGCGCTCCATCATGACCTTGGCGCTCGTCACGGCACCGAATTGCCCGAAGGCCTGCTCGAGATCACCGTCACGTACCGAGTAAGGCAGGTTACCGACGTACAGTTTGTTGCCCATCAAGGGACTCCTATAAACACATCAAGAAAAGCGATGGAGTCCCGAGAGCACCACCCAAAGGAAAAATCCGCCGAGTTGCGCGAAACTGTCCGATCACCGAATCCCCACCTCCAGAATTTGGAGGAAGGCTCGTGCATTATGGGTGAAATACGTCAACTGCAAGTAGGAATTTGCCCCCTCCCCCGCCGCCCCCGAAAAATTGTTGGAGTTGGCGCACGCTTACAAACGCGCTCGCCGACGCCTTACAATCCGGGAGTCATTGGGGAGTAGCCGCCTTCCATCGTGAGAAGGGTTTGCGTCAACAGACTTGTCTTGCCCCGTGCAAGACATGGCGCAGACAGTGTCCAGCCTGGCGAGACCTTTGACCGCGCGACTTCGGGATTCGGCCGAAGGTGTCGTGCGGTCAATTGCGTCCTTCGGCCGTAGGAAATCCCTTTTTCATGGAAGCATTTTTCGTTGCAACCGGCGTGGTCGCGCTCGCCGAAATGGGTGACAAGACCCAACTGCTTTCTCTCGTGCTCGCGGCGCGATTTCGCAAGCCCTGGCCCATCGTCCTGGGCATCTTTGCTGCCACGGTCCTGAACCACGCGCTCGCGGGCGCCGTCGGCAACTGGGTGACCCATTTCCTCGGCCCCGTCGTCCTGCGATGGATCCTTGGGGGCTCATTCATCGCAATGGCGCTCTGGATGCTGATTCCAGACAAGCTCGACGACGATGAGTTGCCCAAGTCATCGCGCTTCGGCGTGTTTGGCACCACCGTCATCGCATTCTTTCTCGCGGAGATGGGCGACAAGACACAGATCGCCACCGTGATGCTCGCCGCCCGCTACGTCGACGCCTATGCATGGGTCGTCCTCGGCACCACGCTCGGCATGATGCTGGCCAACGCGCCGGTGGTATGGCTCGGCGAACGCATCGTGAAGCGTGTCCCCATCAAGTTGGTACACGGCATCTCCGCCGCGATCTTCATGGTCCTCGGCGTGGTCGCGTTGATCGGCTGGGGTTGACCGGCATATACTTCCCCGACGCGCCGATTTGCTCCAGCTTGCGGGCGCTTAACAAATGCAGCTAAAGACGGATGCCGGACCCGGCTCGTTTTTGGCGAGGCCGGGTCTTTTCATTCATGTCGTTCGTCGTCACTCCGCAATCGATGCATTTCGCCGGTCCGCTGGCCCTCACCAGCGGCGCTTCGATCAGCGACTACACGCTCGCGTTCGAGACCTACGGCGAACTCAATGAGGAGCGCAGCAACGCGGTGCTGGTCTGCCATGCGCTGAATGCCTCGCACCACGTCGCCGGCGTGTACGCGGGGCAGGAGAAATCGGAGGGCTGGTGGGACAACATGATCGGCCCGGGCAAGCCCGTGGACACCGATCGGTTCTTCGTCATCGGCATCAACAACCTCGGCTCGTGTTTCGGCTCGACGGGCCCGATGCACATCAACCCCTCCACAGGCCGTGCGTACGGCGCCGACTTTCCCGTGGTGACAGTCGAGGACTGGGTCAATGCGCAAGCTGCCCTGCTCGACGCCCTCGGCATCCGAAGACTCGCGGCCGTGATGGGCGGCAGCCTCGGCGGCATGCAGGCACTGTCCTGGACCCTGCAATATCCTGATCGCGTGCAGCACGCCGTAGTGGTCGCCAGCGCGCCCAGCCTCACGGCCCAGAACATCGCATTCAATGAAGTCGCACGCCGCGCGATCGTGACGGACCCCGACTTCAACGGAGGCCATTTCTACGAGCATGGCGTGATCCCCAAGCGGGGCCTGCGGATCGCCCGCATGATCGGCCACATCACTTACCAGAGCGACGACCTGATGAACGAGAAGTTCGGCCGTGCACTGCGCACCGCGGTCGAGGGCGCGGCGGACAACACGGACTTCCTCTATTCGACACAGGAAGTCGAGTTCCAGATCGAGAGTTACCTGCGCTACAACGGCGACAAGTTCAGCGAGTATTTCGACGCCAACACCTACCTGCTCATCACACGTGCACTCGACTATTTCGACCCCGCGCGCGAGCACGGCGGCGACCTTCGCACGGCGTTGGCACGCGCGAAGGCCAAGTTCCTGCTCGTGAGCTTCACCACGGACTGGCGCTTCTCGCCGGCACGCAGCCGCGAGATCGTCAAGGCCCTGCTGGACAACAGCCGCAACGTGAGCTACGCGGAAATCGATGCACCGCACGGACACGATGCGTTCCTGCTCGACGACGTGCGCTACATGAGCGTGGTGCGCTCTTATTTCGACCGCATCACCGAAGCACCGGATGCGTCGGTGTCAAAGCCCTCCGCCGGAGTCTCGCTGGCATGAGCGATCAGGACACCCAGCAACTCATTGCGCGGCTCGTGCCGGAGGGTTCACGCGTGCTCGACCTCGGTTGCGGCGACGGCGCACTGCTCGATCTGCTGCAGCGAGAGCGAGGCTGCACCGGCTACGGCATCGAGATCGCCGACGGCAACGTGCTGCAGTGCGTCCGTCGAGGCGTCGACGTGATCCAGCTCAACCTCGACGAAGGCCTCGCAATGTTCGACGACGCGTCCTTCGACGTCGTGCTGCAGATCGACACGCTGCAGCACCTGCGCAATGCCGAGGTGATGCTGCGCGAAACCGCGCGCGTCGGGCGCATCGGCATCGTCGCCTTCCCCAACTTCGCGCATTGGCCCAATCGCATCAGCATCGCGCGCGGCCGCATGCCCGTGACGCGACGCCTGCCCTACCAGTGGTACGACACACCCAACATCCGCGTCGGAACCTTCAAGGACTTCGAAGTGCTGGCGCGCAAGAATCGCCTTCGCGTGCTCGATGCCTTCGGCCTTCAAGACGGCAGCGAAGTGCGTTGGTTGCCGAACGCGCGCGCGAGCACGGCTGTCTTCAAGTTCGAGCGCGATAGGTAGCCATCGGCGGCGGCCGCGCCTCACACCATGCCGTTCACTCTCGCCGCGCCGCTTCACAGCGAGCTGATCGTCAAGAAGAGCCGCTTCATCGGGTGCGTGCAGCCGGTGGTCGATCGCGCTGCGGCGCAGGCTGTGGTCGATGCCCTGCGCAGCGAACATCCTGGCGCTGCGCACGTCTGCTGGGCCCTCATGGCGGGCGGGCACTCCGCCGCCAACGACGACGGCGAGCCCGGCGGCACGGCCGGACGTCCCATGCTCGAAGTCCTTCGCCATCACGATCTCGAAAGCGTGCTGGCCACCGTCGTGCGCTATTTCGGGGGCACCAAGCTGGGAGCGGGCGGACTCGTTCGCGCGTACACCGACAGCATCGCGCAAGCGCTTGCCGGCGCCACGCTGGAGCCCCTGGTGCAGCAGCGTTTGCTGCATTGCGCCGTGCCGTATGCGTTCGAAGGAACACTCCGCCGCGAGATCACTGCGGTCGGTGCCACCCTCAACGAGGTACGGCATGACAGTCTCGTGCATTTCTCCTTCACACTGCCGGAACCGACGGCCGCCGGCTTCATTGCACGGATCGACGATGCTGCGCAAGGGCGCGCCGTCTGGATGTGGGAGTGACGGACTCGACACCGAAGCCGATGCCTCGAAACAAGAACACCAAAGTTCCCAGTAAATGGAAATCGCGATTTATTCAGTTACGCTTCTTTCGCAATGAAGTGCCGTGGTGCGTGGAGGCGTTCTTACGATAGGCGATTTCGAGGAGCTACCCATTGGCCACACAGTCCCCCTTCTTCGGCAAGCGTGATCGCGATGCCGAAAATCTCACCTCCCGCCCCGCGCCGTTGATGGGTTCCGGCACCAATCTTTCCGGCACGCCGGTCAGCCCTTCCACGCTCACGACCCAGGCTGCCAATGCCGTGGCGAACGTTCCGAGCGTGGCGAAGGAAGGCGGCAGCAAGCTCACCGTCGGCCCGAACATCAAGCTCAAGGGCGTCGAGATCACGGATTGCGACACGCTGGTTGTCGAAGGCCTGGTGGAAGCGACCATGGATTCGCGCGTGATGCAAATCGCCGAACAAGGCGCCTTCAAGGGATCTGCGGAGATCGACATCGCTGAAATCCGCGGCCTGTTCGACGGCAACCTGACGGTGCGCGAAAAGCTCGTGATCCATTCCACCGGCAAGGTCACCGGCAAGATCCGCTACGGCAAGATCGTGGTCGAGGAAGGCGGACAGCTTTCCGGCGAGATCAGCTTCGGCGCGGCCCCTGCCGGCAGCAAGCCCGCAGCGACCCTGCAAGCAGCAGCCTGACTCCGGCTCAGCCCAGTCTCTTGATCAAGGCACCGGCAGCCGCCGGTGCCTTTTCTTTTGCGCCATTGATGAAGTAGATGAAGACATCGCGCGCCGTCGTTGATTGCGCCTTGCCGTCTTCGACATGCGGCAGTGACGCGGGCGTGCCGCCCCGCGCCCACGTCTTCGCGGCCTCTGCCCACGCGTCGAGTGCCTTGGGTGCGTAGCCGTTCTCGAACTTCGCATCGCTGTTCATGAGCCGTGCATAGACAAAGTCGCCGGTCAGATCCGCGAACGATGGAAACTTGTCCGAGTCAGTGAAGACCGTGGCCACGCCGTGCTTGCGGGCAAGCGCCAGGTAATCGGCCGTACGGAAACTCTCATGCCGCACGTCCAGCACGTGCCGCAGTGCGCGGCTGCCTTCTTTTCTCGGCAGCAGTTCGAGAAAGCCCGCAAGATCCTCGGGATCGAACACCTTCGTCGGCATGAACTGCCAGACGATCGGGCCCAGCTTGGTGTCGAGCTCCCCGATGCCGCTGTCGACAAAGCGCTTGATCGAATCGCCCGCCGTCGCGAGCAGCTTTCGATTGGTCGAGAACCGCGAAGCCTTCAGAGAGAACATGAAGCCGTCGGGCGTATCGTCATGCCACTTCTTGAACGTCGTCGGCTTGAAAGTGCTGTAGTAGGTGCCGTTCACCTCAATGGCGGTGAGTTGCCGGCTTGCATAGCTCAACTCCTGCGCATGAGGCAGGCCGGCCGGAAAGAAGTTGTTGCGCCACGGCTCGTAGGTCCATCCGCCAATACCAACTCGTATGCCTTCTTGCGCGAGCGCGATCGGGCTGGAAACTTCGGTGTGCGCAGTCATGGCGTCCCTCGGCGGCATTGGCGAAGCATGCCTTTTATCGCATCCTCCGGTCGCATGCCACCCCGCGCACGATCCGGCCATACGCACTAACATCGTTCCCCCAACCCCGCGGAGAACTTCATGAACGCCCCCCTCCACCGCGAAATGCCCGGCCGCCTGCTCGACGCCGGGCGTGCGCTGTCCGACGTGTCGTCCAAGTGGGACAACGACATCGTCAAGCAACTCACCGACTACATCGCCATCCCGGCCAAGTCGCCCGGCTTCGACAAGGAATGGGCGCAGCACGGCTATCTTGAAACCGTGCTGCGCAATGCGGCTACCTGGGTCGAGGCCCAAAAGGTCGAAGGTCTCAAGCTGGAAATCGTGCGGCTCGAAGGCCGCACGCCCGTGCTCTTCTTCGAAGTGCCCGCCACTGGCACCGACATGAAGGAAACCGTGCTGATGTACGGCCACCTCGACAAGCAGCCTGAGTTCACAGGCTGGCGCAACGACCTGGGCCCCTGGACGCCCAAGTACGAAAACGGCCTGCTCTATGGACGCGGCGGCGCCGACGACGGCTACGCCATCTATGCCAGCGTCGCCGCACTGCAAGCGCTCAAGGCACAGGACGCAGCGCATCCGCGCATCGTCGGGCTGATCGAGACCTGCGAAGAGTCCGGCTCCTACGACCTGCTGCCCTACGTCGACGCATTGCGCCCGCGCCTCGGTGATGTATCGCTCGTCATCTGCCTGGATTCCGGCGCAGGCAACTACGACCAGCTGTGGCTCACCACCTCCCTGCGCGGCATGGCCAGCGGCACGCTCAAGGTCGAGATCCTCACCGAGGGCGTGCACTCCGGCGACGCCTCCGGCCTCGTGCCCTCGAGCTTCCGCATCATGCGGCAGGTGCTCGACCGCCTCGAGGACAGCAAGACCGGCCGCCTCCTGCCCGAGAGCTTCCATTGCGCCGTGCCCGCCGAAAGACTGGCGCAGGCCAAGGCGACGGCAGCCATCCTCGGCGAAGAGGTCTACAAGCGCTTTCCGTGGGCGCACTTCGATTGCGGCGGCTCCTCGACCTTTGCGCTGCCGACCACCACCGATCCCGTCGAGGCCCTGCTCAACCGCACATGGAAGCCGACGCTCTCGGTCACCGGAGCCGAGGGATTCCCCGCCCTGAAGGATGCGGGCAATGTGCTGCGCCCCTACACCGCATTCAAGCTCTCCCTGCGCCTGCCTCCGCTGGTCGACGCCGATCAGGCCGTGCAGCAACTCAAGACGCTGCTCGAGGACAACGCGCCCTACCAGGCGAAGGTCACCTTCGAAGGCGGCGGTGGGGCCACCGGATGGAATGCGCCCGACACCGCGCCATGGTTCGAGACGGCGCTCAATGCCGCTTCGCGTGCGCACTTCGGCGCGGATTGCGGGTACATCGGGCAAGGCGGCACGATTCCGCTGATGAACATGCTCAGCGTCGGCTTCCCGAAGGCCCAGATGATGGTCTGCGGCGTACTGGGGCCGAAGAGCAATGCCCACGGGCCCAACGAGTTCCTCCACGTGCCCTATGCAAAGAAGCTGACGGCTGCCGTGGCCGAGGTCATCGCCGCCCTGCCGGTCGCCCGCGCCGTCGCGGCTTGAAGACGCCAAAGACGCTGCAGGCGCCCGGCGGCGAGACGCTGGCGCTGTACGACTGGCCCGTGGAATCCGGCCGTGCCAGAGCGGCCGTGGTCCTTGTCCACGGCCTTGGCGAACACGCCCGGCGTCATGCGCGCGTCGCCGAACGACTCAATGGTTGGGGATTCGCAGCGCGCGCGGCAGACCATCATGGGCACGGCGCATCGAGCGGTGCACGTGGCGGCCTGCCCACTTCGAATCGACTGGTCGACGATCTCGCGCTCGTCGTCGATGACACGCGAGCCGCCCTTCCGGGCTTGCCGCTTGTGTTGCTCGGACACAGCCTCGGCGGCCTCGTCGCCGCGAGCTTCGTGGCCCGCAATGTGCGCCCCGTCGATGCATTGGTGCTGTCGTCACCGGCGCTGGACGCTGGACTCAGTGCATTCCAGCGCTTTCTCGTCGCAACGCTTTCACGCCTGGCGCCGGACTTGCGCGTGGGCAACGGCCTCGACGTCCAATACCTCTCGCACGACCCCGCCGTCGCTCCGGCGTATCGTAGCGATCCGCTGTGCCACGACCGCATCGGCGCGCGGCTGGCCCGATTTCTCGCTGACGAAGGTGCCGTCGTCCAGTCAGCGGCTTCCACTTGGCATGTGCCCACGCTGCTGATCTACGCCGGTGACGATCGCCTGGTGAGCCCCGCCGGAAGCCGCGACTTCGCGGCCGCGGCGCCCGCGTCGATCGTCAGTACCACCTGCTTTCCGGCGCACTATCACGAGATCTTCAACGAACTCGACCCCACCTCGGTATTCGACACGCTCCAGCGTTGGATGGTCGAGCGCTTTCCTGCGGTTTAGGCTGCCGCGGCGGGCGCAGAGCGCTGGCGGCGCGCGAGCCACAGCAGCGCAATGCCCGTCAGCACCACCGGCACCAGCGAGCCCAGGTTCAGCAGACGCCAGCCCTGTGTCGTCACCAGCACGCCCGATGCGAACGAACTCACCGCGAGCGTCGCGAAAACGCAGAAGTTGAGCGCGCCCTGGGCCCGGTCCCTCTCTTCGGCCGTGTAGGCCGACAGCGAGAGCGTCGTGCTGCCCGTGAACAGGAAGTTCCAGCCGACGCCCAGCATGAACAGCGCGACCAGGAACTGATGCAGGTCGACGCCAGAGAGTGCCACGGCAATGCAGCCAAGGTTGAGCGCCAGGCCCGCGCCCATCACCGGCAGCACGCCCACGCGACGTATCAGGTGCCCGGTGAAGAAGCCCGGCGCGAACATACCGATGACATGCCATTCGAGGACGAATGCGATGTCGTTGAAAGGCAGGCTGCAGACCTGCATCGCAATCGGCGTCGCTGCCATGAGCAGGTTCATCACGCCGAATCCGAGCGCTCCAGACACGGCTGCGACGATGAATACCGGCTGGCGCGCGATCTCGCCGAGGGAGCGGCCGCCTGTCGCCGACGTCCTGGGTGGCGGCGCAGGAAAGTCGATGAACTGCATCATCACCATCGACAACAGCGCGACCGCCGCCAATGCCAGGTAGGCGCCCGCGAAAGGCACCGCGAACCAGGTGCGCGTAACGGCGGCCAGGTTGGGACCTGCGACCGCTCCGATCAAACCGCCGGCCATCACGAGCGAGACCGCCTTCTCACGCCAGTCGGGCGCAGCGAGTTCGGCCGCGGCAAAGCGATAGAGGCTGGCATTCGCGTTGTAGTAGCCCGCCACCACCGTCGCGAAGCAAAGCAGCCAGAAGTCCTTCCAGATCGCAGCCTGTGCGCACAGCAGCGCCGATCCCAGAGCCACGGCGATCCCGATCTGGAACGAGCGCCGACGACCGAAGCGCCTCTGCGCGCGTGCAACCAGGCTGGTGGCCAGCGCACCGCCCACCACATAGCCCATCACCGGCAGTGTCGCCATCCAGCCGCCCGGCGCCAGCGCAAGACCGACCAGGCCGTTGATCGCCATGAAGGTGACGTTGTTCGTCAGGAACAGGCCTTGGCAGATGGTGAGCAGCCAGAGATTGCGATTCATGCGTGGCGGAGGGAGTGGGGCCTCGTTCTATCACGGCGAAAAAAATGGCGCCCTGAGGCGCCATGGTCCGTGCGAGCACAGACGGGCGTGCGCACTAACCCTTCTGCAGCAACCCGCTGAGCGACGACAGCAGGTCGTCGTGATTGCCCAGGCCTTCCGCAGGCACCTGGCCCTTCGGTGTCAGCTGATCGATCAGCGTGGGCAGCATGGTCGCCAGCAACGGCAGCAGCGTCGAGGCGTTGATCCCGAGCTTCTGCGCGATCCCCGAGATGGCGTCGCTGCCGAGCACCTGCTGCAACTGCCCGCCCGAAATCGGTGCGTTGTCGCCCTTGCCCACCCAGGACCCGATGACGTCGCCCATGCCGGCCTGCTCGAACTTGGAGACCAGACCGCCGAGGCCACCGAGCTCGCCGTTGTTGGCGAGCAAGCCGCCGAGCGCACCGGCGAATCCGCCGAGGTCACCCATGCCGGCGAGGCCACCAAGACTGCCGACGCCACCTGCCTGTGGTTGTGCCTGCGCGCCGCCTAGCACTTGTCCTAAAACTGAATCGAGCAATCCCATGATGAACCTCCTGAATGTTTGATTGGGGGCGAGACTTTACTTCGAGCGTGGGGGCCGCTTTGCCAACAGGGGCTCGCTCACGCCCTGGACCCCGACCAGCCCGAGAACCGTCACGAGGGCATTCTGCGCGCCCTTCCACCCGTCTGTCACGTCGATCCACTCCGAGAGTGCGTGAAACCCGCCTGTCTTTCCTCCGCCGCCGATGATGATGGCGGGAATGCCCAGCGACATCGGTACGTTCGCATCGGTGCTCGCCCCGGTCAGCAGCGTCTTGTGGCCGAAAGCGGCGTTCGATCGCACGGCCGCTTCGACGATCACCGAGTCCGATGCGGTGCGTCCGCCGGGCCGGTCGCCTATCAGCTTGCTGGAGGCACTCAGCGTCGTGACATTCCAGCGCTTGTTTTCTTCGGCCACGGCCTCGTCGATCGCGGCCAGCACCTTCTTCTCGGTGTCGAGCAGCGCAGCCATGTCGTCCGAGCGAATGTCGACCGCCATGCGCGCATCCGGCGCGATGGTGTTGACCGACGTGCCCCCGCCCACCGTGCCGACCGTGAACGTGGTCTTCGGAAAGCTCGGCGTCTTGATGTCGGCGATCTTGGCGATTGCACGGCCCATGCCGTGGATTGCACTGGGCACCTGGCCGAAGGCAGCATAGCTGTGGCCGCCCGGTCCCTTGAAGCTCACCTCGTAGCGATGGCTGGCGGTGCCGAGCAGCAGCACGTTGCCGTCGGGCGCCGGCTCGACGCCCACCATGCCGTCGATGTCGAGATGATCGCGGAAGATCGCCTTCATGCCTCGCAGGTTGCCCAGTTCTTCCTCGCCGACGTTGCCGACGAACATGAGGTCGCCCACCGTCTGGATCTTGTTCTCGTTCAGCACCTTGAGCCATGACAGCAACACCGCGAGCCCGCGCGTGTCATCGGAGATTCCCGGCGCGTAGAGCTTGCCGTCGCGCTCCTTCACCTTGACGTCGGTGCCGGCCGGGAAGACCGTGTCCAGGTGCGCCGAGATCAGCAGCCTCGGACCGTTGCCGGTGCCCTTGCGCACGCCGATCACGTTGCCTTCGCCGTCGATGTGCGCATCGGTCAACCCCAGCGCCTTCAGGCGGGCGAGAAAAGCCTCGGCACGCTTCTGTTCCTTGAAGGGCGGTGCCTCGATTTCGGTGAGCGTCTTCAGATCTTCGACGGAACGCTCGTGATCGGCTTTCACCGCGTCGAGCAGTTGCGTGATGGACGGTGCGGCGAGAAGCTGGGTATAGGCCTGATCAACCGCTGGCTTCACCTGCGATGGCGTCGGCGCCACGGCAGATCCCTGTGCATGAGCGGCACCCGCAGCACACAGTGCCGCGAGCAGGATGGGTGCAAGGCGCATGGGGACGGAACGAGATGGCATGAGATTGAAGGGTTAAGTGCAAAGCAACGCCAGTGCCGCCAGTGCTGCGGTTTCAGCGCGCAAAACGCGGGGGCCGAGCGTGAGGGGGGCAAAGCCGAGCGCAATCGCGTCCTGTTCCTCGACGGCACTGAGACCGCCTTCCGGCCCGCTCAGAACCCACGCGTCGCGAAGATGGCTGGAAGCACCGTCGCGGACAGCGGATATCGCTTGCGTCCCGTCAGCGAGGCTCAGGATGAATCTGTCGGCATCTGCGACAGGCTTGGCCAGCCAGCCGGCCAACGATTGGACCGGATGAATCAGGGGCACCCGGTTGCGGCCGCATTGCTCGCAGGCCGCGATGGCGATGGCCTCCCAATGCCCGCGCTTCTTGTCCGCTCGCTCGCCCGACAGCCGCAGCACACCGTGCGCGGTCATGAGCGGCTGGATGCTCGCCACGCCCAGTTCGGTGGCCTTCTCGACCAGCCAGTCCATGCGCTCGTTGGCCGGCATGCCGACCGCCAGATGCAGGGCGCGCGGTGCCTCGCGTTCGATCGCGGTATGCGCGCCGACCTGGACCGAGACTTCGCTGCGGCCCATCCGCTCGACCGTTGCCGCGTATTCACCCCCGCTGCCGTCGAACAGGGTCAACGCATCGCCTGGCTGCATCCGCAGCACCTGCACGTGGCGCGCGGCACCGGGCGGCAGCGTCAGCGCGCTGTTCGCGGTCAGCGCCGTCGCGCAGTGAAAGCGCGCCGTCACACCCGTCCGTAGGCGAAGCCGCTCACGGCCGTGGTGCTTTCGACTTCGTCGATGACGCGAAGCAAGGGCGTGAGTTCGGTGTAGCGGCTTGCCGTGGCCCGGATGTAGGCGATGAAGCGCGGCGTGTCGGCGAGGTACTTGGGCTTGCCGTCGCGCAGCGTGAGCCGCGCAAAGATACCGGCGACCTTCAGATGCCTTTGCAGACCCATCCACTCGACCGCACGATAGAAAGCGCCGAAATCCTCGTCCACCGGCAAGCCGGCCTTGCGGGCCTGTTCCCAGTAGCGCACCGTCACGTCCAGCACGAATTCCTCGTCCCAGCTCAGGAAGGCGTCGCGCATCAGGCTGGCGACGTCATAGGTGATCGGGCCATGGACGGCGTCCTGGAAGTCCAGCACCCCGAGCGAAGGGCCGCCGTTGACCATCAGGTTGCGTGGCATGAAATCGCGATGCACGTAGACGCGCGGTGCCGCCAGGTTGCTCTCGACGATCAGCCTGAAGCTGCGTTCGAGTCGCTCCTTCAGCTTGCCTTCCACGGGCAATCCGCGGTGCTGCATGATGTACCACTGCGGAAAAAGTGAGAGTTCGCGCTCCAGCAGCGCCTGATCGTAGGGCGGAAGGACGCCGGGGCGGGAGGCCTTCTGCCAGAGGATCAGCGCATCGATCGCCTTCGCGTAGAGCGGGCGTGCCGCATCCGGACGGGACGGATCGATCACATCGAGCATCGTCTGCGCGCCCAGGTCGTCCAGCAACAGAAAACCGTTGACTTCGTCCCATTCGAGCACCTGGGGAGCAGTCACGCCGGCTTCGGTCATCAGCTTCGCGACCTGCACGAAAGGCGCGCTGTTCTCCTGGGCCGGCGGGGCGTCCATCACGATGCGGGTCGGGCCGCCGTCGCTCGCGTCGACCCGGAAATAGCGCCTGAAGCTTGCATCTGCCGAAGCAAGACGCACCGTGGACGGCAGGAGTCGGTGCGCTGCGGCGATGCGCTCCATCCACTGGCTGAAGGCCTGGGCGCGGATCGGGTCGCTCCAGGCGGGTGGATCGAAAGGTGTCGCGGCGCCGTTGGCCGGTGGCGGGGAGGCTGTCATGGATAATCAATTCTACAAATCCGCCTGGCGCGGAGCTTCGCAACCCGCCGGTCTCCTGGCGCCGTCATCCCCCTCCAGACGATATTTGTTCCGTACCGATGCCTGACCTGAACCGAGCCGCCTGGCGCCGGTCCCGCCCGCCCTTGCCGCTGGCGGTGCTGTCTCTTGCCCTGCTGCATGCGCATGGCGCGCATGCACAGGATGCCGGTCTCGACGCGCCGATGGTTCTCAAGCGCACGCCGCAACTCACCGAAACCATCACTCCCCAGCAGCGCGGCCAATTGCCGACCTTCGTCAATGGCGACCGCATTTCCGGACGTCCCGACCTCGAGACAGTGGTCGAAGGCAATGCGTCGCTGCGTCGCGGCGACACCATGGTCACCGCCGACCGGCTGGAGTACTACCAACCCGAGGATCTCGCCAAGGCGACCGGCAACGTTCATGTGAACCAGGCCGGCAACGTCTACGAAGGGCCCGAGCTTCAGCTCCGTATCGAGACTTTCGAGGGCTTCTTCAACAACGTTCGCTACCGCTTCCTGGTCAACGGGGCGCATGGCACGGCTGAGCGCATCGATTTCGTGGACAGCAATGTGTCGGTGGCCCGCACCGCGACGTACACCACGTGCCGGCCCGAAGACTACCCAGGCTGGATGCCCGCATGGCTGCTGAGCGCCGCAACACTCACCACCGACACCGAGGAAAACGTCGGCGTTGCCACCAACGCGCGAGTCACGTTCATGGGCGTGAGCACACCTCCGTTCCCATCCGTGAGCTTTCCGCTCAGCAACGATCGCAAGAGTGGCCTCCTGCCGCCGGTCATCGGTATCGACAGCGTGAACGGCATCGACATCACCGTGCCGTACTACTGGAACATCGCGCCCAATCGTGACGCGACGATCTATCCCGAGTTGATGTCGAAGCGCGGCATCAACATCGGGACCGAGTTCCGGTACCTCGAAAACAGCTACAGCGGCGAGATCCGGGCCGACTACATGCCCTACGACCGTCTGCGCGACACCGATCGCTGGGGCATCTGGACGCACCACGAGCAACGATTCGACGGCCCGTATTTCGGCCTCGATTCGCTGGTCGGCACGCTCAACATCAATCGGGTGAGCGACAACGACTACTGGCGCGACTTCACGCGCACGCCGTCGCTCACGCAGCGCCTCCTGTCGAACGACGGCACGCTCAACTGGAGCAAGGGCGACTGGAGCGGGATGGCGCGTGCCTTGAGTTACCAGACGCTGCAGTACGCGCCCGCGCCGATCGTTCCGCCCTACGACCGGATGCCGCAGATCACGGCGAACTACAACAAGTACGACTGGAACGGCTTCGATTTTTCGCTGAATACCGACTACTCACGGTTCGAGACGAACCCGATCGAACAGTGTCTCGGCTCGATTCCGTCCAATTCGTCCGTGGCGTGCCAGCCCAATGGCGAACGCGTTTTCGGCATCGCAAGCCTGAGCCGGCCCTTCCTGACGCCCGGCACCTTCATCATCCCGAAGGTCATGCTGAACGCCACGGCCTACCAGTTCGATGCTCCGATACTGAAAAACACCTTCGACATCGGCAACACCCAGGTCTTTGAAGTGACCAGAAGCGCGACCCGCACGGTCCCCACGTTCAGCCTCGACAGCGGGCTGGTCTTCGAGCGTGACACCAGCTTGTTCGGACGTGCCTTCCAGCAAACGCTGGAGCCCCGTGCCTACTACGTGTACACGCCGTTTCGAAACCAGAACTACTTGCCGAACTACGATTCGGCGCAGAACGATTTCAACTTCGCGACGATCTACACCGAGAACGCCTTTTCGGGCAACGATCGCATCTCCGACAGCAACCTGCTGACCCTCGGCGTCAGCACCCGCTTCATCGACCCCGACACCGGCGCGGAAGCCGCCCGTTTCGGCATCGCGCAGCGCCTGCGCTTCGAAGACCAGCTCGTCACTTTGCCCGGCGTTCCTCCCGTGACCGATCGCCTGAGCGACATCCTGCTGGGCGCCCAGATCAATTGGACCCCCAAATGGAGCGTAGACGGCACGGTCCAATACAATCCGGATACGCAAACGTCGACGCGCACGGCCATCAGCGCGCGTTACAACCCCGGACCCTACCGCTCGATCAGCGCCGCTTATCGCTATCAGGCCAACAGCACGCCTACTTCCGAGGACGGAAACAAGTCGATCGACGTGAGCTGGCAGTGGCCGATCAACGACCTGTGGGGCGACACGGGCAAGGAGCTGGGCGCAGGCCGTGGTCAGGGTGGCGGGCGCTGGTACGCAGTGGGTCGGCTCAACTACAGCCTGCAGGACAGCAAGCTGACCGATGGCGTACTCGGCTTCGAATACGACGGTTGCTGCTGGATCGGACGCGTGGTGCTGGAGCGCGTCACGACCGGGCAGGTGACCGCGAATACGCGGATCATGTTCCAGCTTGAGTTTGTCGGCTTTGCCAGCGTGGGATCGAGCCCGAGACGCACATTGACGCAGAACATCCAGCGGTACACCCCCCTGCGCCAGCCGATCGCGGGACCGAGCCGCTTCACCAATTACGACTGAGACCGAGCACTGCCATGAATCACTTTCGCTCCATCCTGACCCTGGCTTGCCTCGCCACGCTGGCAACTGCCGCCGGTGCGCAAGGCGGCATCACTGACATCATGCGCGCCGGTCCGCGACTCGCACCCGCACCGGCCGCGCCACGCGCCCCGGCACCGAATGTCCAGCGCTCGGCCGAGTACATCGTGGCGCTGGTCAATTCCGAACCCATCACCAACAACGAGGTCCAGGCGCGTGCGGTCCGCATCCTCCGAGAAAACCCCGAAGCGGAGCGCTATCCGCGGCCGGAACTGATGCGCCTGGTGCTGGAGCGCCTCATCGGCGAGCGCGCCCAGATGCAGGTGGCGAAGGAACAAGGCATCAAGATCGACGATGTCGCGGTCGACCAGGCCGAGCAGACCGTCGCCCGGCAAAACCAGATCAGCGTGGCCGAGTTGCGTCGACGTGTCACGGAAGAAGGCCTCTCGCAGGAGCAGTTCCGCCGCGAACTTCGCGAGCAACTCATGCTGATTCGCCTGCGCGACCGTGAAATCGAAGGCAAGGTCAAGATCAGCGATGTGGAGGTCGACCAGTACATCCGGGAACAGCGCAGCGGCACGAACGCGGCAATTCCCCCGAACATCAATATCGCCCAACTGCTGGTCGCCGTGCCCGAGTCCGCCAGCGAAGCCGATGTGGCGAAGCTGCAGCAACGTGCGCAGGGCCTTGCCCAGAGGGCGCGTGCCGGCGAAGACTTCGCGAAGCTCGTTCAGGAATTCTCCGACTCACCCGACCGTGCTTCCGGCGGCGCCATCGGCATGCGCAGCGCCGATCGTTATCCGCCCCTGCTGGTCGAGGCCACCCAGTCCACCCCGATCGGCGGCATCATTGGGCCTGTGCGTTCGAGTACCGGCTTTCACGTGCTGAAGTTGCTGGCCAAGTCCCAGCCCGGCGCCAGCGACGCCGTGGTAACCCAGACACAAGTTCGCCATATCATTTTGCTTGCCGACGCGAAGCACCCCACAGCCGATTCCGTCGCGAAACTGAACGAGTTCAAGCAGCAGCTGCAAAAAGGTACGGCCGATTTCGCCGTCCTCGCGCGCGACAACTCGCAGGACGCCAGCGCCAAGGATGGCGGCGACCTGGGCTGGGCGCGGCCTGGCCAGTTCGTGCCCGAGTTCGAAGAAGCCATGAACCGGCTGGCACCGGGCCAGATCAGCGATCCGGTGGTGTCACGCTTTGGCGTGCACCTGATTCAGGTGACCGCGCGTCGCGACGCCAAGTTGAGCCAGGCCGAGCAACGCGAAGCCGCGAGAGCCGTGCTGCGCCAGAAGAGGATTGCGGAAAGCACCGAAACCTGGGCTCAGGAAGTGCGCGCGCGGGCTTACGTCGAGTACCGCGAGCCTCCGCAATCGTGACAGGCAACGCCTGGGTTTGATGCAGCACATTCCTCGCAAGCGCTTCGGTCAGCACTTCCTGTCCGATGGCGGGATCATCGATGCAATAGTGCGCGAGATCGCTCCGCAGCCGAGCGATGCGATGGTCGAGATCGGTCCGGGTCTCGCGGCGCTCACGCAGCCCCTGGTCGAACGGCTGGGCCGCCTGACGGTCATCGAGCTGGACCGTGACCTTGCGCAACGCTTGCGCGGCCATGGCCAGCTCAACGTGATCGAGTCCGACGTATTGAAAGTCGATTTCGCCGACTTGGCCTCGACCTTGGTCACGTCACCGGGAAAGGCTCTGCGCGTTGTCGGCAACCTGCCCTACAACATCTCCACGCCCATCCTGTTCCATCTTCTGAGCTTCGCGCACCTGATCGCCGACCAGCACTTCATGCTGCAGAAGGAAGTGATCGACCGCATGGTGGCCAGCCCTGCGACCTCCGACTACAGCCGCCTGAGCGTCATGCTGCAATGGCGCTACGCGATGGACAACGTGCTGTTCGTGCCACCGGAGAGCTTCGATCCACCCCCGCGCGTCGACAGCGCCGTCGTGCGCATGGTGCCCTTCGCCGAGCCGCCGGAGGTCG
Organism: Variovorax sp. P5_A3; assembly: GCF_056400665.1. NCBI lineage: Bacteria > Pseudomonadati > Pseudomonadota > Betaproteobacteria > Burkholderiales > Comamonadaceae > Variovorax > Variovorax sp. P5_A3. The sequence continues at coordinate 103,880 of NZ_JBFUKW010000008.1, read as the reverse complement.
ATCCCGCCCGGCTGGGAGAAATCGTCCAGGTGGCGTTCAGCCAACGTCGAAAGCTTTTGCGCCACACCCTGGGCAAGTGGCTCGATCAACATGGCTTCGCCGGCACCTTCGACACCCAGCGCCGCGCCGAGGAAGTCCCGGTCCACGAATACGTAGCCCTGACCCAACAAGTAGCCCCATGAAAAAAGCCCGTCATCGACGGGCTGAGATCGTGAAACACCGCGGATCCGGCTCCGCCGGTCCGCTGGTGTTGCCCCCGGTGGGGGGTAGGCGAAGCGACACGAAGTGCGCGCAGCCTGGGGGCGAGCAACAGTCAAGCTGCAGCCAACCAGTACCCCGCATTGAACGGGCTGCTCATGCGCAGCGCGAGCGGGGACACATCGACCAACTTGTCGGTCGGCATCTTTTCTGCCGACGGGTCTGCGTTCTGGATTTCGGCGTCGGGTGCCGGGTCCGCACCGTTTTGCTGAGCCTCGTTCGCCCGTTCTGCTTGGCTGGTGTGTGCAGAACGGGCTACAGAAAAGAATAGAAGCACCTGAACGGTATCTTCCGGTCTCCCCAGTAGTCAGCGGCGTCGCGGAAGATGTCGAGCAACTGCTCGCGCGCCTCCTTGTCAAACTTGGCATTGGCCGGGATCTGCTCGAGCACGATCACGAAACCCGGCTGCGGGCCCGATTTGTGCAAGGGATCGGTCATGCAATCGTACAGTGCGTCGAAGTTCTTGCCGAAGTGCTGCGGGAACGTGAATTGCTGTGCGATCAGGTCCAGCACGTCCTGCTTGGTCTGGGCATTGCCCAGGTTGGCATAGAGAAAGTGCTGACCGGCCGCATGCGCCGCTTCCTGCAGGTCGTTCACGCGAAATGCGCGAATCGACTGCACGATGTTGGGTCGTACGGCACGAAGGGATAAGGTCATCTCCGCAGGTCTTTCCATGGTTGTCGTCATCATTACTTCGGGGCGCTTTGGCGCGCCGCTCCAATTCAGTTCATCGCTCATGGCACGATCCGCCTGAAGCTCGCATAGTGATCTGCCGTGTACCAGCAGCCTGATGGCGCCGTACGCTCGCCTCCGCAGACGATGCGCCGTGCACCACGGTCACGCGAACCGGGCGTTTCGACCGTGTACTCTCGGTAGTGGCCTCGCCGTTCCTGCGGCAACAGGCGTTCGCGATTGCCGAACACCCCACCGTCTTTTTCGTATCGGAAGGGACCACCGCTCAATATGGCCCCATAAGTACGTTGGCCCTGCACCGGCAATTCGGTCAACGCGATCGTTTCCTTTGCCGGCTGTCCGGCGCTGCTGCCGAACCATTCGCGCGCCTGGATTCCAGTCACGAGGCCGACCAGCAATAAGCTAGTGAGCGCAAACTTGGAAACCGGGGACGTGATCGAGGCGTAAGCCGCCATGAGGCATCAAAAGGAAAAGGGGGGCGGGGACCGAATTGGGGGTTTAACCTTGGGGTTAACCCGCAAATTCAAGCCCGCAAGTGTGCACCAGAGGCACGCAAATAGCAAGCGCCTGCCCAATCTTTGAGCAGGCGCGGGGCTTTCCGAACGCCGGTGAAGTTAGCGACCACTGTCGCTGATACGCCTATCGCTCGGCGTTGGCGTCCGCAACAGTGAGAGCCGTCATATTCACGATCCGGCGCACCGTCGCGCTGGCGGTGAGGATGTGCACAGGTTTGGCCGCACCGAGCAGAACCGGGCCAATAGCAATATTTCCGCCAGCCGCCGTCTTGAGCAGGTTGTAGGAAATATTGGCCGAATCAATATTCGGAAACACGAGCAGATTGGCATTGCCTGCCAGTGCGCTGTGAGGCATGACGGCCGCACGCTGCTTGCCGTCCAATGCAACGTCTCCGTGCATTTCCCCGTCGACCTCAAGCCAGGGCGCTTGCACGCGAAGAAGATCGAGCGTCTGCCGCATCTTCACAGCCGTGGGCAGGTTGCTGCTTCCGAAGTTCGAATGCGACAGCAGAGCCGCCTTCGGCTTCAGCCCGAAGCGCATCATTTCTTCCGCCGCCATCGTCGTGATCTCGGCGAGTTCCTCCGGCGTCGGGTCGTAGTTGACGTGGGTGTCGACCAGGAACACCTGGCGCTCCGGCAGCAGCAGGCCGTTCATGCAGGCATAGATCGGCACGTTCTGAGGGGTGCTCGCGCAGCCGCCAGGGCGCTTGCCGATCACCTGGTCGATGTAGTGCAGATGGATGGCGGTGGTGCCCCACGTGCCGCAGATCATTCCGTCGACGTCACCTTTGTGCAGCAGCATGGCGCCGATCAGCGTGAGACGGCGACGCATCTCGATCTTGGCCGTCTGCACCGTCGTGCCCTTGCGTTCGGTCATCCGGTGGTACGTCTGCCAGAAGTCCCGATAGCGGCGATCCTGCTCGACATTGACGATGTCGTAATCGAGATCTTCCTTGAGCCGAAGACCAAACTTCTCGATGCGCTGCGCAATGATCGCGGGACGGCCGATCAGGGTCGGGCGAGCGATGCCTTCGTCCACCACGATCTGCGCGGCGCGCAGCACGCGTTCTTCTTCACCCTCGCAGTAGGCAACCCGCTTTTTCGGCGCGCGCTTGGCGGCATCGAAGATGGGTTTCATCATGCTGCCGGAGGTGTAGACGAAGGTCTGGAGCTTGTCGCGATAGGCGTCGAGGTCGGTGATCGGACGCAGCGCGACACCGCTTTCGGCCGCAGCCTTGGCGACCGCGGGCGCGATCTTCATCATCAACCGCGGATCGAAAGGCTTCGGTATCAGGTACTCGGGGCCGAAGCTCAGCTTCTCTCCCGCATAGGCGGCCGCCACGCGCTCGCTCTGCTCGGCCTGTGCGAGTTCGGCGATCGCATGGACAGCCGCGACTTCCATCTCGTCGGTGATGGTGGTCGCGCCGCAATCCAGCGCGCCACGGAAGATGTACGGGAAGCAGAGGACGTTGTTGACCTGGTTCGGGTAGTCCGTCCGGCCAGTCGCCATCACAACGTCGTCGCGCACCGCGTGCGCGTCCTCCGGCGAGATCTCCGGATTCGGATTGGCCAATGCAAAGATCACCGGCTTGGCCGCCATCTTGGCCACCATCGCCGGCTTGAGGACGCCGCCGGCCGACAGTCCGAGGAACACATCGGCCCCTTCGATCACCTCTGCCAGCTTGCGTGCCTCGGTCTTCTGCATGTACTGGCGCTTGTCGTCGTCCATCAACTCGGTGCGGCCTTCGTAGACCACGCCTGCCAGGTCGGTCACGTAGACGTTCTCGCGCTTCAACCCGACCTTGAGCAGCAGGTTGAGACAAGCCAGCGCCGCCGCGCCCGCGCCGGACGTGACCAGCTTGACCTTCGAGATGTCCTTGCCCACCACCTTCAAGCCGTTCAGCATCGCAGCAGCGACGGTGATGGCCGTGCCGTGCTGGTCATCGTGGAAGACCGGGATCTTCATGCGCTTGCGCAGCTCGCGCTCGACATAGAAGCAATCGGGCGCCTTGATGTCCTCGAGATTGATCGCGCCGAAAGTCGGCTCCAGCGCGGCGATGACGTCGACCAGCTTCGCCGGATCCTTCTCGTCGATCTCGATGTCGAACACGTCGACGCCGGCGAACTTCTTGAACAGCACGCCCTTGCCTTCCATCACCGGCTTCGAAGCCAGCGGCCCGATGTCGCCGAGGCCCAGGACGGCCGTGCCGTTGGTGATGACCGCCACGAGATTCCCGCGCGCTGTGTACTTGAAGGCATTGACCGGGTCCTTGACGATTTCCTCGCACGGCGCCGCGACACCCGGCGAGTAGGCAAGTGCCAGATCGCGCTGGTTGACCATCTGCTTGGTCGCCGCGATCGAGATCTTTCCGGGAACCGGATGCTCGTGGTACTCGAGCGCCGCGCGGCGAAGTTCGGCACGCTTGTCTTCGGGCGTGGGGATCTGCGAAGTCGAATCGGACATTGGGCCGTGCCTCCTGGGGCGCTTCTTGTGAAGGGCGCCGATTGTAGACCTCGATCCAGCGCGACGCGGGCGCATGGCGCCGACCTCCGAAATGTGGCGAAAGGCGGCTGTTCCTATCTCTTCTACTTAGTCTTCCTATTTAGATTAGTAGTAGTAGTAAGGGACGCCCTGTGCTGTGGACAGGGTCACTTTCCTGTTTGCCGACAAGGGCTTGCCGTCGCCCGACAGCTGTGCGCAGCATCGCTTCCGTGCTGTCGCGCCGAGGCGAACAACTTCGGAGAACGCGGCGGGCCTGTGGACAAGTACGTCGTTGTGCCGGAACTATCCCCAGGGTTGTCCTTGAGGCGCTGTGGCAATATGCCCGCCACAGCAACCTGCAACGAGGAGCGACCATGGCGCTGATGGATTTCATCAAGAAGCAGTTCATCGACATCATTCAGTGGACCGAGACCGGCGATGGCACGCTGGCCTGGCGCTTCCCGATGGCCGACATGGAGATCCAGAACGGCGGCTCCCTCACCGTGCGCGAGTCGCAGATCGCCGTGTTCGTCAATGAAGGCCAGGTGGCGGATGTGTTCGGCCCCGGCATGTACAAGCTGACGACTCAGACGCTGCCCGTCCTCACGTATCTCAAGAACTGGGACAAGCTCTTCGAGTCACCCTTCAAGAGCGACGTCTATTTCTTCAGTACCCGCCAGCAGGTGGACCAGAAATGGGGCACGCCCCAGCCGATCACCATCCGCGACACGGACTTCGGCGCCGTGCGGCTCCGGGCCTTCGGCAACTACAGCTTCCGCATCGGCGACGCCAAGCTGTTCCACACGGAAATCTCGGGCACCCGGGACATCTACACGGTGGCCGATCTCGACGGTCAGCTGCGCGGACTCGTGCTGCAGAACATCAGCAATGCGATCGCCTCGAGCGGCGTGCCCTTTCTCGATCTGGCCGCCAACCAGATCCAGTTTGCGGAGGCGCTGGCGACGCAGCTCGTGCCCGCGTTCGCAAAGATCGGCATCAAGCTCGAGAACATCACGGTCCAGAACGTCTCCCTGCCGGAAGAGTTGCAGAAGATCCTCGACCAGAAGATCGGCATGGGCATGGTCGGCAACGACATGGGCAAGTTCATGCAGTACCAGACGGCGCAGGCCATTCCGAAGTTTGCGGAAGGCGCCGGCAGCGGCGGCGGCATCGCGGGCGATGCGATGGGGCTGGGTGCGGGTGTCGCACTGGGCCAGGTACTCGCGCAGAATCTGGCCCAGGGCCTGAACCAGGGTAACGCTGTGCCGGCGCAGCAGCCCGTCATGGCGGTCGTCAATCCGGCCGATGTGATGACCACGCTGGAAAAGCTCGGCGAACTCAAGACCAAGGGCATCCTTACCCAGGAAGAATTCGACGCCAAGAAGGCGGAGCTTCTGAAGAAGCTGGTCTGACCCGCTCCCGTTGGCCACCGAGTCCCCTCAGCAGCGCTTCTACCGGGCGCCCTGCCCCGGCTGCGGGGCGCCGGTTGAATTCCGCTCGGCGCAATCGACGCATGCCGTCTGCCCGTACTGCCAGAGCACCGTGGTGCGGCAGGGCGATGCGCTTGCGCGCACCGGCAAGATGGCGGAGTTGTTCGACGACTTCAGCCCGCTGCAATTGTTCGCAGCGGGGCGCATCGAGAACAAGCCCTTCACGCTGATCGGCCGGCTGCAGTACAGCTACGACGGCGGTCGCTGGACCGAATGGATCGCGTCGCTCGACGGCGATCGCACCGGCATCCTGAGCGAAGACAACGGTGCCTTTGTCTTCGCGCTGCCGTTCCAGTTGCAGCGCGCGGCGCCGCCGGCTGCCGAACTGCGCGTCGGCGCCACCTCGGCCTTCAACGGCCAGAACTACACCGTGGCCTCGAACGAGCAGGTCGCGCTGGTCTCCGCACAGGGCGAACTCCCCCGCCTGCCCGAACTTGGACGCCGGTTTCCGGTGGTCGAACTGCGCAGCGACAAGGGGGAGGTGCTCAGCCTCGACTACGACACGGAGCCGCCAGGCGCATACCTGGGCCGTTCGGTTCGTCTCGAAGACCTGCAACTCACCGGCTTGCGCGACGAATCGGCCAAGGAAGAAAAAGGCCGCAGCTTCAATTGCCCGAATTGCGGCTCGCCGGTCACCGTCAACCTGGTCGACAGCAAGAGCGTCACCTGCCCCGCATGCAAGAGCATCATCGATCTCTCGCAGGGTATCGGCGGTGAACTTCGGCATGCGATGCAGGACGAGCCGGTCGATCCGCTGATAGCCATCGGGGCCGTCGGTCAACTGCAAGGCGTGGATTGGCAGGTGGTCGGTTTCCAGCACCGCATGGGCGTCGCGCCCGGCGACGACGAGCATTTCGGCTGGAGCGAATACCTGCTCTACAACAAGAAGCGCGGCTTCAGCTTCCTGGTCGACGCGGAAGACGGCTGGAGCATGGTGAAGCCCACCACTGGGGCACCGACGATGGCCGAGAGCGGCGCCAGGGCGACCTACTTGGGCAAGGTCTATCAGCAGCAGTACGCCTACAACGCCGAGACCAGCTACGTCGCGGGCGAGTTCTACTGGCAGGTGCAACGTGGCCAGAAGACCTTCAACCGCGACTTCGCCAACGGCGCCGCGCTGCTTTCGATGGAGCGTTCGGCCAACGAGCTGACCTGGTCGTCCGGCAGCAGGATCGACAGCGCGGCGGTGGCGGCGGCTTTCAAGCTCGGCGGCAAGAAGGACATGTTCAAGCGCAACGATGCGCTGCCGGTGAGCGCGGCGTCGAGCCTGGGCTGCGGCACCATCATCCTGATCGTCGTGATCATCATCATCCTGCTGATCATCCTCAGCACCTGCAGCAGCAGTTCGGGCGGCTCGCGCGGTTCAGGCGGGTCGTATGGTGGCTATTCCAGTGGCGGTGGCCACAAGTAATTTTTTTTCCGGAGGTCCTCATCATGGGCATTGAATGGTTGAAGCCGGCCGTCATCCTCGGGTCGATCGTCTACGCGCTGATCGGGGTAGCGGTTTTCCTGTTGTGCTTTCTCATCATCGACAAGGTCACCCCCTATGACCTGTGGCAGGAGATCGTCGAAAAGCAGAACCTGGCTCTGAGTGTGGTCGTCGCCGCGATGAGCCTGGGCATCTGCATCATCGTCGCGGCCGCGATCCATTGAGGGAGGCGGCCTTGTCCGCGATTCCGGCCGCACGCAGCGGCCCGCAGCCCGTGGAGATCGCACTGCTCGCGAGCGTGTTCGTGGTTGCAGCCTGCGGGCTGGTCTACGAGCTGAGCGCAGCCGCGCTGAGCTCCTACCTGCTCGGCGATTCGGTGCTGCAGTTCAGCACCATCATCGGCACCTACCTGTTCGCGATGGGTGTTGGTTCCTGGCTCTCGCGCTACTTCGAGCGCCAGTTGCCCGCGCACTTCCTGCGCATCGAACTCATGGTGGCGTTGATCGGCGGCATGCTGCCAGCCGCCCTCTTCATCGCCAATGCGTACGTACCGGGGGCTTTCCGTCTGTTGCTGTATGGAATGGTGCTGGTCGTGGGCACGCTGGTGGGTCTCGAGATCCCGCTCGTCATGCGCATCCTCCGGCGCAACATCGGGCTGAAGGACCTGGTCTCGCAGGTGCTGACCTTCGATTACCTCGGCGCGCTCGCGGTGTCGATCGCGTTCCCGCTCCTGCTCGTGCCGCAGCTCGGAATGATCCGCACAGGACTCCTCTTCGGGCTCATGAACGCGGCGGTCGCGGTATGGGCGCTCTGGCTGTTTCGACACGAGTTGCGGCGCCTCGGTGCACACGCGCTCGCGTGCGGACTGGCGCTTCTTGCATTGCTCGGTGCCTTCGTCTTCGCGGAGCACATCACGACGCTGGCGGAGGACAAGTTCTACCAGGACCGCATCGTCTTCAGCGAGACCTCGCCCTACCAGCGCATCGTGGTCACGCGCGGCAGCGCAGGTCATCGGTTGTTCCTCAACGGCAACCTGCAGTTCGCCGAGCGCGACGAATACCGCTACCACGAAGCATTGGTACACCCTGTGATGGCGGCGCACGGTGCGCCGAAGAAAGTGGCCGTGCTCGGCGGCGGTGACGGCATGGCGGTGCGGGAGATACTCAAGTACCCCTCCGTCGAGAGCATCACGCTGGTCGAACTCGATCCGAACATGACGCGGCTGTTCACCGAGCACGATACGCTGGCGGCGCTCAACGGCAGATCGCTGAAATCCCCGAAGGTGCGGATCGTCAACACCGATGCATTCCAGTGGCTCCAGCAACCGGGCGACATGTTCGACGTGATCGTGGTCGACTTTCCCGACCCGACCAACTTCGCGATCGGCAAGCTCTACACCAACTCCTTTTACGCATTGCTCGACAAGCGACTGGCTGCGAGCGGCTACGCAGTGATCCAGACCACATCGCCGCTGGTTGCGCGCCAGAGTTTCTGGACTGTGGCGGCGACCATCGAGTCGGTAGGGCTGCTGGCCACGCCGTACCACGCGCACGTGCCGAGCTTCGGCGAGTGGGGCTACATCATTGCGAGCCGCCGGCCCTACCGGCAGCCTGATGCGCTGCCTGAAGGGTTGCGCTTCCTCTCGACGGACAGCTTGCCCTTGCTGTTCGACTTTCCGCGCGACATGGCACGGGTGCCGGCCGAAATCAACCGGCTGTCGAACCAGGTGCTCGTCACGACCTATGAGCAGGAATGGGGCAAGGTCGTCGGACACTAGGATGAAACGTCGCGCGTTCCTGGGTGCCGCCATGACAGGTACCGCCGCCTTGGCGGGTTGCGAGACCCGACACGACATCGACGGCGGATTCACGGGCATCGACGTGACGCGTGGCCACGCATTGCGCGATGGCAGTCTGCGCGCCGGCGTCGCGCCGGACGTCACGCGACGTGCGCGCGTCGTGATCGCCGGCGGCGGCGTCGCAGGGCTCGCGGCTGCGCGTGCCTTGCGGCTCGCGGGCATCGAAGACTTCGTGCTGATCGAACTGGAAGACGTCGCCGGCGGCAACAGCCGCGGCGGCATGGTCGGCGGCGTCGCCTGTCCGCTCGGTGCGCACTACCTGCCCGTGCCTGGCGACGATGCGCACGAAGTCCAGGACCTGCTCGAGGAACTGGGCCTGAGGCAGCGCGTGGCGGGCCGGTGGGGGTACGACGAACGCTATCTCTGCCACAGTCCGCAGGAGCGACTGTTCTTTCGTGGCGCCTGGCAGGATGGCTTGCTGCCGGTGCAGGGCGTGGATGATGCGACCCTCGCGCAATACCGCCGGTTCTCGCAGCGCGTCGAAGCATTGCGCGAAGCACGTTTTTCCATTCCGGCGTTCAGGGCCGGCCCTGCACCCCTCTCCATGGCGCTGGACGCTTCGTCATTCCACGCCTGGCTCGACCACGAGGGCTTCACCGATCCGCACCTGCGCTGGTATCTCGACTACTGCTGCCGTGACGACTATGGCGCCGGCATGGCGCACGTGTCGGCATGGGCCGGCATTCATTACTTCGCCAGCCGGCACGGCTTTCACGCGCCGGGGGATGACAACGTCGAACGCGACGCCGTACTGACCTGGCCCGAAGGAAACGGATGGCTGACGCGCCGACTGGCCGATCCTTTGGGTGAACGCTTGAAGTCGGGCCAGGCGGTGACGCGCATTGCCGAAACGCGCGGCGGTGTCGAGGTCGATGCCTACGACTTCGCAACCCGGTCGCGCGTGCGCTGGGAGGCGTCACATTGCATCGTCGCGCTGCCGGTCTTCATTGCCGCACGCGTCGTCGAGAACCCGCCCGGGTTGCTGCGCCAGGCTGCGACGCACCTGCGCCACGCTCCCTGGCTCGTCGCCAACATCCACGTGCGCTCCCCGCTCATCGATCGTCCCGGTGCCCCACCAAGCTGGGATAACGTGCTCTACGGCACGCGCGGCCTCGGCTATGTCGATGCCCGTCACCAGACGCTCGACCCGACGCCTCGTGCCACGGTGCTGACGTGGTATCGGCCCCTCGGGCCGAGCGCGTTCGACGAAGCGGACGGTCGTCGCCGGTTGCTCGATCGCCCTTGGAATGCCTGGCGAGATGACCTGCTGGCCGAACTGTCGGTGCCGCATCCGGACCTCCCGGCCGCGGCGACCCGTATCGACATCACCCGCTACGGCCATGCGATGGCGATTCCCGAACCCGGCTTGCTGCGCCTGCTCGGCCCGCTATCGACGGGCGGACGGGCAGGTACGGCGCGCCTGGCCTTCGCGCACAGCGACTGGTCCGGCTACTCGATCTTCGAGGAAGCCTTCACGCGCGGCCATCTGGCCGCGTCCGCCGTGAGTTGAGCCGGCGCCGATCGCGAACTCAGTTCCGCATCAGCGCTTCGATTTCGTCTCCGTGGACCGGCACGCCGCGTGAGATGAGTTCGCAGCCGCCCTCGGTGACGATGGCGTCGTCCTCGATGCGGATACCGATGTTGTGGAACTGTTCCGGCACGCCCTCGCCAGGGCGCACATATATGCCCGGCTCGATGGTCAGCACCATACCGGGATGGAGGATACGGCTGGGCCTGTTCTTGATCACCTCGTTGGAAAGCGGATCCCTGCGTTCGCTCACTTCACCGACCTGCGTGGGCTCGACATAGCTCCCGCAGTCGTGCACGTCCATGCCCAGCCAGTGGCCGGTGCGGTGCATATAGAAAGGGAAGTACGCACGCTTCTCGATGACGTCTTCCACGCTGCCCACCTTGTTGGCGTCGAGCAATCCCAGGTCCAGCATGCCCTGCGACAGGACCTTGACCGTCGCCTCGTGCGGATCGTTGAAGCGCTGCCCTGCGCGCGTTGCCGCGACCGCAGCTTCCTGGCTGGCCAGGACGAGGTCGTACAAGGCGCGCTGCGGCCCGGTGAACTTGCCGTTGGCGGGAAAGGTCCGCGTGATGTCGCTCGCGTAGCCGTCCAGTTCGCAGCCTGCGTCGATCAGGACCAGCTCGCCGTCGCGCACAGGCGCCGTGTCGGCGCGGTAGTGCAGCACGCAGGCATTGGCGCCTGCAGCCACGATCGAGCCGTAGGCCGGATATTGCGAGCCGCCAAGGCGAAATTCGTGCAGCAGCTCGGCGTCGAGGTGGAACTCGCGCACGTCCTTGCCCTCGCGCAGCATGCGTGCGGACAACTGCATCGCACGAACGTGGGCCCGGGCACTGATTTGCGCGGCGCGGCGCATCACGTCTTGTTCGTAGGCGTCCTTGACGAGCCGCATCTCGTCGAGCGGACCGCAGAGGTCGCGCTGCTCCTCGGGGCACAGGGCGCCATAGCGCACCCGCGCACGCACGGCAGAAAGCCAGCCGTCCACCCGCGTCTCCAGTCCCTTGTGCGTCGCGAACGGGTACCAGACGACGGACTTGTTCTCGAGCAGTCGCGGAAGGCGGGTGTCGAGTTCGTCGATCGAATAGGCCTCGTCGACGCCCAAGGCTGCCGGCGCCGCCTCGGGTCCGAGCCGGTAGCCGTCCCAGATCTCGCGCTCCAGATCCTTGGGCGCGCAGAACAACGTCGAACGGCCGTCACCCGACAACACCAGCCAGGCATTCGGTTCGGCGAAGCCAGTCAGGTAATAGAAGTAGCTGTCGTGGCGATAGAGAAAGTCGCTGTCCCGGTTGCGCTGGCGCTCCGGAGCGGTCGGGATGATGGCGATGCCATCAGCGCCTAAATAAGTAGAAAGATGTAATCGACGGGGGGCTTGATGATTTGCGGTCATAACGTCACTATTCGATACCTTTGTAATTGATCCCATGGGCGACAAAAAACACAAGGAAAAGATTTGCAAGAAGGTTTGCCGCGTAGGACCTATCCCACGTACAAACCGACAACTTGTTATTTTGGAGGTGTTTTTTGTTGAAAGTTCTTCATAAGAGCGCAATTCTGCTCGGAGTCGGGGCTGCTGTGCTCGCAGGTTGCGGCGGCGGCGGTGGTGGTGGAGGAGGCTTCGGTGCCGCCGCGAGCGCAGACCCGGCAGCGGCCCTTGCCGCCGCAACTGCGGCCGCGGCTACAGCCAACGGCACTGGCGCGTCGACAGGCAACGGCACTACTCCGTCGACCGGCAGCGGCTCGGCCGCCCCGAGTACGGGGACCCCAACCACCGCAGACATCGTCGACGGCTCCCATAACGTCGTACCGGGCGCCGTGACGAACATGGCCGCCCAGTTGAGCAAGGATGCAGGCATCGACTATCGCTTCGGCCCGAGCGCCGCGGCCTATGGCGTCGCCGACGCCGGGTTGCCGCTGCTGTACAAGCGCGGCGACGCGAGACTGACATCGCCCGACTACCAGTTCTTCTGGCAGGTCGGTGGCCCACCTTCCGGCAACGCCGGCGCCTATTCGACCAACCAGGCCAACGCGCTGTTCGTGCCGGACAATCCGGCCGCGGCAGCCGGCAAGGGCGGTATCGGTGTCACCGACTTCCAGGTCACCGGCTACATGTACAACGTCTTCGCGCAATCGCCCCAGCTGAGCTGGACGGTGACGGCGGCGAACGGCGGCGGACTCGACAGCCTCAACGCCATGGCCTACAAGGCTGCGGGCACGGTCAGCAGCGATCCGATCGCGATGGCGCGCTGCGCCGGCCGACCGGGCTTCTGTGCAGAGGCGCTGGTTGCGTTCCAGAACGGCGTGATCGGCACCGTCGGCAGCAACACGGCAAGCAACGACACGACCGTCAAACTGCCCGCCAACAAGGTGCCGACTGGCATCGCCATGACGAACGACAGCGAATTCGCCCTGGTCACGGTCTGGGACACCACCGCGTCGAAGGGTCAGGTCGCCGTGATCGCGCTGGCCGGCCTGTGCGATGGCTGCGATCCGTACAACAACGGCACCAACGGCAAACGCGCCTACTACGACTGGTGGCATGAATGGATGGGCGCCTACCCGGGCCTGCCGAACATGGGCAACATCGCTTTCATGAAGATCCTCGGCTACGTCGACCTGCCCGGCATCGCGGCACCGACCGACATCGCCGTCACGACGGGCATGGACCAGTTCGGAACCATCCAGGTGGGCGGCAACTTCATGGGCCTGGACAACAGCCCGCTCGCGAGCAACTGGCAGAAGTTCGCCAGCGGCGGCGAGAACTACAGCCGCTATGCCAAGGGTGGCGTGGCAATCGTGACTTCCAAGTCGGAACAGAAGGCCGCCTTCATCGACCTGAAGCCGCTCTTCAGCTACTTCAACGGCATGTACTTCAGCTCGAACGTCGGCAACACCAGCAACCTGGGCCAGGCCGACAACCAGTGGCCGTACACTTTCGCGCAGCAGCCTTCGCAGGCGCCGACGGTCATCAAGACCGTTGCGCTCCCGGCGAAGCCGACGGCGGTCAAGGCCACGGTGTCGGGCAACACCCAGCGCGCGTGGATCGCGACGCAGGACGGCACGCTGCGCATCTACAGCCTGGGCGGGTACGCGCCGGGCGGCGCGGTCGCATCGCCGGCGGCGAGCGCCATTGCCGAAGTCGGCACCGTGGGCGGCATCGGCCGCAACCCGACCTCGCTCGCGACGTCCAAGGGCGAGCCCAACGCCAGCATCGAGGCCATCAACCAGCAGGTCATCGTGGCGTCGCGCGGCGACCGGAAAATCTCCTGGGTGCGCTTCGCTGCGGACGGCAACAGCGGCAGCATCGTCCGGACCCTGCAGGACCAGCGCCTGAAGGACCCGGTGGCGATCGAGGATTCCGACAACTTCGCCAACGCAGGCTATGTGCTGAGCGTCGCGGACTACGCGGACAAGTCGATCAAGAACTTCCGCTACGGTCCGGTGAGCTTCTCCGAAGGCGGCGCCTGCCCGAAGCCGAACGGTTGCCCGGTGACGCCGACCGGCGGGGTGCAGATCGAATACGGCGGCAGCCTGGCGCTGCCTGGCAAGCCGTTCCAGATCACGACGGCCAACGTGCCCTGAGCCCAGGTCGTCACTCGACCATACGGACGGCCTGCTTCATGCGGGCCGTTTTTTTTCGTTCAGTTCGCGCAGGCGTTCTGGCGTGCCGACATCGGCCCACAGACCCGCATACATCTCGGCGCTGACGCGTCCCGCGTCCATGGCGGTACGCAGCACCGGCGCCAGTGCCGCCTTCACGCCCTCGGCGTTGCCGGGCGGAATACTGCAATAGGGAGCGGAAAACAGCTCGGCGCGATACAGGGCGATGGTCGAAAAGGTGTACTTCGGCGCCGCATGGTTCATGGCCGAGCCATCGGCGTCGATGCCGAAGTCGCCTTTCAGGTTGTGCGCAGGATTGGGAACCAGCCAGAGATGCGCCAGCCGCCCGCTTGTCGCGAAGCGGTCGACCGACGCCTGCGTGAACGCGAAGTCCGGCGCGAACACATCGCCCGCCACGACCCAGAACATCTCGCCCAGCAGGGGTAGCGCCCGGACGATGCCGCCTGCCGTTTCGAGCGCACCGCCGAAGTCGCGCCCTTCGTGCGAATAGGAGAGGGTCGAGCCCTGAAAACTGGCGCCAAAACGCCCGGGGATCTGCTCGCCCAACCAAGCGATGTTGACCACGAGTTCGGTGAAGCCGCCCGAAGCCAGCGCTTCTATCGGCCACTGCATCAGCGCCTTGCCCTGCACCTCGAGCAGGGGCTTGGGAGTCGCATCCGTCAATGGCCGCATGCGTTCGCCGCGTCCCGCGGCCAGGATCATGGCCTTGATGCTCACGCTGCCTCAGCCCTCATCTCGCCGCGCTGCAGCGCGTTCCGTTCCGCGTAGACCGGCAGGAAGAGCGCCTCCAGCGCATCCATCACCGCCCTCGCCTTCGCCGAATGGTCGCCGCCGAAATTGCAGACGTAGACGTCGAGCGTCACACCGCCCTGCTCGGGCCAGGTGTGGACACACAAATGGGACTCTGCAAGCAGAACCGTGGCCGTCACGCCGCCTGGCCCCTGGGCAGTGCGGGGAAACGCATGAACGAGCTTGCCCACGACCTGCAGCCCCACCGCTTCCGCCACGCTCACGCAGGCGGCGCCCAGGGCTTGCGCGTCCACCAGCCACTGCGTCGCGCAGCGGCAATCGTGAAGATCGGCGGTGAGGTGAAGACCATGCATGGGCGGCACTCTAGCAGCCCCTTTGGGCCCCGTTCGAGAGGCCTGGCAACGTGACCGCTAAAATGCCGGGTTCCCCCTAACTTGCTCCCAGGAAGCCACAGATGGCCAACCAAGCCTTGATGGCCAACGCGATTCGCGCGCTGGCAATGGATGCCGTTCAACTCGCAAACTCGGGGCATCCTGGCGCACCGATGGGCATGGCCGACATGGCTGTCGCGCTGTGGGGCGAGCATCTCAAGCACAACCCGGCCAATCCGCACTGGTTCGACCGCGACCGCTTCGTGCTGTCGAACGGCCATGCGTCGATGCTCATCTACTCGGTGCTGCATCTCACGGGCTATGCGCTGCCCATCGAGGAACTCAAGCACTTCCGTCAATTGCACAGCAAGACGGCGGGCCATCCCGAAACCGGCATCACCCCCGGCGTCGAAACCACCACCGGTCCGCTCGGGCAGGGCATCACGAACGCGGTCGGCTTCGCTCTCGCCGAAAAGCTGCTGGCGTCCGAATTCAATCGCAAGGGCCACGACATCGTCGACCATCACACCTACGCCTTCCTCGGCGACGGTTGCCTGATGGAAGGCATCAGCCACGAAGCGGCGGCACTTGCCGGCGCCTGGAAGCTCGGCAAGCTGATCGCGCTCTACGACGACAACGGCATTTCGATCGACGGCCCGGTCAAGCCCTGGTTCGTCGACAACACCGAAGAGCGCTTCAAGGCCTACGGCTGGCACGTGATCGGCCCCATCGACGGGCATGACGTGAAGGACGTGTCCAAGGCCATCGAAAAGGCGAAGAACCATCGCGACAAGCCCACGCTCATCATCTGCAAGACGCAGATCGGCAAGGGCAGCCCGAACCGCGCGAACACCGCCAAGGCCCACGGCGAGCCGCTGGGCGCCGACGAGATCGGACTCACGCGCAGCGCGCTGCAATGGGCCCACCCGCCCTTCGAACTGCCGGCTGCGGTGTACGAGGAGTGGGACGCCAAGGCCGCCGGTGCCAAGGCCGAAGCCGCATGGAACGACAAATTCGCCGCTTATGCGCAAGCCTTCCCGGACCTGGCCGAGGAGTTCACCCGCCGCATGAAGGGCGAGCTGCCGAAGAACTTCCACCAGACCGCATTCGACACGGTCGTCGCAGCCCACACCAAGGGCGAGACCGTCGCCTCGCGCAAGGCCTCGCAGCTCGCGCTCGAAGCTTTCACGGCGGCGTTGCCCGAGCTGCTCGGCGGCAGCGCCGACCTGACCGGCTCCAACCTCACCAACACCAAGAGCACGCCCAGCCTGCGCTTCGACAGCCATGGCAACGTGGTCCGCAGCGAAGGTAACGAGCAGTTCCCCGACGGCCTGCCGGGCCGGCACATCAACTACGGCGTGCGCGAGTTCGGCATGGCGGCCGTCATGAACGGCGTCGCGCTGCATGGTGGCTACATCCCCTACGGCGGCACCTTCCTGACCTTCAGCGATTACAGCCGCAATGCCATCCGCATGGCGGCGCTGATGAAGCAGCGCGTGATCCACGTATTCACGCACGACTCCATCGGCCTCGGCGAGGACGGCCCCACGCACCAGTCGATCGAGCACGCCGCCTCGTTGCGCCTGATCCCGAACCTCGACGTCTGGCGTCCGGGCGATACCGCGGAAACCGCCGTCGCCTGGGCGGTCGCGCTGCAGAACGCCAGCCGCCCGACGGCGCTGCTGCTGTCGCGCCAGAACCTGCCCTACTCGCCCAAGAAGGACCTGAGCGACATCAGCAAGGGCGCCTACGTGCTGTCCGAGCCCGAAGCGGTCGGCCTGAAGAACAAGAACGTCAAGGCCGTCATCATCGCAACCGGGTCCGAAGTGCAGCTGGCCCTCAAGGCACAAGAGCTGCTGGCCGCGAAGAAGATCGCGGTGCGCGTCGTCTCCATGCCTTCCACCACCACCTTCGATCGCCAGGACGTGGCCTACAAGAAGAGCGTGCTGCCCAAGGGCACGCCGCGCATCGCGGTCGAAATGGGCGCCACCGACGGCTGGTGGAAGTACGGCGTCGCGGCCGTCGTCGGCATCGACACGTATGGCGAATCGGCGCCGGCGGGCGTGCTGTTCAAGCATTTCGGATTCACGGCAGAGAACGTCGCTGCCACGGTCGAAGCGGCGCTCAAGCGCTGAAGTCGATCGCCCCCAGTTTTCAACCATCCAGGAGCAAATGACATGGCTATCAAACTCGGCATCAACGGCTTCGGTCGCATCGGTCGCAACGTGCTTCGCGCGGCGGTGCAGAACTTCAAGAACGACATCGAGATCGTCGCGATCAACGACCTGCTCGAACCCGAATACCTGGCGTACATGCTGCAGTACGACTCGGTGCACGGCCGCTTCCAGGGCGAGGTCAATGTCGAAGGCAACACCCTCATCGTCAGCGGCAAGAAGATCCGCCTCACGCAGGAGCGCGATCCCGCGCAACTGAAGTGGAGCGACGTCGGTGCCGACATCGTGCTCGAATCCACCGGGCTCTTCCTGACCAAGGAAACGGCGCAGAAGCACATCGATGCGGGCGCGAAGAAGGTCATCCTGTCCGCGCCCAGCAAGGACGACACCCCCATGTTCGTCTATGGCGTGAACGACAAGAAGTACGCCGGCGAAGCCATCATCAGCAACGCCAGCTGCACCACCAATTGCCTGGCGCCCCTGGCCAAGGTGCTGAACGACAAGTGGGGCATCAAGCGCGGCCTGATGACCACCGTGCACGCCACCACCGCCACCCAAAAGACCGTCGACGGCCCGAGCAACAAGGACTGGCGCGGCGGCCGCGGCATCCTGGAAAACATCATCCCGTCGAGCACGGGTGCTGCCAAGGCGGTGGGAGTGGTCATCCCCGAACTGAACAAGAAGCTGACGGGCATGAGCTTCCGTGTGCCGACCTCCGACGTGTCGGTGGTCGACCTCACGGTCGAACTGGTCAAGGAAGCGACGTATGCCGAAATCTGCGCCGAGATGAAGGCGCAGAGCGAAGGCGCGCTCAAGGGCGTGCTCGGCTACACGGAAGACAAGGTCGTCGCCACCGACTTCCGCGGCGACCCGCGCACCTCGATCTTCGACGCCGAAGCCGGCATCGCGCTGGATGGCACCTTCGTCAAGCTCGTGAGCTGGTACGACAACGAGTGGGGCTACTCGAACAAATGCCTGGAGATGGTTCGCGTGATTGCGAAGTAACCGGCTTCGTCCCAGAAGAGAGAAACGCGCCCAAGGGCGCGTTTTTTCATGACACGGATCGAAAGAACCAGAAGAGCGCGGTCAACGCTCGAGCGATCTCACACCGGCTCCAGCACATGGATCACCCGGCTCTCGGTCCAATCCTTGACCTTCGCGCCATAGGCGGCCATATGGGGCGCCGCCGCGTGGGCCTGCAGCGCGGCCAGCGTTTCCCACTTCTCGACCACCACGAAGGTGTCCGGCCCGAAGGTGCCACGCGAGGCCGGCATGCCCGCGGCGTCGATGGTGGCGATGTATTCGATGCAGCCTTCCTCGGCGAGCACGGCCGGGCGGTTGGCGCGGTAGGCCTCGAGGATCAGGTCGCGTTGACCCGGCTTGGCGGTGATGACGGCGACGACGTGAATCATGTGCGGATGCTCCTGTGGATTGGAGCGTCGAATTTACGGGGAACGGGGCGTCTTGAACTGTCGCGTCGGAGGCCGAAGCGGGGGGTCAGGCTTCCATGCAGGCTGGCCGGGCCCGATACCACCCGCGGTCGGGCATCCGGTGCCAATGGTGGAGGCTCACGCCCTGCGTCACGAAACTGAGGACGCCGCGCCGGTCGAGCGCCTTGGTCACGGCGCGGCTCGCGCGTTGCCCGCCTTCGAGGCTGACCGAAATGAAAGCCGATTTCGTGTGGCTGCGGCCGTCTCGCGGCGTGCAGGGGCCGACGATGCGATTCAGGACCGTTGGCGACAAATGGTCGGCGCTCCCCCCGTTGGGCGCCTGCAGAAGCCGCAGTCTGGCCGGCAGGTCCATACCGAGTTGCTCCGCGAAGGTCGCCGCCGCGTCGAGCGTCCGAACGCCCGCCCGCCCGGTCAGCAGCACGCCGCGGCCGTCGAACTCGGCATAGAGAACGGCGCTCGATTCGTTCTCCGCCGTGGTGGCCGCATGGTTCGACAGGCGCCTGCGAGTCCAGTGACGAATGAGCGCCGCAAGCCCGTGACCCGGCCGCGTGGCCGAACGGCCGAAATCCGGGAGCAGGGAGTTCATGTACCAGTCGCGCTCGGGCGACAACACGGTGAACGGCCCGATTTCCGCACCCGCGAAGGGTTCGCGCACCGGAATGCGCTTCGCATCGGCAAGCTGTTTCAAGGCACGCGCCACCGGCAACTCCGTGCGCAGCCCGTCCGAATAGGCCCACGGCCTCTGCATCCAGAGTTCGCCGACCTTCAGCTTGCGCAGGACCACCGCCAGTCCGGCCGCGTGGTCGCACGCCGGATGCGAGCTCACCACGTAGTCGACGCGGGAGGTCATGTATAGCTGCTCAACATGCGCCACCAGGCGCTCGCCCGAAACGGCCGTGCCGCCGTCGTAGACCAGAACCTTGTAGTTACCTGGCGTTCCCCAGCGCGCGCAGATGGCTGCGCCGCCTGCCCTGACCGGCAGGAAATCGACTTCGTATCCCATTCAACACTCCCTGATCGTCAATTTGCATCACTTGCCTTGATGCATTGACTTGTGGGAGAAGAAGTTAATCAAGTCACTCCCAAGCTGCAAGCAAATATTTGCATCATGTCAATTCATGCAATTCGAGTCGGGCTGGCAGAGGCCGTCGGCGTCAGGGCCGGCTATCCCTTTCGCGGCTCGATCGATGATGTGCCGGACGGGTCCGTGCGCGCGATCCAGATGAAGGACATGGACCCTGTCGAAGGCATCCGCTGGGGTTCGGTCATTCGCACCGAACTCGCCGGGCGCCGCCGGGCCGACTGGCTTTCGCCCGACGACGTGCTGTTCGTCTCGCGCGGCTCGAGGTTCTACGCGGTCTGCATCGATGCAACGCCCGGCCCTGCGGTTTGCGGCCCGCACCTCTTCCACCTGCGCATCAAGCCGGGCAGCGATCTGATCCCTGCTTTCCTGGCATGGCAGATCAACCAGCCGCCCTTCCAGCGCGCGTTGCAACGCGCGGCCGAAGGATCGAGCCAATTGAGCGTCCGGCGACCGGTGCTGGAGGCCTTGCCGATCGGCATTCCGCCACCGACCGACCAGCGCCGCATCGTCCAATTGGCCCGGCTGGCGCGGCGCGAGCGACAGTTGCACGAGCGGCTCATCCGAAATCGCGAACGGCTCTTCGAATCGATCGCCGAATCGCTCACCGGAGCGGGCGACGACACATGAGAAAAACAGCAGGGAGAAAAAAATGATCCAGGCCACCATCAGCCAGGACAGCATCAACGCCGCTGTCTTGAGCGCCTGCGAGACCTTTCGCGGCATCGTCGACCCGGGCATCTACAAGGACTACGTCCTCACGATGCTCTTCCTCAAGTACGTCTCCGATGTCTGGCAGGATCAGTGCGACCGTTACACGAAGGAATACGCCCACGCCGAGCCGCGCCTCATCGAGGAACTGTTGAAGACCGAGCGCTTCGTCCTCCCGCCCGGCGCCGGTTTCCACGCACTGCATGCGGCGCGCTTCGAGCCCGGCAATGGCGAGCGCATCGACAGGGCCTTGCACGCCATCGAGGACGCCAACATGGCGAAGCTGCGCGACGTCTTCCAGGACATCAGCTTCAACGCCAGCAAGCTCGGCGACGGGCAGCAGAAGAACGAGCTCCTGCGGCACCTGCTCGAAGTCTTCGCCAGGCCCGAACTCGACTTGAGGCCCAGCCGCGTGGGCTCGCCCGATGTCGTCGGCAATGCCTACGAGCACCTGATCAAGAGCTTCGCCTCGACCAGCGGGAAGAAAGCCGGCGAGTTCTACACGCCGCCTGAAGTGTCGACACTCATGGCCCGCCTGATGGACCCGCTCGAAGGCGAGGACATCTGCGATCCGGCCTGTGGCTCCGGCTCGCTGCTTCTGCAGTGCGGCCGCCTGATCCGCGCGCGCACGGGATCGCGCCGCTACGCGCTCTACGCGCAGGAGGCCATCGGCAGCACCTGGGCGCTGGCCAAGATGAACATGTTCCTCCACGGCGAGGACAACCACCGCATCGAATGGGGTGACACCCTTCGCAACCCGAAGCTGATGGCGAACGACACCAGTCTGCGGCGCTTCGATGTCGTCGTCGCGAATCCGCCCTTCAGCCTGGAGAACTGGGGCCACGAGAGTGCGGAGAACGACAGGTTCGATCGCTTCCGCCGCGGTGTGCCGCCGCGCACCAAGGCCGACTTCGCTTTCATCCTGCACATGGTCGAGACGATGAAGCCCGGCACCGGCCGAATGGCGGTCGTCGTGCCGCACGGCATCCTGTTCCGTGGCGGCGCAGAAGGGCGGATTCGCCGGAAGCTCATCGAGGACAACCTGCTCGATGCCGTTATCGGCATCCCCGAAAAGCTTTTCTACGGCACTGGCATTCCGGCGGCCGTGCTGCTCTTTCGCATGCGCAAGGCCGATGACAAGGTGCTCTTCATCGACGGCAGCCGCGACTTCCAGCCCGGCCGGAACCAGAACACGCTGCGCGAGGCCGGTATGGACCGGATGCTGGCGGCCTGCGCAGCGCGAGTTTCCGTCGAGAAGTACGCCAGGCTCGTCTCGCTCGAAGACATCGCGGCGCAGGATCACAACCTCAACATTGCCCGCTACGTCGACACCACCCGGAGCGCGCAGGACATCGACATCGCGGAGCTCCGGCGAGAGCGCCACGAGATCCGGAAGGAATGCATCGGGATCGAGGAGGAGATGGCGGGCTACCTGAAAGAGCTGGGCTATGAGTGACGCTCCGCCCTCGCCTGCGTTGGAAGCCGTTCTGCGCGTGCTCAGCAAGCTCGGCTGGCACCGTCTGGGCACTTCCGACTGCCTTGAGCTTCGAGGCGGGACCCGCGAGGTGATCCTCAGGCCACGGCTCGTCGAGTACCTGCGGACGCGCCGGTTCGACTACAAGGGCACGCCCTGCGCGCTGTCTTCCAATGCGATCGAGCAGGTACTGCGCGAACTCACGATTCTCGGACTGGGCGACGGCCTGCTTGCCGCCAACGAACGCCTCTACGCCAAGCTGGCCTACGGCATCACCGTCACCGAGTTCATGCCCGACGGCAAGAAGCACCAGCCGACGATCGCCCTCATCGACTGGGACGACACTGCCGCGAATCGCTTCGAAGTGACCGGGGAACTGCGCGTGCTCTCCAGTCAGGGAACGCACGATCGTGCGCCGGACATCGTGGGCTATGTCAACGGCCTGCCGCTTGTCGTCATCGAGGCGAGTTCGCCGGAAGCGCCGCCAAGGCGCCGTGGCGATGCGATGGTGCGCGAAGGCATCTCCCGCCACTTGCGCAACCAGCGCGAGGACGAGGTGCCACAGCTCTACGCGTACGCGCAGCTTCTGCTGTCACTCGGCGAGACCGATGCGCGCTACGGCACCACGCGCACGCCGATCGGATTCTGGGCACAGTGGAACAGGGAAGAAGAGTGCGGCCTCGGCTCCCAGCCGTCACCATCCAACGCGCAGGATCGTCTGTTGAAGAGCCTGCTGACGCCGCCCAGGCTGCTCGAGTTGATCCGCGGCTTCATCCTCTTCGACCGCAGGGCAGGCAAGATCATCGCGCGACACCAGCAGTTCTTCGGCGTGCGCGCATTGCTGAAGCGCCTCGTTGTGCTGAGGCCCGATGGTTCGCGCGAGGGTGGCGTGGTCTGGCACACCACCGGCTCGGGCAAGAGCTTCACGATGGTGTTCCTCACCAAGGCCTTGCTGTTGTGCGGGGCGCTGAAGTCGTGTCGCGTGGTCGTGGTCACCGACCGGGTGGACCTCGAACGCCAGTTGGCCCGCAGCTTCATGTCCGGCGGCGCCTTCGGCTCTTCCGTCGCCACGCAGAAGGAAGGCGAGCGCAGCAGGGCCGTGACGGGCCGGGACCTGGCCGGGCGCATCGGCAGCGGCACGGAGCAAATCACCTTCGCGCTGGTCCAGAAGTTCAACACCGCCTCGCGACTCCCGGAATGCCGCAACGAATCGCGCGACATGATCGTGCTGGTCGACGAAGGCCATCGCAGCCATGGCGGCGAGATGCACGAGCGGATGAAGAAGGCGCTGCCGCACGCGGCCTGTGTCGCGTTCACCGGAACGCCGCTCCTGAAGGACGAGAAGACGACGAACAAGTTCGGTCCCGTCATCCACGCCTACACGATGCAAGACGCGGTGGAAGATCGCGCTGTAACGCCGCTGCTCTACGAGGAGCGCGTGCCCGGCCTGACGATCGATGCTCAAGCCGTGGACCGCTGGTTCGACCGGATCACCGTCGGCCTCGGCGACGCACAGCGTGCCGACCTCAAGAAGAAGTACGCGCGCCGTGGCGCCATCTACGGCGCGCTCCAACGCATCGAGCTGATCGCGTGGGACATCGCCACCCACTTCAGCGAGAACTTCAGGCAGATCGCGCCGGGACTGAAGGGTCAGGTCGCGACCGCGTGCAAGCGCGACGCGATCCGCTACAAGAGGGCGCTCGACGACACGGGGCTGGTCACGAGCGTGGTCGTGATCTCGCCGCCCGACATGCGCGAAGGGGATGACGACGGCGACGAATCGATCACGGACGAAGTCCGGAACTGGTGGCGCCAGAACGTGCTCGCCGACGGCCATGACGCCGTGCAGTACGAGAGGCAGGCGCTGCGCGCCTTCGCCACGGATGGCGGCCCCGACCTGCTCATCGTGGTCGATCGCCTGCTCACCGGCTTTGACGAACCACGCAATGCCGTGCTCTACATCGACAAGCCGCTCCAGGGTCACAACCTGATCCAGGCCGTGGCCCGGGTGAACCGTCTGCATGCCGCCAAGCGCCATGGCTTGCTGGTGGACTACCGCGGCATCCTCGCGGACCTGGACACGGCGATTCGCGCCTACCAGGACCTGCGAACACGCACGCAGGGCGGCTTCGATGCGGCCGACCTCGCGGGCCTCTATGCGCAGATCGCTACCGAGTACAAGCGGCTCCCCTCGCTGCATCGGGCAATGTGGACCTTCTTCAAGGACGTGGCGGATCGCGACGATCCCGAGCAACTGCGCCAGGCCTTGAGCCCTCGACTCGTCCGCGCGGGTCGCGGCATCGAATACGACGAGCGGCAGCAACTGCGCGATGACTTCTCCGCGGCGCTCACAGCGTTCGGCCTGTGCCTGCGGACCGCGTTGTCATCCCGGACGTTCTTCGAGGATCCGGACATTTCCGAAGTCCTGATCGCGCGCTACAAGCAGGACCTTCGCGTTCTCGGCGAGGTGCGGCGGGCAGTGCGCACCGATGCCATGGAAACTGTCGACGTCAGCACGTACGAAGAGCAGCTTCGGAGGCTGGTCGACCAACACGTGACCGGCACGGAAGTGCGGGAGGTCGGCGGCAGCTATTTCGTCCACGAACTGGCCCATGCCGGAACGGACGATGCCTGGTCGGACGACAAGGCGCGTAACGAGGCAGCGCTCATGACGACACGCCTGCGCAAGACCATCCAACTGGATCTGGCCGACGATCCCTATGCGCAGAAGATCTTCTCCGGGCTGTTGGCGAACGCCATCGTGGAGGCCGAGGCCATGTTCGACCATCCCCGCAGGCAGTACGCCCTGCTGCGCGAATTCGAACGGCGCGTGGAGGCGCGCGCGACCCCGGGCATGCCGGACGTCCTGGCGAACAACCCGCAAGCCAGGGCGTACTTCGGCGCGATCCTGATGGCGCTGGGAGAAGAAGCCGCCTCGGCCCTCGACGCCGCGGATCGCGGCAGCTTCGCCGATCACGCCCTGGCCATCAGCCAGATGGTGCAGCGCGCGATGGCCGAGCACTCGCTGAATCCGCAGAGCATCGAATCAGCCATTCGCAAGAACCTGTTGACCCGGCTCTACGCGCCGCTGGGCCTGGACAAGGCCAGCGAGGTGATCGGCCACGTGCTCCGGATCACCCGCGCCGGCCCGAACCGGCGGGAATGAACCGGCTCAATGCATGACGATCACCATCCACGACACGCCGAAGCGATCCGCGACCATGCCGAAGGCCGGCGAGAAGAAGGTCTTGGTCATCGGCATCTGCACCTGCCCGCCCTCGCCCAGTGCGGCGTAGAGGCGCTGGGCTTCGGCCTCGTCCTTGGCTATCAGCGAGAGCGAGAAGCCCTGGAAGACGGGCTTGCCGGTGTTGCGCCCGTCGGAAGCCATCAGCGTCGTGCCGCCGACGGTGAAGGCCGCATGCATCACTTTTTCTCCGTCCGGTGCGCCCGTTCCGTCGGGGCCGGCGCATCCCTCGGTGGGGGCAGGCTCGGGGTTCTCCTTGTAGCGCATCAGCATGGTGACCTCGGCGCCGATGGTCTTGCGATAGAACTCGAGCGCCTCGTCGCAGCGGCCGTCGAAGAAAAGATAGGTCTGGACTTCCATGGGGTACTCCTTGCTGTGGATGGGAGGGGACGGCAGTGGTTCAGTCTTGCCGAGTCATGCCGCTGAGGGAAGCTGTGTCGCGTTGTGTACAACGTCCACAAGACAATAGCAGAGACAATGGACGCTGTCCACATGAAAAAGCCGATGCACGCTTCTTCCGTCGCCGCCAGCCCGCCCGCTCGCAGCACCTACCGGCATGGTGACCTGCGACGTGCCCTGCTCCATGCGGGCGTCGAGCTCGCCCGCGCGGGCGGTCCCGATGCGGTCGTGCTGCGCGAGGCCACGCGGCGTGCGGGCGTGGTCCCCAACGCCGCGTACCGCCATTTCGCGAGCCGGCAGGCGTTGCTGCAGGCAGTGCGTGCCGCCGCGTTGTCGGCAGTCGCCGTCGCGATGGAGGCCGAACTCGCCACGCTGCGCCCTTCGCGCAAACCGGCCGACTTTGCGCGTGCGAGTGTGCGTGCGGTCGGCACCGGCTACCTGCGATTCGCCCAGGCCGAGACGGGCCTCTTCCGCACCGCCTTTGCGACAACGGTGGATGTGCAGGATGCGCCGGCCGAGACCAAGAGTGGCCACAGCGGCATGAATCCGTTCGAGCTGCTCGGTGCGGCGCTTGACCGCCTCGTCGAGGCAGGCGTGATGCCGCCCGGGCGACGCCCCGGTGCCGAGTTCCTCGCATGGTCGGCCGTGCATGGCCTGGCGCTGCTCATCATCGACGGACCTCTGCGCGGTCTGCCGCGTGCGCAGACCGATGCGCTGGGTCAGCGAGTCCTCGACATGGTGGAAAAGGGACTGTAGACGGGCCGGCACGACAAGGGTCGGCCCCCCTGGGCAGCGCCGCGCAAACAGTGATTCACTTGTCCTTCCGGACCCCACGGCCGGACGATGGAGACACGAATGCAAAGCCGCAGCCCCCTGTATCTGCTCGAGCGCTCGGATGTCGGCGTGGTCCAGCTCGACCCCGACCTGCAGGTGGTGGCCATGAACAGCTTCGCGCGTCGGGTGCTGCCGGTGCAAGACAAGGAGCCCTTCGAGAAGATGGTGCTGTCCTTCCACCCGGAACGCTCGCAGCCCAAAGGTCGTACCCCGCGTGGCCGGAGAGCCTGGCAACCCGGTGATCTTCGAATCCGCCCTGCGCGACGAATGGCTGGCCGGCGATGCGAATGCAGCCTGCCGGCGCTGGCGCGATGGCCATCCCGAGCGTGTGCGCTGGCTCGACAGCGACAACAGCCGCTACCGGGTCGACATCGACACGCCCGAGGATCTTGTCCACTTCACGGAGCGCACCGGTCACGAGCTGCGCTGGCCGACAGGACTCGCGACCGCTTGAATCACCGCTTGTGGTACGTCGGCGCCAACTCGTACACCGGCGTCGCGAGGCCCTCCATGCGCGCCTTCAACTGCAGCGACAGGAACTGCGAGTAATGGCGCGACTGGTGCAGGTTGCCGCCGTGGACCCAAAGCTGCGGCACCTGCGTAGGCTTCCACATGTTGCGCAGCTCGCCTTCCCACGGCCCAGGATCCTTGGGCGTGTCGGAGCCCAGTCCCCACACCTTGCCGACCTTGTCGGCCAAGTCCGGTGAAACCAGGTCGGCCAGCCAGCCGTTCATCGAGCCGTAGCCGGTGGCGTAGACGATGAGGTCGGCCGGCAGCTCGCTGCCGTCGCTGAGCGTCACCGAGCGCGGGTTGATGCGTTCGATGGTCACGCCGCTGCGCAGCTTGATGCTGCCGTTGGCCACCAGCTCCGAGGCACCCACGTCGATGTAATAGCCCGAGCCGCGCCGCAGGTACTTCATGAAGAGGCCCGAACCGTCGACACCGAAGTCCAGCAGGAAGCCAGCCTTCTCCAGGCGCGCATACAGGTCGGCGTCGCGCTTCTTCATCTCGTCATACACCGGCACCTGCATCGGCGCCATGATCTTGTAGGGCACCGAGGCGAAGATCAGGTCCGCCTTGTCGGTGGTCACGCCGGCCTTGACCGCGGACTCGGAATACAGGCCGCCGAGCGCCAGTTCCATGAGCGAATCCGAGGGCGCGATGTGCGTCGAGCTGCGCTGGATCATGGTGACGTCGGCGCCGTTCTCCCACAGGGCCGCGCAGATGTCGTGCGCCGAATTGTTGGAGCCGAGCACCACGCACTTCTTGCCGCGCCAGGCTTCGGGCCCGGGATGCGCGCTGGAGTGATGCTGTTCGCCCTCGAAGGTCTCGGCACCGGGAATCTTCGGCACGTTCGGATAGCCCGAAACGCCGAGCGCGAACACCAGTTGCTTCGGCCGCAGCGTGATCTCCCTGCCGTCGCGCTCGACGGTGAGTTCCCACTCCTTCTTCGCTTCGTCGTAGCGCGCCTTCTTCGCAATCGTGGAACCCCAGTAGTTGAGCTCCATCACCTTGGTGTACATCTCCAGCCAGTCGCCGATCTTGTCCTTGGGCGAGAACACGGGCCAGTCCTCCGGGAAGGGCAGGTAGGGCAGATGGTCATACCAGACCGGGTCGTGCAGGCACAGGCTCTTGTAGCGCCTGCGCCAGGAGTCGCCGGGCCGGGCGTTCTTCTCGACGATGATCGTCGGCACGCCCAGCTTGCGCAGCCGGGCGCCGAGCACGATGCCGCCCTGCCCGCCGCCGACGATCACGACATAGGGCTGCTCGGTGAAGCCCAGCGTCTTCGCTTCCTCGTCGCGCTTTTCCAGCCAGGTCTTGCGATCGGGATTCGCGCCGTGCTCCGCACCCTTGATGCGCCGCTCGCCCTTGCGCTCCTCGAAGCCCTTGAGCTCGGTCATGGTCGTGAGCAGCGTCCAGGCCTTGCCGTTGCGCAGGCGCAGGTGGCCGCGTCCGCGCGCGACCGCCGTCTCGAAAGTGAACCACGCCTCGACCACGCCGCCGGCCTCGGTCGCCTCGCCTTCGACCGCGAACGCAGTCGGCTTCGTGTCGGCCAGTCGCGCCTCCAGCATCTTCCGGATGGCCTCGGGGCCCTCCTGTGTCCGGATGTTCCAGGTGAAAGCGACCAGGTCGCGCCAGTAACAGTCGGGCTCGAAGAGCGCGACCGCCGCATCGATGTCTTGCCGTTCCAGCGCATAGGTGAAATCGGCCAGCCAGGCGCTGGCGATCTGCGTCGGATGAGTGGACAGATCCGTCATCTCATGTCTCCTTCGTTGTCGACACCGGCGCACTCCGTGCAGCCGGGCGGCAACCGTACGCCCATCATCCGCCCGCGTCAAACGCCGTTCGCCGCTTGCGCAAGCGCTGCGATCGTGCGAGCCTTTGCGCGGCGCCACTGGTGGCGTCAAGTTCGATCGCGGAGGTGCTTCCATGTCCCAACTCGACAAGGCCCAGGTCGTCGATGTCCTGAACCGCCTGCTCGAGGCCGAGCTGGCCGGCGTGGTGCGGTACACGCACTACTCCTTCCTCGTGTTCGGCTTCTCGCGAATCCCGATCGTGTCTTGGCTGCGCGAGCAGGCCGACGAATCATTGCTGCACGCGCAACAGGTCGGGGAATGGATCACCACGCTGGGTGCCTATCCGTCGCTGGGCATCGGCGAACTGCTCGATTCGCACAAGCACGACATGTCGGCGATCCTCCAGGAGTCGCTGGCGACGGAAGGCAAGGCGCTGGACCTGTACCGCGACCTCCTGCGTCTGGTCGAAGGACAGTCGGTGGCGCTGGAGGAATTCGCGCGGCAGATGATCCAGGCGGAGGAGCTTCATGCGGCCGACGTCGACAAGATGCTGAGGAAGCCCGGCGAGGTTCGCGCCTTCGTCGCCCGCAACGATTGAACCGACAAGAGAAGGAACCCGCGCATGTTCGACGCCCTGCTGCTCACCAAGGCCGACGACGGCACGACCCAGGCCGCCGTCACTTCCGTCGATGAGGCCCAGTTGCCCGAGGGCGAGGTGCTCGTCGATGTCGCCTGTTCCACCGTCAACTACAAGGATGCACTCGCGATCACCGGCAAGTCGCCGGTCGTGCGCAAGTTCCCCATGGTGCCCGGCATCGATCTGGCGGGCACCGTGGCACAGAGCACCGACGCGCGCTTCAAGTCCGGCGACGCCGTGCTGCTCAACGGCTGGGGCGTCGGCGAAACCCACTGGGGTGGCCTCGCGCGCAAGGCGCGCGTGAAGGCCGACTGGCTGGTGCCGATGCCCAAGGGCATCGACGCGCGTCAAGCCATGGCGATCGGCACCGCGGGCTACACCGCGATGCTGTGCGTGATGGCGCTGCAGCACCACGGCGCGACACCGGCCGCCGGGCCTGTGCTGGTCACCGGCGCAAACGGCGGCGTGGGCAGCATCGCCATCGCGCTGCTTGCGAAGCTCGGTTTCGAAGTGCACGCATCGACCGGCCGGACCAGCGAAACGGCTCACCTGCAGCGATTGGGCGCCACGGAAATCATCGACCGCGCCACGCTCGGCGAGCCCGGCAAGCCCTTGCAGAAGGAACGCTGGGCCGCAGCGGTGGACAGCGTGGGCAGCCACACGCTGGCGAACGTCTGTGCGAGCCTGAAATACGGCGGTACCGTCGCCGCCTGCGGCCTTGCGCAGGGCATGGACTTTCCCGCCAGCGTGGCGCCTTTCATCCTGCGCGGCATCACACTGGCGGGCATCGACAGCGTCTATGCCCCGCAGACGCGGCGCCTCGCCGCATGGCAGCGCCTGGCCGACGAACTGCCGCGCGATCTGCTCGATGCCAACACCGAGACCATCGGGTTGGCCGCCGTCGCGGATCTCGCACCCCGACTGCTCGCCGGGCAGGTGCGCGGACGCGTGCTCGTGGATGTGGGCGCGTCATGAATGGATACACCGCCGGCGGGCCTGCGCCTTGACATCCGCACGGCCGACCTGATTTCATTCCCTTGCGCCACGCTGCGCAGCAAGACCGCACCTGCCGTGCTCCAAGACTTTCACCCCGCCGTCGGCAACTGGTTCAACGCCACCTTCCCGAGTCCCACGGAGGCCCAGGCCGCCGCCTGGCCGGTCATCGCCGCGGGCCGGCACACGCTGGTCGCGGCGCCCACCGGTTCGGGCAAGACGCTGACGGCCTTCCTGGCCGCGCTCGACCGCCTCGTCCGCGACGGCCTCGAATCCGGCGGCCTGCCCGACGAGACCTCGGTGCTCTACATCTCGCCGTTGAAGGCCCTGTCCAACGACATCGGTCTGAACCTGAAGGCGCCGCTGGCCGGCATCCGCCGCGAGCTCGCAAGGCTGAAGCTGCCCGACGTGGAAATCCGCACGGCCGTGCGCACCGGCGACACACCGGCCAGGGAGCGCCAGCAAAGCCTTCGCAAGCCGCCGCACATCCTGGTCAGTACGCCCGAGTCGCTGTACGTGCTGCTGGGCTCCGAGTCGGGACGCCGCATGCTCTCGACCGTTCGCACGGTCATCGTCGACGAGATCCACGCGGTCGTCGCCACCAAGCGCGGCAGCCATCTGGCGCTGTCGCTCGAGCGGCTGCAGGCGCTCTGCGCGAAGCCGCTGACCCGCATCGGCGTGTCGGCCACGCAGAAGCCCATCGACGAGATCGCGCGCTTTCTCGTCGGCGCCGGCGCGGTCGCGAAGGGCGTCGCCGATTGCGAGATCGTCGACATCGGCTATGCCAAGCAGCGCGATCTCGCGCTGGAACTGCCGCCGACGCCGCTTGCCGCGGTGATGTCCAACGAGCAATGGGAGCAGGTCTACGCACGTATCGCGGGGATGGTCCACGCGCACCGCACGACGCTGGTCTTCGTGAACACGCGGCGCATGGCCGAACGGGCCGCGCGGCACCTCGGCGAGATCCTGGGCAAGGAAGTCGTCGCCGCCCACCACGGCAGTCTTGCCAAGGAGACGCGGCTGGATGCCGAGCAACGCCTCAAGCGCGGCGAGTTGAAGGTGCTGGTGGCCACGGCCTCGCTGGAGCTGGGACTGGACATCGGCGATGTCGATCTCGTATGCCAGCTGGGCTCTCCACGATCCATCGCCACCTTCCTGCAGCGCGCGGGGCGCTCCGGCCATGCCGTGGGCGGCGTGCCGAAGGCGCGGCTCTTCCCGCAGTCGTGTGACGAACTGGTCGAATGCGCCGCGCTTCTCGATTGCGTGCGCCGTGGCGAACTCGACGCACTGCACGTGCTGCCTGCGCCGCTCGATGTGCTGGCACAGCAGATCGTCGCCGAGACCGCATCGCGCGAATGGGACGAGGATGCGCTCTTTGACCTCGTGCGGCGTGCCTGGCCGTATGCCGGGCTGACCCGGGAGAGCTTCGCATCCGTCGTTCGCATGCTGGCCGAAGGGTTCACGACGCGCCTGGGCCAGCGCGCGAGCTACGTGCATCGCGATGCCGTGCATCACAAGTTGCGCGAGCGCAAGGGCGCGCGCCTGACCGCCCTGACTTCCGGCGGCACGATTCCCGAGACCGGCGACTACACCGTGATGCTCGAACCGCAGGCGCACAAGATCGGCACGGTCAACGAGGATTTCGCGGTCGAAAGCCTGGCGGGCGACGTCTTCCAGCTCGGCAACACCAGCTACCGGATCCTGCGTATCGAGCCCGGCCGCGTGCGGGTGGAGGACGCGCATGGCGCCGCGCCCAACATTCCGTTCTGGCTGGGTGAGGCGCCCGGTCGTACCGATGAACTTTCCTTCGGCGTGTCGCGCCTTCGCGGCGAGATCGCCGAGAGCCTCGCGGAACGGGGTATTCAAGCGACGGTCGACTGGCTGGCCCGCGACATCGGCATGGAGGCGGAGGCAGCCCGCCAGATCGTCGACCATCTCGCTCGCGCGATGCGAGCCCTTGGAACGCTGCCGACCCAGCAGCGCATCGTGATGGAGCGCTTCTTCGACGAATCGGGGGGCATGCAGCTGGTGATCCATTCGCCGTTCGGCAGCCGCCTGAACCGCGCGTGGGGCTTGGCGTTGCGCAAGCGTTTCTGCCGACAGTTCAATTTCGAGCTGCAGGCCGCCGCGACCGAGGATGCGATCGTCCTGTCGCTGTCGACCAGCCACAGCTTTCCGCTCGACGAAGTGGCGCGCTACCTTCATTCGGCGACCGCCCTCGATGTGCTCGTGCAGGCGCTGCTCGATGCGCCGCTCTTCGGCGCGCGCTGGCGCTGGAACGCGACCACTGCGCTGGCGCTGCCGCGCTTCGTCGGCGGGCGCAAGGTCGCACCACAGCTCCAGCGCATGAAGTCCGAGGACTTGCTGGCCTCCGTTTTCCCGGACCAGGTGGCCTGCGCCGAGAACCTCGCGGGCGAGCGTGAGATTCCGGAGCACCCGCTCGTCGCGCAGACGCTCTACGACTGCCTCTACGACGCCATGGATGCGGAAGGCTGGCTGCGCTTGCTCCATCGCATGGAGTCCGGTGAACTAGAGGTTGTGGCGCGCGACCTGCCTGCGCCCTCGCCGCTCGCGTCGGAAGCGCTGAACGCGCGTCCCTATGCCTTCCTCGACGACGCGCCGCTGGAAGAACGCCGCACCCAGGCCGTGCAGAGCCGGCGCTACATCGATCCGGAGAGCGCCGACGATCTCGGCCGGCTCGATGCCGATGCGATCGAGAGCGTGAGGCAGGAGGCATGGCCCCGTGCGCGCAATCCTGACGAAATGCACGAGGCGCTGAACGCGCTCGGCGTCGTCACCGATGCGGAGGCAATGAACAACGCGGACTGGTTGCAGTGGCTGAAGGCCCTCGCGCAGGCCGGCCGCGCGACGCGGATGGTGCCCGCAACGAACGATGCACATGGAGCGGGCCTGTGGGTGCCGGCCGAGCGCCTTGCGCAGATCGCCCTGCTCTATCCCCTCGCTTCGCTGCAGCCCGTCATCGAGCCACCGGCGGAATACGCGGCACAGGGTGCCGCGGAAGACACCTTGCGCGAACTGCTGCGCTCGCGATTGACGGGCCTCGGACCCTTGTCGGCGGACACCCTCGCTGCGCAGTTGCGCCTGCCGCTCGTCGCGATCGACGCCGCCCTGTCCGCCTTGCAGACCGAAGGCTACGTGTTGCAGGGACGGTTCACGCCCGGCGCCGAATCGATCGAGTGGTGCGAGCGCCATCTGCTGGCCCGCATCCATCGCTACACCCTGAAGCGGCTGCGGCGCGAGATCGAACCGGTCGAGCCACGCGACTTCGTCCGCTTCCTGTTCGAGTGGCAGCATGTCGGCGCCGCGAGCCGGGTCAGCGGCCCGGACGCGCTTGCCGGCATCCTCATGCAACTCGAAGGCTATGAGGCGCCGGCCGGCACCTGGGAAGCCGAGCTGCTGCCAGCCCGGGTCAAGGACTACGCACCCGCGTGGCTGGATGACCTTTGCACCGCCGGCCGCACGCTGTGGACGCGCCTGCGGCCCGCTGCCGGCGATGCCAGGGCGGGCGGCGGCGCATCGCTGCGCACGACGCCCATCCTTCTCCTGCCGCGCCGGACCGCGTCCCAGTGGACCGGCCTGGTCCCTCCGCCCGCCGCCGATGCAGGGCTGGGTTCGCGGGCCCAGCGCGTCGCCACATTCCTGGCTGAACACGGCGCCTCCTTCTTCGACGAGATCGTCCAGGGAACGCACCTGCTGGGCACCGAGCTCGAAGACGCGCTGAGCGAACTCGTGGTGCGCGGCCGGGCGCATTGCGACAGCTACGCTGGGCTGCGCGCATTGCTGATTCCGCCGTCGAAGCGCTCATCGACGCACGCCCGCCGCCGCCGTCGCACAGCCCTTTTCGGCATCGAGGATGCGGGACGCTGGTCGCTCGTCCGCCAGCGTGCGCCGGGCGCCACCGACACGGCCCCCGCCATCGCGCCGGAATCGATCGAGCAGGTCGCGCGCATCCTGCTGCGCCGCTACGGCGTCGTGTGTTGGCGCGTCCTGGAGCGTGAGCCGACGTGGTTGCCGCCATGGCGCGATCTGGTGCGCGCCTACCGCCGGCTCGAAGCACGGGGGGAAATCCGTGGCGGTCGTTTCATCGCCGGCGTGGCGGGCGAACAGTTCGCGCTGCCGGATGCCATCGGTCTCATGCGGCAAGTGCGGCGGCAGGCGCCGGACGAAACCCTGGTCTGTCTCGCCGCCACGGACCCGGCCAACCTTCTCGGCACGGTCGTGCCGGGCCCGAAGGTGCCCCGCGTCGCGGGCTCGCGCGTGCTCTATCGCGACGGCCTTCCGCTGGCGACCAGCGTCGCCGGACAGGTGGAGATGCTGGTGCCGATGAGCCCCGACGAGGCCAGGGCCGCGACCCGCGCGCTCTCCTCCGAGCCGTCGCTGCGCTTCCTGGAAATGGCCAGCGCCACCGACTGACATTGGCAAAACGCCGGGACTGACCGACAGTGTCGGCATGCAACTCGACGAAATCGACCATCGACTGATCGCCTTGCTGCGCCACGACGCGCGCCTGCCCGCCGCGACTCTCGCGCAGAAGCTCGGCGTCTCGCGCGGCACGGTGACGAACCGGCTGCGCAAGCTGGAGGACGGCGGTGTCATCGTCGGCTACGCGGTGCAGTTGCGTCCCGAGGCGCGGACCGACGAAATCCGCGCCTGGATGGGCATCCTGGTCGACGGGAACCAGACCCGGCTGGTCATCGCCAACCTGCTGGGAGAGCCCGGCGTGGCGGCGCTCTACGACACCAATGGCCGCTGGGACCTGCTGGCCGAACTGCGCGCCGCCTCGATGACGGAGCTGTCGCAGGTGCTCGAACGCATCCGGCTGCTCAAGGGCATCCGCAATACGGAAACCAGCATCCACCTCGCGACGTATCGCTAGCGGTGCCGCAGGTCGAAGGCCTCGCGCGCATCCGCCAGGTCCCGGTGATGCGTCTCCGCCCAGAGGCTGATGGCGACGAAGGCTCCGGCGAGCGAGCGACCGACTTCGCTCAGCGCGTATTCCACGTGCGGCGGCACGCTGTGGCGATCCGTGCGCAGGACCAGTCCGTTGCGCTCCAGGTCGCGCAGCGTCTGCGTGAGCATCTTCTGCGAGATCCCGTCGACACGGCGCAGGAGTTCGTTGTTGCGTATCGGCCCGTCCCTGAGCGTCGGCAGGATCAGCAGCGCCCATTTGTTGGCCGCGAGTTCCAGCGCCGCGCGCGAGGTGAACGCGGCGCTCGACACATCGGCGGAGGGGGCGGCGACCATCTTCGTCATCGTGATGTCTGACAGCAATCGCCGAATCGTCGCGCTTACCCGGTGGGAGAGCAACTCGAACGAATGGAGTCCATGCACGCCGTGAAGGAAATCGCGCCGCTGACTATGATGACCTTCCGCCCAGCGATCGGAGTTCCTTCCATGAGCATCCCCACCACCCGTCTCGGCCGCACCGGCCTCACCGTGTCGCGACTTGCCCTCGGCACCATGACCTTCGGCCTGCAGACCGATGAAGCGGTGTCGCACAGCATCCTCGACAAGGCCACGGACGGGGGCATCAACTTCCTCGACACCGCCGACGTGTACCCGCTCGGCGGCACCGTCGAGACCACCGGCCGCACCGAGGAGATCATCGGCCGCTGGCTGCGCGCGAAGGGGCGCAACCGCTACATCCTCGCGACGAAGGCGGTCGGCAAGGTCGGCCAGAACGCCTGGGACCAGGGCGCGTCGCGCAAGCACCTGCTCGACGCCATCGATGCTTCGCTCAAGCGGCTGCAGACGGACCATGTCGACCTCTACCAGCTGCACAGCGATGACCGCGAGACGCCGCTGGACGAGAGCCTGGAAGCGCTCGACACCATCGTCAGGTCGGGCCGGGCACGTTACATCGGCGTGTCGAACTTCCTGGCCTACCGGCTGGCGCGGGCCGTCGGGCGCGCCGAGTTGCACAAGCTGACGCGCCTCGTGTCGGTGCAGCCGCGCTACAGCCTGCTGTTCCGCGAGATCGAGCGCGAATTGCTGCCGCTGGCGGGCGAAGAAGGATTGGGCGTGATCCCGTACAACCCGCTCGCGGGCGGGCTGCTGACGGGCAAGTACAAGGCCGGCGCCAAGCCGGAGGACAACACGCGCTTCACGCTCGGCACGGCGGGGTCGATGTACCAGGACCGCTACTGGAACGAGCGCAGCTTTGCGACTGTCGCGCAGTTGCACAAGCTGGCCGACGAAGCCGGCGTGCCGCTCGCGACGCTGGCCGTGGCGTGGGTGATGGCGAATCCCCTGATCACCGCGCCGCTGCTCGGTGCGAGCCGGCCGGACCAGCTGGATGCCACGCTCGCCGCTGCCGAGTACAAGCTGGATGCAGGGCTCAAGCAGCGCCTGGACGAGCTGACGGCGGAGTACCGCAAGGGGGACGCACCGAGATAGGCTCGCCCCCAGGCTGCGCGCACTTCGTGTGGCCGCCCACCCCCTACCGGGGGCAACGCCAGCGGCCCGGCGGAGCCGGTTCCGCGGCATTTCCCGATCAGGCTGGGGTGGGGGCTGCGGCGGGGGGCTTTGCGGTTTGCTGACGGCGGGCGTAGCGCTGGGCGAGGACGGCGCAGACCATCAGTTGCATCTGGTGGAACAGCATCAGGGGCAGCACGATGGCGCCGACTGCGTGGGAGGCGAACAGGACCTTTGCCATCGGGATGCCGCTCGCCAAGCTCTTCTTGGAGCCGCAGAAGACGATCGTGATCTCGTCGGCCTTGTCGAAGCCGAGGCTGCGGGCGGCCCAGGTGGTGACTGCGAGTGCGAGCGCGAGGAGCACGGCGCAGACAACGAGCAGGCCGGCCAGTGCCGAGGGGGGCACCTGCTTCCACAGGCCTTCGATGACCGCCGCGCTGAAGGCGGTGTAGACCACCAGCAGGATGGAGCCGCGGTCGACCAGCGTGAGCACCGCCGCGCGGCGCTTGATCCAGCCGCCGATCCACGGACGCAGCAGGTGGCCGGCAACGAAGGGCACCATGAGTTGCAGCAGGATGCGGCCGATCGCATCGAGCGATGCGCCCGCGGCGCCGTGCTGCACGACCAGCAGGTTGACCAGCAGCGGCGTCACGAAGACGCCAAGGAACGTCGATGCCGAGGCGCTGCACACCGCCGCCGGGATGTTGCCGCGCGCGATCGAGGTGAAGGCGATCGCCGACTGCACCGTCGCCGGCAGCACGCACAGGAAGAGGACGCCGGTGTAGAGCTCGGGCGTGACCAGCGGCGTCAGCACCGGCTTGAGCAGCAGGCCGAGCACCGGAAACATGACGAAGGTGCTCGCGAACACCACCAGGTGCAGTCGCCAGTGCGTGATGCCGCCCATGATCGCCTCGCGCGAGAGCTTTGCGCCGTGCAGGAAGAACAGCAGGCCGATCGCGACCGTGGTGAGCCGCTCGAAGAAGTGGGCGATGCCGCCGCTGGCGGGCAAGAGGCTGGCGAACGTGACCACCGCGACTAGCGTCAGGGTGAAGTTGTCGGGGAGGAAGCGTGAGCGTGTCATGGGTTCGAATTGGACGCGCCCCCAATTCAAAAGTGAAATGGATTTATCTGATAGATATATGATTCGAGCGCATGAACGTGACTCTCCGGCAGCTGCGCGTGTTCCAGGCGGTCGCCGAAACCCGCAATTTCAGTCGCGCGGGGGACCAGATCGGGCTCACGCAGCCGGCGGTCAGCCGTTCCATCGTCGAACTGGAAGCGCAATTGGGCCTGAAGCTGCTGGATCGCACCACCCGCGAAGTCGTGCTCACCGACGCCGGCCAGTCGCTTGCGGTCCGGCTCGACCGGGTGCTGGATGACCTCGATCAGACCCTGGCCGAAGTCCACGGGATGGCCGGCGCGCGGCGTGGGAAGGTGCGCGTGGCCAGCAGCCCCACGGTGTCGGCGAACCTCATGCCGGCCTGCATTGCCGAGTGCGCCCGGCGCCATCCGGACGTCGATTTCATGCTGCTCGACCGCCTCCAGCAGGACGTGCTCGACAGCGTGCGTGCCGGCGAGGTCGATTTCGGCGTGGTGGTCGAGCCGCCCTCCGCCGACGACCTGCATTGCGAGGTCATCCTCGACGACCCCTTCTGCCTGGTGATGCCGCGGGACCATCGATTCGCGGACAAGCGATCGGTCCGCTGGCCGGCGCTCGACGGCGAAGCGCTGGTGCTGCTCGACCACTCGTCGGGCAGCCGTCGCCTGATCGACGAGGCCCTGAAGCAGCAAGGCGCGCGCTGCGAGATCCGTCAGCAGGTCGGCCATCCGACGACAGCGTTCCGCATGGTCGAACAGGGCTTGGGCATCAGCGTCATGCCGGCGTTCGCGATACCGCCGATGGGCCTGCCGGCGCTGATCGTGCGTCCGCTGGTGCCGACGGTGAAACGCTCGATCATGCTGGTGCATCGCCGCAACCGCGCGCCGTCGCCGCTGGCGCAGCGCGTGTGGGCCCTGATCCGGGATGTGGCCGCCCAGCGCAGCGAGGGCTGAGCGGCAGGGAGCGCTATTCCGCCCGCACGCCGTTGCGCAGCACGCCGATCGCGTCCACTTCGACTTCCACCACGTCGCCCGCCTTCATCCACACCGGCGGCGTGCGCTTGGCGCCGACGCCCCCCGGCGTGCCGGTCACGATCACGTCGCCCGGCGACAGCGGCATGAAGGCTGAAATGTGCGCGATCTGGCGCGGGATGCTGTGGATCAGCTTGTCGGTCGTGGTGCGTTGCATTTCCTCGCCATTGAGGCGCGTGACGAGCGTCATCACCTGGTCGTCCCGGATCTCGTCGCGCGTCACCATCCACGGGCCGAAGCCGCCGGTGCGCCAGAAGTTCTTGCCGGCGGTCCATTGCGGCGTGGCGCTCTGCCAGTCGCGGATGCTGCCGTCGTTGTAGCAGGCGTAGCCGGCGATGTGCTCCCACGCATTGGCCTCCGGAATGCGGCGGCCGCCCTTGCCGATGACGACGGCGATCTCGCCTTCGTAGTCCAGCCGCGAGGATTCCGGCGGCAGCACGATG
Organism: Variovorax sp. P5_A3; assembly: GCF_056400665.1. NCBI lineage: Bacteria > Pseudomonadati > Pseudomonadota > Betaproteobacteria > Burkholderiales > Comamonadaceae > Variovorax > Variovorax sp. P5_A3. The sequence goes on along the minus strand of NZ_JBFUKW010000008.1, from coordinate 64,585 downwards.
TCGTCGCCGTGCGCCACCTGCGATTCGGCGACGCGCAGGAAGAGCGTGGGCTTCTCGGTGATCTCGCGGCCGGTCTCGCGTACGTGGTCGCCGTAGTTGAGGCCTACGCAGACGATCTTTCCGGGATTCGGAATCACGGGCAGCAGGGTCACCTCGCTCAGCGGCAGCGTCGCCTTGGCGGACTGGGCCGCGCTGGCGGCTTCGGCCAGCAGGCCGGCGGCGATCAGCGCCTTGAGGTCGGGCGCGCGGGCGCTGAAGACGGTGCGCAAGTCGACGACGCGGTCGCCCTGCACGGCGCCGTAGCCGTCCTGGCCGTTGTACTGGTAACTGATGAGCTTCATGGTGTGCCTGTGAAGTGAAGTGGTGGAAAGAATGCCGTCAGGTCAGCCGTGCGCCGATCCGGGCGGCGCCCTCGGTGACGAGCTGGACCAGCTTTCGGGTGTCGACGATCGCGAGCCGCGAGGTGTCGAGGACGATCGACAGCGCGCCCCACGCGCTGCCGTCGACTTTCAGGATCGGTGCGGCGACGGCCGCCAGTTGCGGTTCCAGTTCGCCCACCGAGACATAGTGGCCCGCCTTGCGGATGGCCGCGAAGTACTTGCGGAATTCGCTCCATTCGGCCGGCAGGCCGCAGCGGACGATCTCCTCGTGCCGCGCATCGAAGACCTTGCGCAACTGCGCAGGCGTGAAGGTCGCCAGGAGCACCTTCGGCGCGCCGCCCTGGAACAAGGGCCGCGGTCGACCGCGCCCATAGGCCAGCGTGGCCGGCGCCCCGCCCATCTCGCGATGCGTGTCGAGCACCTGCGTGCCGAAAAGGCCGGAGGTGACGCAATCGAAGCCCGTCTTCTCGACCAACTCCCGCATCACCGGAATGCCCTCGCGCAGCACCGGATCCGCCTTGCGGATGTAGTGGTCGAGCAGGATGATGCGCGGCCCGAGCGTGTAGTGCGAGTTCTCCACCCGCTGCAGCAGTCCCGCTTCGAGGAGCGTGCGCACGTAGCGGTAGCCCGTGGGCAGCGACACCTCCATGGCCGCGGCGATGTCCTCCGCCGTGCGCGTGAGCCGCGTGTCGTCGAACAGGTCGAGCACGCCCAGCATGCGCCCCAGGCTGGACATTGATTTTTCCGGCACGCCGATTCCTTCCTCGTGAGTTCATGGCGCGACCGGCATGTGCTGCGAAATGCGTTCCAGGTCTCCGGCCGTACGCGCGACCCCGACGATATATCGGTCGGGGCGCAGCACGACCGCATCTGCGTCGTGGGTGTCCAGCCATTCGGTGAGTCCGGCATCGGGCCGGTCGATCACGATCGCGCCAGCGCGTTGCCAGCGCTCGGCCGTGGCGGCTGACACGCCGGAGATCGTGCCATTGCGCCCGATCACCGCCATCCGCCGGCCCAGCAGCTCGTCCAGCAGGCGGCCGTCCGCGAGCCGCGGCTGCGGAAAAGGCCGGCCGGCCGGCGAGCCCTGCTGCGATTCGAATGCGCCCTGCCCCAGCAACTGCGCCGGCAGCTCGAAGATCTCGGGCTGGCCCGCGAGGAATTTCGCGTCGCGCTCCCGCGCGAGCACCGGATCGGTGGTCTGGATGAGGTTGCCGAGCCGCACGGCCAGCTCGATCAGCGAGCGCACGTGCGGAGCCCGTTCACTCTCGTAGGTATCGAGCAGGCTGTCCGGCGCACGGCCGCGCAGCACGGCTTCGAGCTTCCATGCCAGGTTGGCCGCGTCGCGGATGCCGGCGCACATGCCCTGCCCCAGGAAGGGCGGCGTCTGGTGGCAGGCATCGCCCGCGAGCAGCAGCCGGCCCTGTCGCCAACCTTTGGCGATGACGGAATGGAAGGTGTAGATCACCGCGCGCTCCAGCCGCGCGTCCTCGGGCCGGACCCAGCGCGAGACCATGCGCCATAGGTTGTCGGGCTCGACGAGGGCGGCGCGATCATCGTCGGGCAGCACCATGATCTCCCAGCGGCGGCGGGCACCGATCACGTTGCAGTAGGTCATGGGCCGCGCCGGGTCGCAATGCTGCACGGTGTGATCGGGCAGGTCGACCTCCCGTTGCAGCATGACGTCGAACACCAGCCAGGGCTGGCGCAGGCCCAGGTCGACCATCGGCGTTCCCATGCTCGTGCGAACCGGCGAACGCGCGCCATCGCAGCCGATGACGTAGCGTGCCCTGAAGTCATCGCGCCGGTCGCCGCAGAGGTCACGCACGGAAAGGGTGACGCCGCCATCGTCCTGCGCGAGGCCGACCAGCTCGTGCCGCAACCTGACCGACACGCTCCCGAAGCGGGAGGCGCCCCGTCGCAGCAGCGCTTCGAGTTCGGGTTGGTGGAAGTAATAGTTGTTGGCGCAACCATGCGGCCCCAGCGCCGCCGTGCCGCCACGGATCAGCATGGGCTCGCCCGCGCCATTGACGAAGTGCATTCCCTGCGTGCCCGGCCGCGAGATCGCGATCACCTCGTCGCGCAGGCCGATGCTCTGGAAGATGCGCATCACTTCGCCGTCGAAGTGGATCGCGCGGGGCATCGGGTAGACCTCGGCTTCCTTTTCGAGCACGAGCACCGAGAGCCCCGCGCTGCCCAGCAGGTTGGCGAGCGTCGCGCCGGTCGGTCCGAAGCCGACGATCGCGACGTCGAACAGCGTGTCCTCCCGCTCAGCCACGCTGGTCTTCCTGCATGCGGCGCGCGACGCCGGCCTGCCATTCGGCGCGGCTCATGAACCGGGGCAGCCGCTTCGCAATGGCCTCGGCGCGGGCCAGGATCTCGTCGTCGGACTGGCCCAGGTCGATGGGCTCGCGCAGCGGCTGCTCGCAGTACCAGGGCGTGTCGACGAAGAGTTCGATCCGGTTGCCCTCGGGGTCGCGGCAATAGATGGAGATCGCGTTGCCATGCGTCACCGGCTGCACTTCGCGCGCGCCGTGCGCCAGCAGGCGCTCATGAAAGCGCCGCAGCGTCGCCAGGTCGGGGACGCGGAACGAGATCTGGTTGATGACGTTGAAGGGCAGGTCCTTGGGCCGCCCGGTCGCGAGCACGATCTGGTGATGCTCGGAAGGGTCTCGGCTCAGGAACACGAGCTGCACCGTACCCAAGTCCCCCGCGTCGGTTTGCGTGAAGCGCAGCGCGTCCTTGTAGAAGCCGGCCATCCGTGCCAGATCGCGCACGTAGAAGCCAAAGTGACTGAACTGCAGCGCCAGGCCATCGGTTGCCGTCGGGGTGGAAGTGGTCATCGCCAGTGTCTCTTTTCGATAACGAGAAAAGGATTTTCGCTTCGTTGTCGATGAAATAGTATCTTGATTATCGTATTTTGACAATTAATGCGGTTTTCGTATGATCGCGGCGTGTGCGGATCGCACGCGCTATCACATGGAGACATCGATGCACGAGAGACATTCCCCTTCCGCACGCCTGCTGGCGTCCTGCATGCTGGTCCTGACGGCGTTCGCCGCCCACGCGCAGGACTACCCTTCCAAACCTGTCCGGATCATTGCCCCCTTCCCGGCCGGCAGCGGACCGGATGCCAATGCGCGCGAGATCGCGGCGGAGCTCACCAAGGTGCTCGGCCAGTCCTTCTTCGTCGAGAACCGGCCGGGCGCATCGAACATCATCGGCACCGAGGCCGCCGCGAAGGCGCCGGCCGATGGCTACTCGCTCTACATCGGCACCACCAGCTCGCTGTCGGTCGTGCCGCATCTCTATGCCAAGCTGCCCTTCAACGCCGAGAAGGACTTCGCCCCGATCAGCCTGATGGGCGTGCTCAACACCGGGCTCATTGCCAACCCCGCCGTGCCTGCCAAGGACGCGCGCGCCCTCATCGCCGAACTCAAGGCCAAGCCGGATACGGTGACCGTCGCGACCGCCGGCATCGGCAGCTACTCGCACCTGTCGGGCGTCTGGTTCAACAACGCCGCGGGCGTGAAGACCAACCTCGTGCCCTACAACAGCAACAGCCCCTACACCGACCTCATCGCGGGCCAGGTGCAGCTCATGTTCGACGGCCTGCCCGCCGCGGCCAGCAACATCCGTGCGGGCAAGCTCAAGCTGCTGGCCATCACGGGCAAGGCGCGCCATTCGAGCTTCCCGGACGTGCCGACCTTCGCCGAATCGGGCCTGCCCGACTACGCGCCCATCGCCTGGCAGGGCCTGCTGGCGCCGGCGGGCACGCCGCAGCCGATCATCGACAAGCTGAGCGCCGCGATGAAGAAGGCCTGCGAGTCGAAGGAGCTGGAAGAGAAGTGGCGCCAGTACGGCGGCGAACTGCGCTGCAACACGCCGGCCGAATTCACGGCCTTCATCAATGCCGATCGCGCGATGTGGGGCGCGGTGATCAAGCAGGCCAACGTCAAGCTCGAATGAGTCGGCCGGTCGCCGTATGACGACCGACCTCTTGCGAGCGTGATGGCACAGGGCTAAGGTCGACGCACCCCATCCCCAAGGACGGTGCGCCATGGTTCGCTTGCTGACACGCTGGGTTGCCGTCGTCCTGCTGTTGCTTTCGTGGCTGCCGGCATCCGCGGGCACGACCAGCACCTTCACGCTCGCGGTACAGGGCTACCCGGGCTCGCGGGACCGCCTCTACAAGGTCTACGTCCCCGACGGGCTCAGCGGACCGGCGCCGATGGTGATGGTGCTGCACGGCTGCCAGCAGACCCATGACGACGTGCTGCGCGACTGGGGCATGGTCGCCGCCGCCGACCGCTACCGCTTCATCCTCGTCGCACCCTTCATCACCAGCTACGACGGCCTGCGCAATACCAACTGCTGGGGCTTCTGGCTCGACCAGCACCGCCACCAGGGCCGCGGCGAACCCGAGGACCTGCACCAGATCGGCCTGCAGGTGGAATCGCGCTTCGGCATCGACCCGAAGCGGCGCTATGTGACAGGGTTGTCATCGGGCGCGGCGATGGCGGTGGTGCTGTCCGTGACCCACAACGAGTACTTCGCCGCGGCGGCGAGCGCCTCGGGCCTGCCGTATGGCGAGGATGCGGCCTCGGTGTCCTTCTCGGGCTGCCCGGGTTCCGCCACCTTCCGTCCGGTGAGCCAGATCGTCGCCGCCATGCGCAGCGAGCGCGACAGCCCGTATGCGATCCCGCTCATGGTCTTGCAGAACAACAAGGACTGCACTGTCATCCAGCCCGCGGGGCGCAACATCCGCGATGCCCAGCTCCAGCTCAATGGCGACGCCGCGCACAACACGCCGGCCAATGCACAAGCGCGGCAGCAACCGTGCGCGCCGGTGTTCAGCAACGGCTTCGGATGCCAGCAGATCTTCTATACGGGCGATGCGCAACCGGGCAGCCGCTCGCTCGTCGAAACGGTGTTCTTCGATGGCCCGATCGACACGCCGAACACGAGCGACACCAACCACGGCCACTACTGGATCGGCGGCCAGGACGGCCGCGACGGTCCCTGGGCGATACGCCAGGGACCCAGCTACCCCGACATCGTCTGGGACTTCTTCTCGCGCCACGCGATGGACATGTCGACAACGCCGCCGCCACCGCCACCGCCGCCCGCTTGCACCTCCGTGAATGCCGCACCGGGCTCGCATGTCAGCCTGGGCCGCGCCGTGCCGGGCGGCTTCTTCAATCTGCGCGCGCTGACGACCGGCGACATGCGCGACATCGGCCTGGTCTGGGATTTCTACTTCTCGCAGGTGCGCCTGTTCCAGGGCGCCGGCGGGCGCTGGTTCGCGCAGGCGCCCGCCGGCTGCAGTTGACGGGTCAGGCCTGGGTTGGTTCGACCGCGCCTTCGGGGCGCTCTTCGCGCCCGCCCGGATGCCTTGCAAAGCGCGCGGGATCGCGGCCATGCACCGGCGCTTCGTCAGGCCACGGCCAGCCGCCGAATTGGGTGCGGCGGTAGTCAGCCATCGTCTGCGCAATCTCGGCCTGCGTGTTCATCACGAAGGGACCGTACTGCACCACCGGCTCGCCGACCGGGCGGCCCTGCAGCACGAGGAACTCGCTCACGTCGTCGCCGTTGATCAGTTCCACCACCGCGTCCGCTCGCAACTCGATCGCCGCGCGGCCGTCCACGACCTGGCCTGCCACGCACACCGTGCGGCCCTTGAAGAAATAAAGCGTCCGCCGGGTGCCTTCGCCCGTTGCGGCGGGCAGTGTCCAGCGCGCGTTGGGCTCCATCCGCAAGGTCCAGATCGCAACGTCCGCATCGGCCTGTGCGGCCCACGAATCCGGCGGCGGCGCCAGCGGACCGCCTTCGCCCGGCGCGCCGTCCAGCGGCCCGATGCGACCCGCGACGCTGGCGACCTCGGTCTTGCGGCCCTCGGCGTCCGTCGCGGTGAAGCGCGGGATGTCTTCCGACCAGAACATCGTGAAATGCGGCTCCGCCATCTTGCTGCGCGCCGGCAGGTTGAGCCAGATCTGGAACAGCTCCAGCGGGTTGGGCGCGCCGGTGTTCATCAGCGGGAACATCTCCGAATGCACGATGCCCTTGCCGGCGGTGAGCCACTGCACGTCGCCGCCGCCGAAGCGCGCCGCCGCGCCGAGCGAGTCGGAATGGTCGATCAATCCCTTGCGCACGATGGTCACCGTCTCGAAGCCGCGGTGCGGGTGCCCCGGAAAACCGGGCACGGTGTTGCCGTGGTACATGCTCCAGCCGTCCTTGCGGCTGAAGTCCTGGCCCAGGTCGCGGCCCGCCAGCGGGACGTCGGGCCCCATCTGCGCATTGGCGCGCGGGTAGGCGTCATCGTGATAGGCGCAGAAGAGGAAGGGGTCGATCGTTTCCCACGGAAACCCGAGGGCTTTGATCTGGACGATGGGGCTGGCGGTGGTCATGGCTGGCTTTCCTGTGAGGCCCTGTTCGATACGACAGGGGCGATCCAGGAAATATGGGGCCATTCGACCGCGATGGAAGGCCGGATCCCGCAACGCAGTGGCGTCACGAGCGCAACAGTCGGTGTCTGACGCCCTCGCGATGCGCGTCAGTGAAGCAACAACATGTTGATGGAATACGCCGCGGCAAGCAGTGCTGCCAGCGCCGCGAAAGCGCTCAGCGCGACCGACAGCGGTCGCGCATGCCGGATGGCCTTCCAGCGCCTACTTCTGATGGACATGCGCGACATGGCTGAACTGTGCATCTGCAAGGCTGATGGCTCCCTGACGGCGAGAGTGCCGCCTCGCACGGTATCGCGTATCGTGTTTGCGACCGTGTTCGAGAAGCATGAGAGAAGGAGATCCGAGATGGATGTCGTGCGTGAGATCCGTTCCTTCAACGAGGGCCGCGACCCCGATCGCCTGCTGCTCAAGTACCGCAACATGCGCGCGAGCCCGTTCGTTTTCCTGCGCGGTACGTGCCATCTGTTCTACGACCGGCTCTATCGCGTCGGCGTGCCGCGCTCGGCGCCGCTGACCTGGGTCTGCGGCGACCTGCACCTCGAGAACTTCGGCAGCTTCAAGGGCGACAACCGGCTCGTCTATTTCGACATCAACGATTTCGACGAGGCGGCATTGGCACCGGCGAGCTGGGACCTGGTCCGGTTTCTCACAAGCCTCTGGGTCGGCGCGGAAAGCATCTCGGTGCGCTCGCGCGAAGCGCGCAAGCTCTGCGAGATCTTCATCGAGCGCTATGCGTCGGCACTGTGTGTCGGCAAGGCCTACTGGGTCGAGCGCGACACCGCGCAGGGGCTGGTGCGCGCGTTGCTCGACGGCCTGCGAGAGCGGCAGCGTTCGCAGTTCCTCGCGAGCCGCACCGACATCAAGGACCGTCGTCGCGTACTGCGGACGGACGGCAAGAAGGCGCTTCTCGCGTCCGACGAACAGCGTGCGAAGGTCATCGAGGTCGTCGGCCAGTACGCGGCGCTCCAGGCGAATCCGAAGTTCTATGAAGTGCTCGACGTGGCACGGCGGATCGCCGGCACCGGCAGTCTGGGCGTGGAGCGCTATGTGGTTCTGGTCGAGGGCAAGGGTTCGCTCGACGGCAACTATGTGCTCGACTTGAAGCAGGCGCTTCCATCGTCGCTGGTACCGCACCTGAAGGTCGCGCAGCCGAAATGGAAGTCGGAGGCGCATCGCGTCGTCGAACTGCAGCGCCGCCTCCAGGCTGTCTCGATGGCCTTCCTGCAGCCGGTGATGCTGGGCGGATCACCCTATGTGTTGCGCGCCCTGCAACCGACCGAGGACCGCGTGACACTGGGCGGCAGATCCGCGCAAGGCGCAAGCGATCTCGAAGGCGTGATTGCCGTGATGGGCAAGCTGGTCGCCTGGGCGCAGCTGCGAAGCGCCGGCCGCGAAGGTTCAGCCATCGCCGACGAACTCATCGATTTCGGCAAGCGCAACAAGTGGAAGGCGCGCATGCTCGATGCATCCATCGAATGCGCCGCGCAGGTGCGACGCGATTGGTCGACCTACGCCGCGGCGTATGACGATGGCGCGTTTCCCGTCAGTGATGATGACCGTGCTCGCCATGCACGTGGCGATGCGCAATCTCTTCCTCGGTCGCGGCGCGCACGCCCGTCACGGTGACGCTGAACTTCAGCGCCTTGCCGGCCAGCGGATGGTTGCCGTCGAGGATCACTTGCGGACCCTTGATCTTCATCACGTTGAAGACCTGCGGCTCGCCCTGGTCGTTGCGGCCTTCGAGCTGTCCGCCCACCTTCACGCCGGGCGGGAAATCGCTCTTCGGGATGGTGCGCACCAGCGATTCGTCGCGCGGGCCGAAGGCGTCTTCCGGCTGCAGGTTCAGCGTGGTCTGGAAACCAGCTTCCTTGCCGTCGAGCGCAGCCTCGATCTTCGGGAAGGTGTTGTCGTAGCCGCCATGCAAATACACCATGGGGTCGCGGCTCTCTTCGATGAGCTTCTGGGTGGTGGCGTCGGCCACCTTGTAGCGGAGGGTGACGACGGAGTCTTTTTGAATCTTCATAGCGTCGCGCAGCATAAAGGAAGTACGACGATGCCGCGCAGAGGCTCCTGATTCGCCGCAGGCGCGCAGTCCTTCCGAAATCGCGCGCACCGCGAACTTGGACCGACTACGGCATCAAGACCAACCTGCTCTGGAAGTTCTGAGCCCGGAGTGGGCCGGCGCCTACTTCAACTTGCAAGCTTGACGCATGGCGATGGTGCGTGCGAGAGCGACAGTGTCGCTCTCGACTCCGCCCGTTCGCCATGAAGCCCAGTCATCTCTTCGATCTCTGCCGAAAGGCCGTGATGGCCTGGGTCGACGACCTGGCGCCGAGCATGGGCGCCGCCATCTCGTACTACACGATGTTCTCGCTCGCCCCGCTGCTCGTGATCGTCATCGCGATCGCGGGCGCGCTGTTCGGACGCGAGGCCGCGCAGGGCGAGATCGTCGCGCAGCTCACCGGGCTGATCGGCCGCGATGGGGCGATCGCGGTGCAGGGGCTGGTGCGCAGCGCGAGCGAGCCCGAGCGGGGCCTGATCGCCGGGGCGGTCAGCATCGCCGTGCTGGTGGTGGGCGCCACCACTGTCTTCGCCGAACTGCAGAGTGCGCTCGACCGGATCTGGCACGTGCCGGAGAAGGACAAGCCCTCCGGCGTCTGGGCTGTGCTGCGCGCGCGGCTGTTGTCCTTCGGCTTGATCCTGGGGCTCGCTTTCCTGCTGATGGTGTCGCTGATCGTGAGCGCCGCCGTGGCCGCCTTCGGCACCTGGGCCGGCGGCATGCTGCCGGGCTGGGAACTGCTGCTGCAGGTCCTGAACGTGGGGGTGTCGCTGTCGATCACGACGCTGCTGTTCGCGATGATCTTCAAGTTCATGCCGACGGCGTCGATCACCTGGCGCGATGTGTGGATCGGTGCAGCCGTGACCGCGGTGCTGTTCGAGATCGGCAAGCTGCTGATCGGGCTCTATATCGGCAAGAGCGGCGTCACCGAGTCCTTCGCCGCCGCGGGCTCGCTCGTGGTGCTGCTCGCGTGGGTCTACTACGCCGCGCAGATCTTCCTGCTCGGCGCGGAGTTCACCAAGGTGTACGCGAACGAGCACGGCTCGGTCGCGGGCGCCAAGGCCCTTGCGGCCACCAAGGCGACGGCCAGGGAAGCAGAAGCCGGCACCGACCGCGTGCCGACCCCGCCCCACGCTAGACCGCGCCCACACTCCCCGTGATCGGCAGCACGATGCCGGTGATGTAGCTCGCGCAGCACGGCGCCGCCAGGAACACATAGGCCGGCGACAGCTCCTCGGGTTGGGCGGGCCGCTTCATGTCGGTGTCCTTGCCGAAGTCTTTTACCTCGTCGCCGGAGCGGTCGGCCGGATTCAGCGGCGTCCACACCGGGCCGGGTGCGACCGCGTTGACGCGGATGCCCTTGTCCAGCAGGTTGCTCGCGAGCGACTTGGTGAACGCGTGGATTGCGCCCTTGGTGGTCGAATAGTCGATCAATTGCGCGCTGCCTTCCAGCCCGGTCACGGAGCCTGTGTTGATGATGGAGCCACCCTTCGGCAGATGCGGTACCGCCGCGCGCGCCATCTGGAAGTAGCCCATCACGTTGGTCCGCAACGTGAGGTCGAGCCGCTCGTCCGTGATGTCTTCGATCGATGCCGCATGCAGCTGGAACGCCGCGTTGTTCACGAGGATGTCGAGCTTGCCGAAAGCCTGCAGCGTTTCCTGCACCGCCTGCTTGCAGAAGGCCGGATCGCGCACGTCGCCGGGAATCAGCACGCAGTGCTGGCCTTCGGCCTCGATGCAGCGCTTGGTTTCCTCCGCGTCGACCTGCTCTTCCGCGAGGTAGACGATCGCGACCTCCGCGCCTTCGCGCGCATACAGCAGAGCCACCGCGCGACCGATGCCCGAGTCGCCGCCAGTCACGAGCGCCACCATGCCGTTGAGCTTGCCGCTGCCGAGATAACCGGACGCCTTGAAGCGCGGCTGCAGGTCCATGTCGGCCTCGATGCCGGGCTTCTTCAGGTGCTGTGCGGGCATCGGGTTCTCGGGTTCGGGCACGTGCCCGGCCTGCACCGGCTTCTTGCTCCTGGCCTTGGTGTCGGTGGCGCGGTCCTTGGCGTCCTGCTCGCGCTGCACCTTGCGGTGCTGCACGGCAACGTCGCCGGCGTCGGGATTCGATGGGTCGTGGTGTGAAGTCATGGGCGCTCCTGAAAAGAATGCCCCACCGTAGGCACGCCTTGCTGCGCGCCGTGTCATCCAAGACCGCTTCCCCCGCGCAGACGTCGATGACGTCCCACAGCGCGCCAGGGCCCGCACCTATCTCCCGCGCCGCGGCTACGCATCAATGTCCGGACGCTGCGACTTGCGGAGTCCTCATGAGCACCCCTTCGAACCTTGCGACCGGCGCTACCTCACCGGGGAGCGAACGCTGGTGGTCCAAACTCGGGCCGGGACTGATCACGGGCGCGGCGGATGACGACCCGAGCGGGATCGCCACTTATTCGCAGGCTGGTGCCCAGTTCGGCTATGGCGTGGGATGGACACTGCTGATCACCTATCCGCTGATGATGGGCATCCAGCTCGCCAGTGCGCGCATCGGACGCGTCACCGGCAAGAACCTCACAGAGACTTTCGCGTGCTTCTGCCCGCGATGGATGGTGGCGGCGCTGGTGCTGCTGCTGCTGGTCGCCAACGTCATCAACCTCGGCGCGGACCTGAGCGCGATGGGCGACTCGGCCGCCCTCGTGCTCCACGGCCATGCGACCTGGTACGCGGCGGGCTTCGGGGCCCTGTCTTTGCTGTTGCAGGTCTTCATGAGCTACGAGCGCTACGTGCGCGTGCTCAAATGGCTGACGCTGTCGCTCTTCGCCTACGTGGGCGTCGTGTTCGCGGTCGATGTGGACTGGGGTGCGGCGATGCGGGGCGTGTTCGCACCGTCCTTCCACTGGAGCAAGGAGTACGTGACGACCGTCGTCGCCATCCTCGGGACGACCATCAGTCCTTACCTCTTCTTCTGGCAGGCCTCGCAGGAGGTGCAGGACATCAAGCGCGTCCCCGAGGACCAACCGCTGCGCATCGCGCCCGAACAGGCACGGCGCCAGTTGCGCCGACTGCGCATCGACACGGCGGTGGGCATGGGCTTCTCGAACCTGATCGCCTTCTTCGTGATCACCGCCGCGGCCGCGACCTTGCATGCGAACGGCCAGACGCAGATCGATTCCACCGCACAGGCCGCTGCCGCGCTGCGCCCGATTGCAGGCGATGCCGCCTTCATGCTGTTCGCGCTAGGCATCATCGGCACCGGCATGCTGGCACTGCCCGTGCTGGCCGGCTCCGCGGCAGAGGCGGTCGCAAGCTACTTCCACATGCGCAAGGGCCTCGATCTCACGCTGGCGCAGGGCCGCAGCTTCTACGGCATCCTCGCTGCCGCCATGGCGATCGGTGTCGCGATCAGCCTCTCGGGTCTCAACCCGATCTCGGCCCTCTACTGGGCTGCGGTGATCAATGCCGTCATCTCGGTGCCGGTGATGGCGGCCGTGATGATCGCGGCTTCGAGCCCCAGGGTGATGCGCGACATGGTGCTGCCGCGCAAGTGGAAGGTGCTGGGCTGGCTTGCCACAGGGGCGATGGCGGCGGCTTCGGTGGCGCTGGGCGTGGTGTCCATCGGGTGAGCGGCTGCGAAGACCCGGGAATCAGATCCGAATCGAGCCTCGGAAGCCTCTTGCAGCGTAGTACGACTGCGCTCCGTTGTGATACAGGAAGACCCTGCCATAGCGTCTGTCGCAGAAGAGGGCCCCGCCGAGTGCCCTCACGTCCGGCGGCGTCTCGATCCAGCTGGAAGTCTTCGTGTCGAAGGCGCCGAGCTTCTGCAACGCGCGGTATTGATCCTCCGTGAGTAGCGCAATGCCCATCGCTGCCGCCATGTCGATAGCGCTGTTCATTGGCTTGTGCTCTTTTCGAGACGCCAGGGCCTCACCGTCGTAGCAGACACTTCTGCGACCCGCAGGAGTTTCCGGGGAACAGTCGCAATAGATGAAACGATCGGTCCCCTGTTCGAGACCAATGACGTCCGGTTCACCACCCGTTGTCTCCATTTCGCGCAGTGACCTCAGGGCACCCGGATCGCCCTCGAGCCTGGCTCGCACTTCGCCCCATGCGACTCCGATATGGCGGCGCATGTTCTTCTCGAAGCGGGCCTCCAGCGCCAGCAGCAAATCGTGTCGCTCTTGAGCCTTCATGGTTGTCGGTTGTTCCTTGGCAGTTGCGGAATTCGTCGTGTGGACTGAAGCAGTCTGGCATACGAAAGCGCACCAGCCCGTCGTCGCATAGCAAATGCGCAGGCGGTCGGCAAGGTCGCCGATTCAACTATTCGATCAGGTGGAGCCATAGGTCCGGACTCGATACAACGCACAGCCGGGCTATCGATGAGGGTCGGCGGACGCCGACGCTCCGAGACATGCCGGTTCTTCAATTCGCATGAACGAGGCAATATGACTTCTCTTGATCGTCCCACACGACGAAGTGTTCACGTGCGCGGGGAGCCCAGAGGCAGGCTGGAGCTGTCGCCATTGACTGCGGCTTTGCTGCTTGTCCTTTCCTCGTCCGTCTGGGCAGATGGAGGCGGTGGCAACAACGGGGCCTTCCTGGGTGGCAATGGAGCGTACGGCGGTGCCGGTGGCGGCGGGGGTGCCGGCGGCGTGGGTGGCGCCGGTGGTCCCGCCGACAGGTCGCTGCCCGGATCAGATGGTCTTCCCAGCGGCATGGGTGGCGCTGGTGCGGATGGAGGCCACTCTGAAACTGATGATCCTCTTGCTCCAGGCGGTGGCGGTGGTATCGCCGGAACCAGCGGCAGCCCGACGGGTGGAGTCGGCGGCGCCGGCACAGATGCCGTGTGCGTTCCAAGCTGTTCCGCGGGATTCGGGGCGGGCGGCGGCGGCGGCGGCGGTGACGGCATCCATGCAGGCACGCTGAGCGGCACGAGTGGCGTCATCACGGGCGGCAATGGTGGCCATGGTGGCGCCGTTGTTTCGTTCTCTGCTGCCGCAGATGCGGGCAGCGGTGGCGGAGGTGGGGCAGGCGCCTTTCTGAGCGGCAGCGGCGGCACAAGCACCAACGCGAACATCGTCGGCGGTCGTGGCGGCGATGGCGGCAACGGGGGCGGCGACGGTGGGTCCGGGTTCGGCGGCGGCGGTGGAAGCGGCGTCGTCAGCAACGGCATCAACCTGACAAACAGCCACACCATTACCGGCGGCGACGGCGGCACGGGTGGCACGAACACCACCTCCCCGCAACACAGCAGGGCTGGCGGGGATGGTGGCGCGGGTGTCACGGGCTCTTCTTTCGTGCTGACCAATCTCGGCACGATCCAGGGCGGCAACGGCGGGGCAAGTGGCATCGGTGCAAGCGGGCCGGCCGCCGGCCTTGCCGTGGGGGGCGTCGGCGTTCGGGGGAGCGACATTCATATCGTGAACGCAGGCTCGATCTCCGGTGGCTTGAGCGGCGATGGAAGCACGCGGGCGAATGCCATCTCCTTCACCGGCGGAGTCAACAGCCTCGAACTGCAGCCCGGATATTCCATCGTCGGCTCGGTCGGAGGGGCAGGCACCAATACGCTGATTCTGGGCGGGACAGGCAATGCCACTTTCGCAACTACGATGATCGGCTCGCAGTTCCGCTCCTTCTCAAGTTACATGAAGACTGGCGCCAGTACTTGGACCGTGACTGGCGCGGTGGCGGAGCTGATGCCGTGGACCATTGCTGAAGGAACGCTGCAGATCGCCTCCAACGCAGCACTTGGCGGTGGCCCGGCACCCCTCACCTTTCAGAACGGAGGGACACTCGCCACCACGGCATCCTTCACCATGCCGCGGCCCGTGGTGCTCGGAACGGGAGGTGGTGTCCTCGATGTCGCTGACGGAACTTCATTGACCATCAGTGGCGCCGTCGAGGGCGCAGGCGCCCTTGCGAAGCAGAACGCCGGCACGCTGGTGCTCTCCGGGGCCAACACTTACACGGGGCCCACGGCGATCAATGCCGGCACGTTGCAAGCCGGCATCCCCAATGCGTTCGCGAGCAGCAGTGCGGTGAGCGTGGCGAGTGGCGCCACGCTGGACTTGAACAACTTTGCCCAGGCAGCCAACAACCTGACCGGTACAGGCAACGTCACACTGAGCGGTGCTGCACTGACAGCCAACAACACCGCGGACACGACTTTCGGCGGCCTGATCAGCGGCACCGGCGCGTTGATCAAGACGGGGCCCGCAGCGCTGACGCTGACAGCCAACAACACCTACAGCGGCGCTACCAGCGTGCTGGACGGGGTTCTCAGGACCGGCATTGCGAACACCTTGAGCCCCAACTCGACACTCACCGTGGGCAGCGGTGCCACGCTCGACGCATCCGGACTCGACCAGGCCATCGCGGGCCTCGACAACGCCGGCACCGTCAAACTGCTCAGTGCAACAGCGGGCAGAACATTCACCGTGACCGGTCCTTACGTCGGTCGCGGCGGCACGCTGCTCATGGGCACGGTACTCGGTGACAGTGCCAGCGCAAGCGATCGACTCGTGCTCGATGGTCCCGGCGCCAGCGCCAGCGGCACCACCCACGTCCAGATCACCAACATCGGCGGCCTGGGCGCCCTCACCAGCGGCAATGGCATCGAAGCGATCAGCGCGCGCAACGGCGCCACCACGACGGCGCAGACCACCAAGGACGCCTTTGTACTGGCCGGTGGCGCGACCCTCCCCGGCATCGCGAACGCAGGCGGCGTGCTGGCGGCGCCCCACGTCGACGTCGGCGCCTACGAATACCGTCTCTACGCCGCCGATGCCAGTGGGGCTGGGGAGAACTGGTACTTGCGCTCGACCACCACCGTCGTTGCGCCGCCATCGCCGCCACCGGTACCGCCGACCGTACCCCCGCCGGCACCACCACCGGCGCCTCCCGTGGGCGACGCGCCGCCGCCGTCGCCGCAACCGCCCGTGGGCGAGGCAACGCCGCCGCCACCGCCACCGGCACCGCCCGCAGTCGTCGTGCCCCACCTACCGTGCCGAGGTCCCGATGGTTTCAGGGCTCCCTTCCCAGACCCGCCAGGGCGACCTGGCCATGCTCGGCAACCTGCATCGCAGGCTGGGCGATGACGATGTGACAAGGGAAGCGACCGGCGCCACGCCGAATCAACTCGATCGCCGCGTGTGGGGCCGGGCCGTCTACACCGACCTGAACATCCGCCAGCAAGGCACCGTCCAGCCCGTGAGCGACGGCTCCCTGAGCGGGATGCAGGGCGGCATCGACCTGTGGTCCGACGCTTCGTGGCGCGCCGGGCTGTACGTCGGCTACCTCCAGGGCAGCGCGGACGTCACGGGCAACGCCCACGGCGTGATCGGGCGCGTCGGCTACAACACCCTGCAGTCGCGCTACCTGGGCGGCTACGCGACCTGGACCGACACGGACGGGCGCTATGCCGACATCGTGCTGCAGGGCGGCAGCCACCGCTACGACGTGCGTCCCGACCTCAACCCCGAGGTCTCGGGCAAGGCCAGCAGCCTGACCGCCTCGATCGAAGTGGGGCAGCCCTTCGCGTTCGCCGAAGGCTGGACCATCGAGCCGCAAGCGCAACTGGGCTACCAGCGCAGCAGCTTCGATGATCTGCAACTTGGCGGCGCGCTGGTGCAGCAACAGACCGATGCCGGCTGGATCGGCCGGCTCGGCGTGCGGATCAAGGGCGACATGATGACCGGCGTGGGACGCCTGCAGCCCTACGGACGGGTCAACCTGTATTACGCAAGCTCAGGCACCGACATCGCGCGCTTCGTCTCCCCGGCGGCGATCACCGACATCCCCAGCGGCACCGGCTACACCTCGGCCGAGGTCGCGGCGGGCATGACGCTGGCGCTGAGCCCGACCACCAGCCTCTATGGCGAAGTCGGGCACGTGTTCGACGTCTCGGGCGATGCCCGCGTCCGTTCTTCGGTGCAGGGCAGCCTGGGCATACGGGTCAGGTGGCAGTAGGCTGCCGCCGTGCAAGCCGGGTCGCTACGTTCCGGCTGGCGCGGCCGGCACGAGGCCATAGCGAGTCATGACGGAGATCAGGGCCGCCTTGTCCGGTGGCCCTCCCGCTGGCTTCACGACCGCGGCCACATCTCGAAAGTACTGGGCACCGATATCCGGCGACTGCACGATGAGAGCCCGGGCTTCCGACCCGAAGGGATTCGAGAACTGGTGAACGCTCCCCTTCGGGCTGAACATGCTCTCTCCTGCAGCAAGGTCCCGGACTTCGGCGTCCACCGAATAACGCAGGGTTCCCTCCAGAACGTAGACGCATTCGTCGTTCTTCGTATGGCTGTGCGGGGGCGGCACGTTCGAGCTCGGCGGAACCGTGAGTTCGAACATGCCGACGCTGTCGGTGCGGGAGCCGTCCACCAGATAGCGAATGGACAGTTGGCCAACCTTGATGGCAGACGAATCGGTCATTTCAATCCCCGTTGTCGATGACGGAGCATCATGCCGCAAATGCCCCGCTCACAGCAGGCTTCGCAGCTTCAGGAAGGCCCCATCGACCTCAGTGTCCGGAAGCGCCCTCCGCGCCGATGCCGGTCTCCGAGCGCACCTGCTGCGCGAGGAAGCCGGCACGGTCCTTGGCCGCGCGCGGGCTCCGGTCGAGAATGGAGAAGAGCCAGATCCCGACGAAGCCGATGGTCATGGAGAACAGCGCGGGCGACTGGTAGGGGAACAACGCCGAGCCCGGGGGATGGCCCAGCGTCGCTTCCCACACGGCCGGCGACACCACGGTCAGCACCACCGACGAGATGAGCCCGAGAAAGCCGCCGATGACCGCACCGCGGGTGGTGCAGTCCTTCCACAGCACCGACATCAGCAGCACCGGGAAGTTGGCCGATGCGGCGATGGCGAAGGCCAGGCTCACCATGAACGCGATGTTCTGCTTCTCGAAGACGATCCCCAGGACGACCGCGACGATGCCCAGCGCCACGGTCGTGATGCGCGACACCTTCAACTCGGACACGCTGTCAGCCTTGCCCTTCTTGAGCACCGTGGCATAGATGTCGTGCGACACCGCCGATGCACCGGACAAGGTGAGCCCCGCCACCACGGCCAGGATGGTCGCGAAGGCCACCGCCGAGATGAAGCCGAGGAACACGTTGCCACCCACCGCTTTCGCGAGGTGCACCGCCGCCATGTTGCCGCCGCCGATCAGGCCGCCCTTGGCATCGAGGAACTGCGGATCGGTCAGCACGAAGGTGATCGCGCCGAATCCGATGATGAAGGTCAGTACGTAGAAGTAGCCGATCCACGTGGTTGCCCACAGCACGGACTTGCGCGCCTCCTTGGCGTTGGGCACGGTGAAGAAGCGCATCAGGATGTGCGGCAGGCCGGCGGTGCCAAACATCAGCGCCATGCCGAAGCTGATCGCCGAGATCGGGTCCTTGATGAAGCCGCCCGGGCCCATGATCGAGAAGCCCTCCGCCGCAGCGGCTGCCGGCGGCTTGCCCGCAGCGGTCGCGATGGCGGTCTTCACCTCGACGGCCTTCGCGAACATCGCCTCGGGGCTGAAACCGAAGTGCCACAGCACCATGAAGGCCATGAAGGTCGCACCGGCGAGCAGCAGGCAGGCCTTGATGATCTGCACCCAGGTGGTCGCGGTCATGCCGCCGAACAGCACGTAGACCATCATCAGCGCACCGACGATGACCACCGCGATCCAGTACTCCAGACCGAAGAGCAGCTTGATGAGCTGCCCCGCGCCCACCATCTGCGCGATCAGGTAGAAGGCCACGACGACCAGCGTGCCGGACGCCGCGAACACGCGCACCGGCGTCTGCTCGAAGCGGAAGGCCGCGACGTCGGCAAAGGTGAACTTGCCGAGGTTGCGCAGCCGCTCGGCCAGCAGGAAGGTCACCACCGGCCAGCCGACCAGGAAGCCGATCGAGTAGATCAACCCGTCGAAGCCGCCGACCATCACTGCGGCGGAGATGCCCAGGAACGAAGCGGCCGACATGTAGTCGCCCGCGATCGCCATGCCGTTCTGGAAGCCGGTGATGCCGCCGCCGGCGGTGTAGAAGTCGGCCGCACTCTTGGTCTTGGCCGCGGCCCACTTGGTGATGAAGAGCGTGCCGACGACGAAGGCGGCGAACATGCCGATTGCCGTCCAGTTGGTGGCTTGCTTCTCGAGTTGGCCGAGATCGCCGCCGGCAGCCTGTGCCGCGCCGCCCGCTGCCATCAGGACCAGAAGGCCCAGCGTCTTTGCAAGGTGTGAGCGGCTCATTTCAGGACCGCCTTGGCGATCTCTTCGGTCAGCCTGTCGTATTCGCCGTTGGCCCGGTGCACGTAGATGCCGGTGATGACGATGGTGAAGACGATGACTCCGAGCCCGATTGGCATGCCGATCGTCATGACGCCGCTGCCCATGCGGGTCGCGAGGAAGGGCTTGTCGAAAGCGACCAGCAGGATGAAGCCGTAGTAGACAACCATCATGGCCGCGGCCAGCCACCAGCCGAAGCGCGAACGCTTCGACTTGAGCGCCTGGTAGTTCGGGTCGCGCAGGATCCTCGATGTCAGATCGTTTTCCATGGTCAGTTCCTTTCCATGAGTTGCTCGAGGACGGCCGGGTTCTCCAGCGTCGAGATGTCCTGCGTGATGGCTTCGTCCTTGGCGATCGAGCGCAGCAGGCGGCGCATGATCTTGCCGCTGCGTGTCTTGGGCAGGTTGTCGCCGAAACGGATGTCCTTGGGCTTGGCGATGGGACCGATTTCCTTGCCCACCCAGTTGCGCAGTTCGTTCGCGAGCCTCTTGGCCTCGTCGCCGGTGGGGCGCACGCCTTTCAGCACGACGAAGGCGCAGACGGCTTCACCCGTCGTGTCGTCGGGCCGGCCCACCACCGCCGCCTCGGCGACCAGGTCGGTGCACGACACCAGTGCCGATTCGATCTCCATCGTTCCCATGCGATGGCCCGAGACATTGAGCACGTCGTCGATGCGGCCTGTGATGGTGAAGTAGCCCGTTTCCGCGTCGCGGATCGCGCCGTCACCCGCGAGGTAGTAGCCCTTGAGTTCGGGCGGGAAGTAGCTGCTCTTGAAGCGTTCCGGGTCGCCCCAGATGGTGCGGATCATGCTCGGCCAGGGCTTCTTCACCACGAGGATGCCGCCCTGCCCGTTCGGCACGTCGTTGCCGGTCTCGTCGACGATGGCCGCCGCGATGCCCGGGAACGGCAGCGTGCAGGAGCCGGGCACCAGCGGCGTGACGCCGGGCAGCGGCGTGATCATGTGGCCGCCGGTCTCGGTCTGCCAGAACGTATCGACGATCGGGCATCGGCCGCCGCCCACGTGCTTGTGATACCACTCCCAGGCGGCGGGATTGATCGGCTCGCCCACCGTACCCAGGATGCGCAGGCTGCCCAGGTCATAGCTCCTCGGATGCACCGCCTCGTTGGACTCGGCCGCCTTGATCAGCGAGCGGATGGCGGTCGGCGCCGTGTAGAACACCGTCACCTTGTGGTCCTGGATCATCTTCCAGAAGCGGCCCGCATCCGGGTACGTCGGCACGCCTTCGAAGACCACCTCGGTCGCGCCCAGCGCCAGCGGGCCGTAGGCGATGTACGTGTGGCCCGTGACCCAGCCGATGTCGGCGGTGCACCAGAACACGTCGTCGTCCTTCAGGTCGAAGGTCCACTTCGTGGTGAGCGCCGCGTGCAACAGATAGCCGCCCGTCGAGTGCTGCACGCCTTTCGGCTTGCCGGTCGAGCCCGACGTGTAGAGCAGGAACAGCGGGTGCTCCGCGCCCACCCATTCAGGCTCGCAGGTATCGCCCTGCCCTTGCGTTTCCTCGTGCATCCAGCGGTCGCGGGACGCATCCCAGGCGATGTTGCCGCCGGTGCGGCGATAGACGATCACGTCCTTCACCGATTCGCATCCGCCGAGTGAAATGGCCTCGTCGACGATGGCCTTGAGCGGCAGATGCTTGCCGCCGCGCGCCTGCTCGTCGGCGGTGATGACCATCACCGCGCCCGCCCCTTCGATCCGGTCGTGCAGGCTCTGCGCCGAGAAGCCGCCGAACACCACGGAGTGCGTGGCGCCGATGCGCGCGCAGGCCTGCATCGCGACCACACCCTCGACGCTCATCGACATGTAGATGACCACGCGGTCACCCTTCTTCACGCCACGGGCCTTCAGCGCATTGGCGAGGCGGCAGGTGCGCGTCAGCAGGTCGCTGTAAGTGACGCGGCTGACCTGGCCATCGTCGGCCTCGAAGATGATCGCGACCTTGTCGCCGAGGCCACGCTCCACCTGCCGATCGAGGCAGTTGTACGAGACGTTGAGGGTTCCGTCCTCGAACCACTTGAAGAAGGGCGCGCCACTTTCGTCGAGCGACTTCGTGAAAGGCTTCTTCCATGTCACGAACTCGCGGGCCAGGCGCGCCCAGTAGGCGCTGTGGTCGGCGTCGGCCTCGGCCACCAGTTTCTGGTAGGCGGGCATGCCGGATACGTACGCATCCTTCATGACGGCGTCGGGTACCGGGTAGATGATCGCTTCTTCGCTCACTGATATCTCCTTTGCGTGCAGCCAACTGCCCTACCCTGCGCGCGCCATGGGTTCGAGTCTGTGCGCTAGCACACCAAGAGAGCACTTCGCCGGGGTGGGGTCGGGACGATTCTTGACCGCGGCGTCGGGCCGCGGGGGCGCATGCAAACATTCGTCACATTGCATCGACGCGCGTCATTCCCAGGTGACGGAGGCGGCGAACATGTAGCCCGCGCCATAGACGGTCTTGATGATGACCGGGTCGTGAGGATCGGTCTCCAGCTTGCGGCGCAGGCGCGAGATGCGCACGTCGATGCTGCGGTCGGTCGGCAGCAGGTCCCTCGCGCCGATCAATTGCTCGCGCGTGAGGATCTGGTGCGGGCGCTCCACGAAACAGCGCAGCACCTGCGTCTCGGCCGTGCCGAGCAGGTGTTCCTCGCCATCGGGTGCGCGCAGGATGTGGGTCTCGCAATCGATGCGCCAGCCGAGGAACGAGGCAAAGCGGCGTGGCCGTCCGGCGGTCGCGCCCGCTGCGGCCAAGCGCCTGCGCAGGATGCTGCGCACGCGCGCCACCAGCTCCCGCGACTCAAAGGGCTTGGTCATGTAGTCGTCGCCGCCGAGCTCGAGTCCCCTCACGCGATCGGCCGTGTGGCCGCGACCGGTGAGGATCAGCACACCGGCGCTGCAGTGCGCCGTGATGCGGCGCATCAGGTCGATGCCGTCCATGTCCGGCAGGCCGAGGTCGACGATGCACAGGTCGGGCTTCTCGATCTGCATGCGGCGCAACGCGGACGCTCCGGTCTGGAAGCCTTCGGCGGTGAATCCGAATTCGTCCAATGCATCGAGAACGAGCTTCGCCACGGCCGGATCGTCTTCCACCAGAAAGATCAGGGAGCGCGGTGCGCTCTCGTCCGACGGGGGGCGATTTGCGTACGTGCTCATGATCGCGCCGCCTCGATCGCGCTCGCCAGTTGGGCGGCCGAGAAGGGCTTGGTCAGCCACGGCACGCCGGGCACCGAGCGCTCCCCGGTGGCATTGCCGCTCATCAGCACCACCGCCCGCGCCAGGTGGTCGTGCCGTGTCGTGGACGCGAGCTCGTATCCGTCGATGCCGCCGGGCATGGATACATCCGACACCAGCAATGCGATGTCGGATGCCTGCCTGAGCAAGGCCAGCGCCTCCACGCCGTCGCCGGCTTCGAGCACGGCGTAGCCCAGGTCGAGCAGGTCGCGACGGACGACATGGCGCACCTGCGGGTCGTCGTCCACGAGCAACGCGAGTCCGTTCTGGCCCGATGCCGCCGGCCGGGACGACGAGGTGGATTGACCTTCCCCGGCGCGCGCGGCCGCGGGCAACCACAGCGATATGGTCGTGCCACGCCCCGGTGCGCTCCGGACATCGATCGCGCCGCCCGACTGCTTGATGAAGCCGTAGACCATCGCCATGCCGAGGCCGGTGCCGCTGCCCGGCTGCTTGGTGGTGAAGAAGGGTTCGAACATGTGCGCCAGCGTGTGCCCGTCCATGCCGACGCCGTCGTCGTGTACATCGACGCGCACGCAATCACCGGGCGAAGTCTGCAGCGCCGTGGCTGCATCGGCGTCGAGCCAGGCTGCACACGCGCGCAACGTGATGCGGCCCTGAGACGGTATGGCATCGCGCGCATTGAGGATCATGTTGATGAGCGCCTGTTCGAACTGGCCGGCGTCGATCCAGGTTCTGAGGGGCTGCGGGGCGGCGCCTGTGACGTCGACCGTGAGTTGGACGCGCTCGGGCAGGGAGTGCCTGAGCAGGCTCTCGACCGCGTGCAGCACGGCCCTGACATCCACCGCGCCCGGCTGGAGCGGCTGCCGGCGCGCGAAGTGCATCAGTCCGTTCACCAGACCCGCTCCCCGGCGCGCCGCATCCAATGCCGGCTGGATGTACTCGGGCACGAGCGGATCGTCCGGCTGGGCCTTCTTCAAGGCGCCGAGATTGCCGATCACGACCGTCAGGATGTTGTTGAAGTCGTGCGCCAGGCCGCCGGTCAGGTGGCCCAGGGCCTCCAGCTTCTGGGCGCGCGCGATCAGTTCCTGGGACCGTCTTTGCTCGGTGATGTCGAAGGTGAGCTCGAAGCAGCCAGCGACCGTGCCGTCACCCGCACGCTCGGGAACCAGCGAGGTACGCACGGTCCGGCGCTCGCCGGTGTGAACGACCAGTTCGTACTCGAAGCTCACCGATTCGCCGGCCACCGCCCGCAACACGTGCGGCCTGACCACCCCATAGACCTCGTCACCCAGAAAGGCTCGCGCGCTGACGCCTTCGGGGCGCGACGTGTCGACACGAAACCAGTCGTGGTAGGCCCGGTTGAGATAGCCGTAGACGCGGCGTCGGTTGAAGTAGGCCACCAAGGCCGGGATCGAATCCATCACCAGTCGCACGCGCTGCTCGCTGCTCACCAGCTCGGCGGTGCGGGCGGCAACACGACTCTCCAGATCGGCGTTCTGTTCGCGGATCGTGCGCTCGGCGCTGCGCTGCGCGGTGACATCGGAATACAGCGTCACGAATCCGTGGCCGGGCAGAGGCTCTCCGTGGATGTGCAGCACGCGGCCGTCGGGGCGGGTTCGCTCGATGTCGTGCGGCTCGAAGGTGAGCGCTGCGGCCACGCGCTCGGCCACCAGCGCCTCCGGATCGCCCGGACCGTATTCACCGCGCCGCGCGTTGTAGCGTATGAAGGTCTCGAAGGGCGTGCCGAGGTGGGCCATGCCATCCGGGAAATCGAGCAGCCGCTCGTAGGCGCGGTTCCATGCCACCAGCCGCAGGTCGGCGTCGAAGATCGAGAGTCCCTGGTCGAGCAGGTCCAGCCCGGCCTGGAGGGTCTGGTACCGGCCCAGCGGGGCTGCTGCCAAGGCAGCAAAGGCGTTGTCTCTCAAGGTGTCTCCCGGCCTGACGTCGGTGATCTTCCGGATGCACTTTATAGCCCAGCCGCGCTGAAGCCGGTACGAAACTACACTGGAACTCCAATGCCTGCGGAGCAACCCATGTCACCCACGGCCCCGATCACGGACGCGAACCCTACGGTCGCGGAGATGGAAGCTCGCGTTGCACGATTCCGTTCGCTCAGCCCGACGAACGACTACCAGGACTCAGCCATCCCGGGCTGCGAGCGAACCACCTGGCGCGTCGTTGGAAACCCGCCCGGTGCGCCCCTTCCGGCAGAGGACTTTCATCTCAACATCGTGTGCTGCGATCCCGGCAAGTCGGCACCGCTTCACAACCACCTGACGCAGGAAGTCTTTGTCGCGCTCTCCGGACGGTGGGAGATCTTCTGGGGACCGGCCGGCGAGCGCAGCGTGGTGCTCGAGACCTGGGACACGATCGCGATACCGCCGGGCGTGTCCCGCGGCTTCAGGAACATTGCCGCCGAGCCCGCCTATCTGATCGGCATGGCCAGCGGCCGCGATCCGGGCAACATCAATTGGCCGCCGCAGGTTCGTGCCGCGGCCGAGGCGGCCGGCGTGCGTCTGCCATAGCGCTCGCCTCGGCCCAGTTCATAGGTGAGCGTCTCGCCCACCGTTGGACGCGATCCGTCCCTTGTAAACGCGCTGATGTGGACGAATAGCTCGCGGCCACCATTGCGCGGCGCAATGAAGCCGAACCCGCGGTCGTCGTTCCAGCGACTGAGTTTTCCAGAAGTGGATCGTGGAGGCACCCAACGGGTGGATCAAGAGCGTGCTGGCTTCCGGCAGTTCAGCCTCCGGGGAAATCCGTTGCTGCCGCCCCTCCGCGGGCCGCCTCAGGCTAGGAAGCCGCTCGCTAGCGCCGCTGCGGCCGCGCGCGTTTCCACGCCGAGCTTCTCGAAGATGTGCTCGAGGTGCTTGTTCACGGTGCGCGGGCTGGTGCCGAGAATGTCACCGATGTCGCGATTGGTCTTGCCCTTGGCCAGCCACGAAAGCACCTCGGTCTCCCGCGGCGTGAGCGCGGCTTCGGCGAGGCGCGCCGAGTGGCCGGGCTCGTCGCGCTGCACCGCCAACAGCAGCATGGTTTCACCGAGCGTCGCGGTGCCGAGGTTGCGCACCGTCAGCCGGATGCCTCCGTGGGTGGTGACCCGCACGTGGGCATCGGGCTGCAGTGCGTCGGCCAAGGCTCCCGGCAGCTGGCCCGGCAGCGTCGGCGTGCCGATATCCTGCAGCCACAGCGCGGCCTGGGGCGAGCGCCAAGCCAGGCGGCCGTGCGCATCGACGAACACGACGCCCATCCCAGCGACGTCGACCGCGTCGCGCGCCATGCGCGTGATGCGCGCGTTGCGAGTGTGGGTGTGCAACCGCGCGAGCACCTCCTGCGCGCGGATCGGCTTCACCACGTAGTCGACACCGCCGCTCGCGAAGCCCTCCACCACGTCCTGCGAATCCGACATGCCGGTCATGAACAGCACTGGGATGTGGGCCAGCGCCGGGTCGGCCTTGATGCGACGGCAGGTTTCGAAGCCCGACAGCCCAGGCATGATGCCGTCGAGCAGAATCGCATCGGGCACCACGAGTTCGAGGCGCTGCAGCGCCGATTCGCCGTCCGGCGCCACCAGCACGGTGTAGCCGCTGGCCTCGAGCGTGTCGCACAGCATGCCCAGGCTGCTGGGCGCGTCGTCGACCACCAGCACCACGGGGCGTTCGGTCTCAGGGTTGGGACGCATGGGCCTCCTCTGCAAGGGTTCGCTTGAAACTGTCGAGGTCGAAGCGGGCCACCAGCGCGCGCAGGTGCGTGCAGGTGGCGGCCAGCTCGGGATGATCGTTGGCCAGGCGGTCGAGCGCCTGCTGGAGGCCGCGCACGTGGCCGACCTGCACCAGCCGCATCAGCTCGAGCCTGGCCTCCTCGGGCAGGCTCGCGAGTTCGGGGGGAGCGAGCGCCGCGGCCCCCGATGCCGGCGCCGGTGCGTGCTGCAGCCATTCGAGGCCGAGGTTGCGCTCCAGCGTGGCAATCAGCTCCGATTCGATCACCGGCTTGCCGACGAAGGCCTGGCAGTCGCTGGCGCGCAGGCGCGCGGCCTGATTCTCGAACACGTTGGCAGAGACGATGATGATCGGCAGGGTGAAGCCGGCCGTGCGTACGCGGTCGGCTGTCTCCCAGCCGTCCATGTCGTCCATGCTGAGGTCGAGCAGAATCGCCGAGGGCACGTGGGCACGCAGGCTGTCCAGGCATTCGGTGCCGCTCGCGGCCTCGCGCACGTCGAAGCCCAGCGGCATCAGCATGCCGGCCAGCATCTGGCGCTGCACCGGCTGGTCGTCGACCACCAGTAGCGTGCGGCGCGGCCCGAAGTAGCCCGAGATCGCGCGCTGCGGCTCAGCCTGCGGCCCCGGGTCCGCCACTTCGCGCAGGTAGACCCGCACGCTGAAGGTGCTGCCAGCGGCCGAGGTGGCCGACAGCCGCAACTCGCCACCCATCAGCGAGGTCAAGAGCCCGGTGATCGTGAGGCCGAGCCCGGTGCCGGGCTCGCCGCCATGGCGGCGCCCCGCGGCGCCACGCTCGAAGGGCAGGAAGATGCGCTGCAGATCTTGCGCAGCCACGCCGATGCCGGTGTCGACGACGTCGAAGCGCAGCACCTGGTGGCGTGCATCGACGTGCAGCGTGACCGTGCCTGCGTCGGTGAACCGCACGGCGTTGCTCAGCAGGTTGATCAGGATCTGGCGCAGCCGCTTGGCATCCGCCTGGACCCAGGCCGGCAGCCGGCCGCTCTCGGTGTAGACGAAGGCCAGGCCCTTGGCCTCGGCCTGCGGGCGGACCATGCGGACCACCTCGTCGAGGAAAGTCGGCAGCGCGAGCGGCATCGGCTCCAACTGCAGCCGGCCGGCCTCTATGCGCGCGAGGTCGAGCAGCCCGTCGATCAGACCCAGCATGTGCTCGCCGCTCTTGTGGATGGTCTGCAGCGCGGCGCGCGGCGGCGGCGCCGCGCTGCCGTCCTTCTTGAGCAGGATCTGCGAGTAGCCCAGGATGCTGTTGAGCGGCGTACGCAGCTCGTGCGTCATGCCGGCCACGTAGCGGGTCTTGGCCTGATTGGCGGCCTCGGCCGCCTCCTTGGCGCTCTGCAGCGCGGCGTCGGTACGCTTGTGGGCCTCGATCTCGAGCGTGAGCAGGTGGTTGTGGCGGTTCGATTCCTCCTGCGCCATTTTGCGGCTCTCGCTGCCCAGCACGATCCACCAGGCGGAAACGGCCGCCACCATCGACAGCATGGCGAACACCTTGAGGAAGGGCGCCTGCAGGAAGATGCCGGCCGCGGTCGCGTTGAGCAGCCCTTCTTGCGCATAGACGATGCCCATGACGGTGGCCAGCATGGCGATCAGCGAGGTCGCGACCAGCAGGTAGTGCGCGACGCGGAAGTTCAGCCGCAGCGCCAGCGGCGGTGGCAGCAGCGCCTTGAGCCAAACCGCGATCTGCTCGGAGGCGCGCGAATCCTTCTTGCAGGCGTCGTGGCAGCGCGATTCGAGCGTGCAGCATAGCGAGCAAATCGGCGCGCCGTAGGCCGGGCAGTGCGCCATGTCCTCCGATTCGAAGCTGTTGTCGCAGACCGAGCAGCGCACCTGTTGCCCCGGCGCCCAGCGCTGCACGTCGCTGCGCGCGAGGTAGTAGCGCCCGCGCGTGCGCCAGGCCATCAGCGGCGACACGACCAGCGCGGTCAGCAGGGCGATGAAGGGCGAGAACGATTCGGCCCAGCGCCCGAGCACGCCTGCGTAGGCGACCATCGCGAGCGTCGCCGCGACCAGCATCGACACCAGCCCGACCGGGTTGATGTCGTAGAGGTGGGCGCGCTTGAACTCGATCGAGCGCGGGCTCCAGCCCAGCGGCTTGTTGATGACGAGGTCGGCCACCAGCGCGCCGACCCAGGCGATCGCGATGTTGCTGTACAAGCCCAGCACCTTCTCGAGCGCGGCGAAGACGCCCAGCGTCATCAGCAGGATCGCGATCATCACGTTGAACACCAGCCACACGACCCGCCCCGGATGGCTGTGCGTGAGGCGGGCGAAGAAGTTCGACCAGGCGAGCGAGCCCGCGTAGGCGTTGGTGAGGTTGATCTTCATCTGCGAGATCACCACGAACAGGGTCGTCACGCCGAGCACCCAGGCCGGGTTGTCGAACACGTAGGCGAAGCCCGCGAGGTACATGCGCGTAGGCTCGACGGCGTGCTCGGGCTTGATCTCGTGCTGCAGCGCGAGGAAGGCCAGGAAGGCGCCGCCGAGCATCTTGAGCATGCCCGGCACGATCCAGCCGGGCCCGGCGACCAGCACCGCAGTCCACCAGCGCACGCGACTGGCCTGGGTCTTCTCCGGCAGGAAGCGCAGGTAGTCGACCTGCTCGCCGATCTGCACCACGAGCGAGAAAGCCACGGTGGCGGCGGCGCCGAACATCAGCGGGTCGAAGCCGTTGCTGCCCGAGATGCGGCCCACCAGGCCCGTGAAGTCCGCGAAGGCCTGGGGGTTCTTGACCAGCACCGCGATGAAGGGCATCACGAACAGCAGCAGCCAGATCGGCTGGGTCCAGAGCTGCAGCGCCGAGATCATCGTGATGCCGCGCATCACGAGCGGGATGATCACCACCGACGACACCAGGTAGCAGGCCCACAGCGGCCAGTCGAAGAACATCTGCAGCGCCAGGGCGAGGATTGCCGCCTCGAGCGCGAAGAAGATGAAGGTGAAGCTGGCGTAGATCAGCGAGGTGAGCGTCGAGCCCAGGTAGCCGAAGCCGGCGCCGCGCGTGAGCAGGTCCATGTCGACGCCGTAGCGCGCCGCGTAATAGCAGATCGGCAGTCCGGTCAGGAAGGTGACGATGCCGACCACCAGGATCGCCCAGAGCGCGTTCTCGAAGCCGTAGCTCAGCGCGATCGCGCCGCCGATCGCCTCCAGCGCGAGGAAGGAGGTCGCGCCGAAGGCCGCGTTGCCGACCCGGAACTCGCTCCACTTGCGGAAGCTGCGCGGCGTGTAGCGCAGCGCGTAGTCCTCCAGCGTCTCGTCGGCGACCCAGGCGTTGTAGTCGCGCCGGATGCGGAAGATCTTCTGGCCTGTCACAGGCGAGCGGGCGGGCGGCATGTTCCGTTCTTTCAGGAAAGGGGTTTGCCGGTGACTCTGCAAGAAGCGCTCCTTGTTCCGTCAGCCGCTGGGGAGGACGGCTGGCCAGTGTCGCCGGGCGTGCCCCGAGCGCGGCTACGTTGATTGACGTATTCGGATGCACGCACTCCGTTCCTAGAGTGCAGTCCATGGTGCCTGTCGCGCCGCACGCCGCACAGCGGTGGTGCGTGCGTCGCGGTGGTGCCTGCCGCCCCTTTCAACCCTGCCTGGAGATTCCTTCATGTCTAGCGATCATCAAGACCCGTCGATCGACCCCTCGTTCGAGCGAATCGAGCGCATCGCGCTGGGCCGCCGCCGGCTGCTGCAGGGCGCCGCCGCCCTGCCGATCATGGGCCTCGGTGGCCTGGCTTTCGCGCAGCAGTTTCCGACCGCCAAAGTCAACACCACCAAGCTGGCCGTGACCGACACGGAAGTGACGGTCGGCCAGCTGCACTCGAGCACCGGCACGATGGCGATCTCCGAGACCGGCTCGATCCAGGCCGAGCAGCTCGCGATCGACGAGATCAACGCGATGGGCGGCATCCTCGGCCGCAAGATCAAGGTGATCAAGGAAGACGGCGCCTCCGACTGGCCGACCTTCGCAGAGAAGGCCAAGAAGCTGCTGGTCAACGACAAGGTCGCGACCGTGTTCGGCTGCTGGACCTCGGCCTCGCGCAAGGCGGTGCTGCCGGTGTTCGAGAAGGAGAACGGCCTGCTCTACTACCCCACCTTCTACGAAGGCCTGGAGCAGAGCAAGAACGTGTTCTACACGGGCCAGGAAGCCACGCAGCAGATCATCTGGGGCCTGGACTGGGGCGCGAAGGAGAAGAAGGCCAAGACCTTCTTTCTGGTCGGCTCCGACTACATCTGGCCGCGCACCTCGATGAAGATCGCGCGCAAGCACATCGAGAACTTCCAGAAGGGTTCGGTCAAGGGCGAGGAGTACTACCCGCTGGGCCACACCAACTTCAATTCGCTGATCAACAAGATCAAGGTCGCCAAGCCCGACTGCATCTTCGCGGCGGTGGTGGGCGGCTCGAACGTGGCCTTCTACAAGCAGCTCAAGGCCGCAGGCATCACGGGCGACAAACAGTTCCTCTTGACCCTGGCCGTGACCGAGGACGAGATGACCGGTGTCGGCGGCGAGAACTTCGCGGGCTTCTATTCGTCGATGAAGTACTTCCAGAGCCTTCCGAACGAGAACAACAAGAAGTTCGTCGCGGCCTTCAAGGCCAAGTACGGCAAGGACGCGGTGATCGGCGACGTCACGCAGGCCGGCTACCTGGGTCCGTGGCTCTGGAAGGCTGCGGTCGAGAAGGCCGGCAGCTTCGACGTCGACAAGGTGGTTGCCGCCTCGCCGGGCATCGAACTCAAGAACGCGCCCGAAGGCTACGTGAAGCTCGACGAGAACCACCACCTGTGGAGCAAGGCGCGCATCGGCCAGGGACAGCCCGACGGCACCTTCAAGGTCGTGGCCGAGTCCCCGGACCTGATCAAGCCGGATCCGTTCCCCAAGGGGTACCAATAACCACCCCCGGTCCGGCTCACTTCGTGTAGCCGGATCCCCCTCAAGGGGGCGATACCTGCGGACCGGCGAAGCCGGTTCCGCGGTATCCCCCGAAGGGTGCCGCCCGGCCCACTTTTGGAGTCTTGCTGTGAATTTTTCGGAAATGATGAACATCAGCCTGATGCAGGGCTTCGCGGGGCTGAGCCTGTTCGCGGTGCTGCTGCTGATGGGCCTGGGGCTGGCGATCATCTTCGGCCAGATGGGCGTGATCAACATGGCGCATGGCGAGTTCATGACCATCGGCGCCTACACGATCTACATGTCGGCGCGGCTCACCGA
The DNA here is from genome assembly GCF_056400665.1 of Variovorax sp. P5_A3. Taxonomy (NCBI): domain Bacteria; kingdom Pseudomonadati; phylum Pseudomonadota; class Betaproteobacteria; order Burkholderiales; family Comamonadaceae; genus Variovorax; species Variovorax sp. P5_A3. The sequence continues at coordinate 33,294 of NZ_JBFUKW010000008.1, read as the reverse complement.
GCACCTGGCGCCTTCGCTCATGCCCTATTACTTCCCGCTGGCGATCGGGCTGGCCTTCGTGTTCGCCTTCATCGCAGGCTGGATCGTGGAATGGGCGCTGATCCGCCACCTCTACAAGCGACCGCTCGATACGCTGCTCGCCACCTTCGGTGTCAGCCTCGGGCTGCAGCAGATCTTCCGCACCTTCATCGGCCCCAAGGAAGTGAGCCCGACCCTGCCCGAATGGCTCATGGGCTCGTGGGCGCCGGCCGAGGGGCTGGACATCCCGATCAACGGCCTGTTCGTGCTGGCGCTGACCACGGTGGTCACGCTCGGCGTGCTGCTCGCGCTGCACCGCAGTCGCTGGGGCCTGCGGGTGCGCGCCACGGTCGCCAACCGCGTGATGGCCAACGCCACCGGCATCGACACCAAGCGCACCGACCGCCTCACCTTTGCCATCGGCTGCGGCATCGCGGGCGTGGCGGGGGCCGCCTTCACCACCATCGGCTCGACCGGGCCGACCTCGGGCTCGCTCTACATCGTCGACGCCTTCCTCGTCGTCACCTTCGGCGGCGCCGCCAGCCTGCTGGGCACCGTGGTCTCGGCCTTCGGCATTGCGCAGACGCAGTCGATCGCGGAGTTCTTCATGACCGGCTCGATGGCCAAGGTGCTCACGCTGTCGATCATCGTGCTGATCCTCATGATGCGCCCGCAGGGCCTGTTCGCTTCCAAGGTACGTCGCTGATTTTCCGAAAGCCTTCTTCATGAACACGATCAAGTCGCTCGTCAAACGCTACCAGCTCGGCAGCTTGCTGCTGCTGGTGCTGCTGCTGGCCGTGGTGCTGCCGCTCACGCTCGACATCTTCCGGCTCAACCTGGTCGGCAAATACCTCACCTACGCCTTCGTCGCGGTCGGCCTCGTGATGGTCTGGGGCTACGGCGGCGTGCTGAGCCTGGGGCAGGGCGTCTTCTTCGGCCTCGGCGGCTACGCCATGGCGATGTTCCTGAAGCTCGAGGCCTCCGACCCCGCGACCACCAAGATCCAGTCGACCCCCGGCATCCCGGACTTCATGGATTGGAACCAGATCACCGAGTTGCCGCTCATGTGGCTGCCGTTCAAGAGCCTGCCGCTGACCCTGATCCTCGTGATCGCGGTGCCGACGCTGCTGGCCTGGATCATCAGCTACGCGATGTTCAAGCGGCGCGTCGGCGGGGTCTACTTCGCGATCATCACGCAGGCGGTGGCGCTGATCGTCACGGTGCTGATCATTGGCCAGCAGGGCTACACCGGCGGCGTCAACGGAATGACCGACCTCAAGACGGTGCTCGGTTGGGACACGCGCACCGACAGCGCGAAGTACATCCTCTACTACCTCTGCGTGGCGCTGCTGATCGCGAGCATCGTGCTGTGCCGCTGGATCCAGACCAGCAAGCTCGGCACCCTGCTGCTGGCGATGCGCGACAAGGAAGACCGGGTGCGGTTCTCGGGCTACGACGTCTCGAACTTCAAGGTCTTCGCCTTCTGCCTCGCGGCCGCGCTGTCGGGCATCGGCGGCGCGCTGTTCTCGCTGCAGGTGGGCTTCATGTCGCCGAGCTTCGTGGGCATCGTGCCCTCGATCGAGATGGTGATCTACGCCGCGGTCGGCGGCCGCATGAGCCTGGTGGGCGCGGTGTACGGCACCTTGCTCGTGAACGCGGGCAAGACACTGTTCTCGGAGAGCTTCCCGGACCTGTGGCTGTTCCTCATGGCGGGTCTCTTCATCGGCGTGACGATGGCATTCCCGATGGGCCTGGCCGGCGTCTGGGAAGACAAGGTCAAGCCCTGGTGGTTCGGCCGCCTGGCCGACCGCAGGGCCAATGCCGAACGCGTGGCGGCGGCGCACGCCGCCTACCCCGAGGCGCTGCCGCCCCGGGCCGGCGCATCCGGTGCGGCGGCCGCAGCGCGCGTCGCCTACGACGCGCCGCTGCCCGACGGCGTCGGCAGCCAGCGCGCCTGATCTTCACCGACGCACCCGGAGCAAACCGCACCATGAGCAACACCGACTTCGCCCTCGCGGTGGAAGACTTGACCGTCTCCTTCGATGGCTTCAAGGCGATCGAGGACCTGACCCTCTACATCGACCGCAATGAACTGCGCGTGATCATCGGCCCCAACGGCGCCGGAAAGACCACGCTGCTGGACCTGATCTGCGGCAAGACCAAGGCCAGTGGCGGCAGCATCAAGTTCAAGAACACCGAGCTCACGAGGATGGCCGAACACAAGCGGGTGCGGCTGGGCATCGGGCGCAAGTTCCAGACGCCGTCGATCTACGAGAACCTCAGCGTGTTCCAGAACCTCGAGGTGTCCTACCCGAGCGGCCGTTCCGTGCTGGGCGCGCTGGCCTTCAAGTGCACCGACGACGTCAAGGCGCGCGTGCAGGTGGTGGCCGAGGACATCTGGCTGGCCGACAAGCTCGACACCGAGGCCGGCCTGCTCTCGCACGGCCAGAAGCAGTGGCTCGAGATCGGCATGCTGCTGATGCAGGAGCCCGAGCTACTGATGCTCGACGAGCCGATCGCCGGCATGAGCGCGCGCGAGCGCGAGCTCACGGCCGAGCTGCTCAAGCGCATCTGCGTCAACCGCTCGGTGATCGTGATCGAACACGACATGGATTTCGTCAAGCAGATCGCGCACAAGGTCACGGTGATGCACCAGGGAAAGATCCTCGCCGAGGGCTCCATGGACGCGGTGCAGAACGACCCCAAGGTCATCGACGTCTACCTCGGCCACTGATCGATCAAGGAATTCGCATGCTGAACGTCACCGACCTGCACGTCGCCTATGGCCAGAGCGAGGCGCTGCACGGCATCTCGTTCGAGGGCCGCGCCAACGAGACCGTGGCCATCATGGGCCGCAACGGCATGGGCAAGACCACGCTGTTCAAGAGCCTGATGGGTATCCTGCCGATCAGGAGCGGCCGCATCGAGGTCGCGGGCCAGGACGTCTCGCGCGACGAAAGCTACCGCCGCGTCGCCAAGGGCATCGCCTACGTGCCGCAGGGCCGAATGATCTTCCCGACCCTGACGGTCGAGGAGAACATCCAGACCGGGCTCGAGAACTCCGCCACGCGCCGCATCCCCGAGGAGATCTACGCGCTGTTCCCGGTGCTGTGGGAGATGAAGCGGCGCAAGGGCGGCAACCTGTCAGGCGGGCAGCAGCAGCAGCTCGCGATCGCGCGGGCGCTGGTCACCGACCCCAAGGTGCTGCTGCTCGACGAGCCCACCGAGGGCATCCAGCCTTCGATCATCAAGGACATTGCGAAGGCGCTCAACGAGATCCGCAAGATGCGCGGCATCACGATCGTGGTCTCGGAGCAGGTGCTGAGCTTCGCGCTCGACGTCGCCGACCGGCTGTTCGTGATCGAGGGCGGCCGCCTCGTGCACGAGACCGCGCGCGACAAGACCGACGTGAACCACATCAAGGCCTATCTCTCTGTCTGATGACCCTTTCGTTCAACCACAACCCCTGGAGCCACTGCAAATGACAGATACGCTGATCAAGGTCGACCTGACGAAGTCGCCGACCGAGAACGAGATGATCCACAACCGCTGGCATCCGGACATCCCGATGGCGTGCTGGGTCAACCCGGGCGACGACTTCATTCTCGAGACTTTCGACTGGACCGGTGGCTTCATCAAGAACAACGACAGCGCCGACGACGTGCGCGACATCGACCTGACGACGGTGCACTACCTGTCGGGCCCCGTGGGCGTCAAGGGCGCGGAGCCCGGCGACCTGCTGGTGGTCGACCTGCTCGACATCGGCGCCAAGCCAGACAGCCTGTGGGGCTTCAACGGCTTCTTCTCGAAGAAGAACGGCGGCGGCTTCCTGACCGAGCACTTCCCCGAGGCGCAGAAATCCATCTGGGACTTCAAGGGCATGTTCACGAGCTCGCGCCACATCCCGGGTGTCAACTTCGCGGGCCTGATCCACCCTGGCCTGATCGGCTGCCTGCCCGACAAGCCGATGCTCGACATGTGGAACGCGCGCGAGCAGCAGCTGATCGACAGCGCGCCGACCGCCGGTCTGGCCAACCCGCCATCGCCGGGCACGGCCCACATGGGCAAGCTCACGGGCGAGGCGAGGGCCAAGGCCGCGGCCGAGGGCGCGCGCACCGTGCCGCCGCGCGAGCACGGCGGCAACTGCGACATCAAGGACCTGTCGCGCGGCTCGAAGGTGTTCTTCCCGGTCTACGTCGACGGCGCGGGACTGTCGGTCGGTGACCTGCATTTCAGCCAGGGCGACGGCGAGATCACCTTCTGCGGCGCCATCGAGATGGCGGGCTGGGTCCACATGAAGGTCACGCTGATCAAGGGCGGCATGGCCAAGTACGGAATCAAGAACCCGATCTTCAAGCCGAGCCCGATCACGCCGACCTACAACGACTACATCATCTTCGAGGGCATCTCGGTCGACGAGGCCGGCAAGCAGTATTACCTCGACGTCAACGTTGCCTACCGCCAGGCCTGCCTCAACGCGATCGAGTACTTGAAGAAGTTCGGCTATTCCGGCGCCCAGGCCTACTCGATCCTCGGCACCGCGCCGGTGCAGGGCCACATCAGCGGCGTGGTCGACGTGCCGAACGCCTGCGCCACCCTGTGGCTGCCGACCGGCATCTTCGACTTCGACATCAACCCGAACGCGAGCGGGCCGACCAAGTTCATCGACGGCAAGATCGACATGCCGCTGTCGCACGACCTCTGAGGACCGCAGCACCATGCCGACCTACGACTACCAGTGTGCCGGCTGTGGCGGCTTCGATGCCCTGCGCAGCGTGAGCCGGCGCGACGAGCCGGCCGCCTGCCCCGACTGCGGTGCGGACTCGCCGCGCGTGATGTCGGCGGCGCCGCGGCTCGCGCTGATGGCGGATGGCACCCGGCGCGCGATCGCGGTCAACGAGCGCGCCGCGCACGAGCCCAAGCGCTCGGGCGACTACGCGCGACTCCGCCATCCCTCGGGTTGCGGCTGCTGCGGCGGCGCCCGGCGCGGCGCCACCGTGACCGCGCCGAGCGGCGCCAAGGCATTTCCGTCGAAGCGGCCCTGGATGATCAGTCACTGAGACCGCGCGCTCGCGGCCGATTCAACGGCATCGTGACCAGTACCGTGCTGTGCGCCTTGGCCGTGCCCTCGGCCTCGATACGCAGGCCAAATTCGCCGTCGCCCGGATCGAGCCGCGCGAGCAGTTCGTGTGCCGACACCCGGCACTCCCAGTAGCCGGCCTCGCGCGGGCCGCAAGGCACGCCGGCGGCCATCTGTGTCGGCCCCGAGGGCGAAGCACGCGCGAAGGCGAAGACATGGACCTGGCGCAGCGTGTCGGTGGCCACGAAGCTCAGTGTGACCGCGTCGGACTCGCGCGACGTGCCGCCCAGGCTGCGTGGGGAGACGTCGAAGACCACAAAGGGCGCATCGTTCGACAGGTAGCGGATCTCGGCGGGGTAGCTGTCCAGCGGCGAGCGGGCCGGTACCTTGCTGACTGCGACAGGCATGGCGCGCGCAGGCTTCGCCCCCGCCGCAGGCGCGCAGACCGGCGCGCCCGCGAGCGCGAGCGCGATTCCCACAGTCGAGGCCATCGTCTTGATGCGCACGTCGCTTGTCTCCTGCGCCGGCATTCTGCGCCTCGCAGGTGCTACGTCAATCAACGTATTCGCCAGGGTCGGGGCGCTTCGCACAATGACCTGTCCAACCCGAAGACAAGGCAGGTCCAGATGATTCACGGCGATATCTCGAGCAGCAAGGACACCGTCGGCGTGGCGGTCGTGAACTACAAGATGCCGCGGCTGCACACCCGGGCCGAGGTGCTCGACAACTGCAGGGCGATCGCCAGGATGGTGGTCGGCATGAAAGCAGGCCTGCCGGGCATGGATCTCGTCATCTTCCCCGAATACAGCACCCACGGGATCATGTATGACAGCGCCGAGATGTACGAGAACGCCGCCGCGGTGCCGGGTGCAGAGACCGAGATCTTCGCCGAGGCCTGCCGCAAGGCCAAGGTGTGGGGCGTGTTCTCTCTCACGGGCGAGCGCCACGAGGAGCATCCCAACAAGGCGCCCTACAACACGCTGATCCTCATGAACGACCAGGGCGAGATCGTCCAGAAGTACCGCAAGATCATGCCGTGGGTGCCGATCGAGGGCTGGTACCCGGGCAACTGCACCTACGTGAGCGACGGCCCCAAGGGCATGAAGATCAGCCTGATCATCTGCGACGACGGCAACTACCCCGAGATTTGGCGCGACTGCGCGATGAAGGGCGCCGAGCTCATCATCCGCTGCCAGGGCTACATGTACCCGGCCAAGGAGCAGCAGATCCTGATCAGCAAGGCGATGGCCTTCGCCAACAACACGTACGTGGCGGTGGCCAATGCGGCGGGCTTCGACGGCGTCTATTCGTACTTCGGCCACTCGGCGCTGATCGGCTTCGACGGCCGCACGCTGGGCGAATGCGGTGAGGAGGAAATGGGCATCCAGTACGCGGCGCTCAGCAAATCGCTGATCCGCGACTTCCGAAAAAACGGGCAGTCCGAGAACCACCTGTTCAAGCTGGTGCACCGCGGCTACACCGGCTTGATCAACTCGCGCGAGGGCGACAAGGGCGTGGCCGACTGCCCCTACGACTTCTATGCCAAGTGGATCGCCGACCCCCAGGGCACGCGCGAGATGGTGGAGTCCTTCACGCGCAGCACGGTCGGCACGGCCGAGGCGCCTGTCGAAGGCATTCCGAACGAAGATTCGGCAGGCACCCACAAGTGATGAGCGACTTGCTCGCCGCCTGGCGTATCGACGCGGAGCCCTACTACCGCGCCACGGGCGACGAATGCGAGCGTTTCGAGGCCGCCTGGTCGCAACGTTTGCCGGTCCTGCTCAAGGGCCCGACGGGCTGCGGCAAGACCCGCTTCGTCGAGCACATGGCCTGGCGTCTCGACAAGCCGCTGGTCACGGTGGCCTGTAACGAGGACACCGGCGCGGGTGACCTGGTCGGCCGCTGGCTGCTCGATGCTGCAGGAACGCGCTGGCAGGACGGGCCCCTGACGCTGGCGGCGCGCCATGGCGCCATCTGCTACCTCGACGAGATCGTCGAGGCGCGGGCCGACACGGCGGTGGTGATCCACCCGCTCACCGACACGCGCCGCATGCTGCCGCTCGAGCGCCATGGCGAGCGTGTGCGCGCGCATGCCGACTTCGCGCTGGTCGTTTCGTACAACCCCGGTGGCAGCCGCAGCCTCAAGGCATCGACGCGCCAGCGCTTTTGCGGCTTCGAGTTCGGCTATCCCGGGTGCGAGGAGGAAGCCGAGATCCTCATGCACGAAGCCGGCATTGAGGTCGAGCTGGCCTCTGCGTTGGTGGCGCTCGGCGTTCGCTCGCGCCGGCTGGCCGGCCACGGGCTCGAGGAGGGCGCATCAACCCGCATGCTCGTGCGCACCGCGCAACTCGTGCGCGCGGGCATGACGCCTGCCGCCGCCTGCCGCATGGCGCTGGTCGCGCCGCTCACCGATGACGCGCCGCTGCGCGACGCCCTTCTGGCCGCCGTCGATGCTTCCTTCTGAACTGGCGCTGCTCGGCCCATATCTGCGCCTCCTGTGGAACGTGACGCCACCGCTGCTGCGTGCGGCTGCGCCAGCAGACATCGAGGCCGAACCGCCCGAACTGCCCTTCCTCTCGCGGCTTGGCCTGCATCTGCCAGGCGCGCCCGCCGGCCTCGATGCGGCTACCGCTGGCCAATGGCTGCGTGCTGCGGCGGCCCACGCGGCGGCGCATCTGGTGTTCTCGCGCAGTGTATTCGTGCGCGAGGGGATCGCGCCGGTCACGCAGGCGCTCCTGGGCCTGCTGGAAGACGCGAGGGTCGAGGCCCTGGCCTGCCGTGACCTGCCGGGCCTACGCCGGCTGTGGGCCACCTGGCACACGGTGACGCCCGCCGACGGGACCGATTTCGAAACCTTGATGCTGCGCCTGGCGCGCGCACTGATCGATCCGACCTACGACGATCCGCATCCGTGGGTTCGCAAGGGCAGAGCCCGCTTCTACCTGGACGACAGCGGCGAAGTGCTCGCGCAGGTGGCGCCGCGCGCGCTGCGGCAGTTGGCCTCGGCCCTCGGCAACGACATTGGCCAGATGCGCATCGGCTTCAATGCGCGGCTCTACCGACCCGGGCCGAGCTACCGCGACGACAACCGCTGGCTGTGGCACAGCGACGAGGAACACACGGGCGCTGCGCGGGCTGCGACTGGCGCGGCTTTCGATGGCGATCGGCCCACGGCCGAGTCGTCGCCGGAGTCGCTCCAGTGGCGCTACCCCGAATGGGATCGGCGCATCGCGCGCGAGCGGCGCGACTGGAGCACGGTGGCTGAGATTCTTTCGGCCGAGGGCACCACGACGAAGGACTTCGGGCGGGAAGTCGATGCCCGGCTCGTGGGCGCACTGCGCGCAAACGCATGCCAGGCTTGTGCGAAGCCACGCGAGCGCGAGGGCGAAGAGATCGACCTCGATGCCGCTGTGCAGGCCATGCTCGCGCTGCGCCAGGGCCGCACGGCTGATGATGTGCCTGTGCATCGGCGACGCTGGCGCGCACCCGCTCAAACGGCTGCCATGCTGCTGGTCGACGTTTCGGCATCAAGCGGCGAGCCGCACACCACGGGCGACGCGCAGAGTGGGCTCGAACTCCAGCAGCGCCTCGCCGCCGGACTGGCAGCTGCCATGACCGCCGCCGGATGGCGCGTCGCGATCCAGGCCTTCTGCTCCGATGGCCGCCATGGCGTCCGGCACAGCCGCGTGCTTGACTTCGGCCAGCCGTGGGATGTGTCGGCACAGCGCCGCCTTGCGGGCTTGAAACCGGGCTTCTCGACCCGGCTGGGTGCCGCGCTGCGCCACGCTGCGCGCGCGCTCATCCGGGAGCCCACACCGCGCCGCTTCGCGATCGTGCTGGGCGATGGCGAGCCGCACGACATTGATATCCACGAGCCCGGCTATCTGGCGGAGGACGCGCGGCATGCGGTGCAGACCGCGCGGTTGATCGGGGTGCGATCGCTCTGCCTGGTGTCGGGAACAGAGGTTGGGCCGTTGGTGCGGCGCGTTTTTGGGGCCGAGGGCAGTGGGGCGGCGAGTGGCGTCGGTTCACTGCCGCACCTCGTGGGACGACTGCTGCGCTGAGGCCATTTCGTTTGCATGTGAGGCAAACGGTCCCCTTCATGCAGATCGATACAGCGGGCTTTGAAAGCCTAGTCCTGGCAACGACCTAGCCTCGAATGGTCGCCAGACAGCGACCACCGCGGTCGAAGGCGGACCAGCGCTGACGCTGAAGGCCAAGTAGGCGAACTCAGGCTTTTGCCAACGGGCTTGCCAATGAAAGGCCGGGTCTTTCGTCGTCCCAGGCCATTGCACTCATCTTCCAGCCGGAAGGCGTCAGGATGAACTGGGTCGAGATCATCCCGCGCGCTTCGAAAGCGTTTCCGTTCACGGTGCCGGACTTGGCGTAGGCGCTGAAGCGCTGGGCGACATTGCCGAACACTTGCGTGGCTTCGGAAAGCTCTTCTTCCCGGAAACGCGTCAACTCGCCTTTGCGGACCATGGCCTCCCTTGGCTCGATGAATCCTTGAACTGTCGAGATCTCCGGCGTGGCGCCGACGTTCTTGATCAGCAAGCCGGACTCGATGAAGAGCGATCGGACGCGCTCGTAGGCCGGCAGCGCGCCAGCTTCAAACGAGACGGCGTCGAAAAACTCGGAGATCAAGCGATCAAGCTCGGCTTTCACGGGCTCGGCTGTTTGCTGATGGTCCATCGCGACTCCTGGAAAAGCCGGATTCTGCGCCGCGAATCGCCGCTAACATGTGTACGTCCATCCAGTGTCCCAAGGAGCTGGACCTCGCATGGCCGTCGCAATTTCTTCATCCCAAGCATTCACCGTTTCGGTCAAGACGCTTTGCGCATTCGCCGCGAAGGCGGGCGACCTCGATCTGCGCTTCGTCCCCGCACCGAGCGCGCAGGAGGGGCAGGCCGGCCATCGCACGGTGCAGGCGCGTCGAGGCCCGGCCTACGAAACGGAGATATCGCTCACGTCGCAATACGAGCGGCTGCACGTGCGCGGGCGTGCCGACGGATACGACCCGCATCGCCGCCGCGTCGAGGAAATCAAGACCTTCCGTGGCGACTTCGAAGCCATCAAGGCCAACCATCGCGCCCTGCACTGGGCACAGGCCCGGACCTACGCCTGGATGCTGTGCGAGCGCGATGCGCTGGAGCGGGTCGAAGTGGCGCTCGTCTATTTCGACCTCGGCACGGAACGCGAAGTGGTGCTGGAAGATGCCTGCACGCGTGAAGGCTTGCGCGAGCACTTCGAGCTGCTCGGCAGCCGCTTCCTCGCGTGGGCCGAGCAGGAAGTCGGGCATCGCGCGCAACTCGACCAGGCGCTCGGCGCGCTGAACTTCCCGCACGGCGAGTTCCGTTCGGGGCAGCGGGACCTGGCCCAGGCCGTCTATCGCTCGGCCCTCTCGGAGCGCTGCCTGCTCGCGCAGGCGCCCACGGGCATCGGCAAGACGGTCGCCACCCTCTTCCCCCTGCTCAAGGCCCGGCCTGCCCAGAAGCTGGACAAGATCTACTTCCTCACTGCCAAGACGTCCGGCCGGTCGATTGCGCTGAACGCGTTGCGCACGCTGGACCGCGAGCGGGCGCCGCTGCGCGTGCTCGAACTCACTGCGCGCGAGAAGGCCTGCGAGTACCCCGGCCGTGCCTGCAATGGCGATGCCTGCCCGCTGGCGCGCGGCTTCTACGACCGGCTTCCCGCGGCCCGCAGCGAGGCCGCGCGGGACGCGTGGCTCGATCGCGCCGCCCTGCGACGCATCGCCCTCGCGCACGAGGTCTGCCCGTACTTCCTCGCGCAGGAGATGGTGAAGTGGAGCGACGTGATCGTCGGCGACTACAACTACTACTTCGACGGCAGCGCTTTCCTCTTCGGACTGATGAAGGAGGAAGAGTGGCGCGTCGCGCTGCTGGTCGACGAGGCGCACAACCTGCTGGATCGCGCGCGCGGCATGTATTCGGCGCAACTGGAGGCGTCGGCCGTGGATGCCGTGCGGGGCAAGGCGCCGCCCTTCATCAAGAAGGTGCTCGGGCAGTTGCAGCGCGAATGGCAGCTTCTGCAGCGGGACCAGGTCGTCGCCTACGAGGCACGCGACGAGATCCCCGAACGCTTCGCGCGTGCGCTGCTCGATGCGGTCGGCACGATGGCCGAGCACTTCACGTCGCGGCCGGACGATGCACACGGTCCGCTGCAGGAGTCCTTTTTCGAACTGCTCCGCTTCGCGCGTCTCACCGATTCCTTCGGCAAGCATTCGGTCTTCGAATGCAGCGTAGGCGATGACGGTGCACGGAGCCTGGCGATCCGCAACCTGGTGCCTGCTCCGTTCCTCCAGAGCCGATTCGCCGATTGCAACTCGGCAGCCTGCTTCTCGGGCACTCTGGCGCCCTTCTCGTTCTATCGCGACACGCTGGGCCTGCCCGAGGACACGGCAACGCTCGACGTGGGCTCTCCCTTCCGAAGCGAGCAACTGACGGTGCGCGTGGCGATGGACGTCTCCACCCGTTTCCGCGACCGCGGCCGATCGCTGGCGGCGCTTGTCGACATCATTGCGAGCCAGTATGCCGAGCGCCCGGGCAACTACCTCGCCTTCTTCAGCAGCTTCGACTACCTCGCGAGCGCGTCGGCAGCATTTGCCGAACGGCATCCGGAGATTCCGGCGTGGTCGCAATCACGCGGGATGCGCGAAGCAGATCGCGATGGCTTCCTGGCGCGGTTCGCGACCGGCGGGAAGGGCATCGGATTCGCGGTGCTGGGTGGTGCGTTCAGCGAAGGCATCGACCTGCCGGGCGACCGACTCGTCGGCGCCTTCGTCGCGAGCCTGGGGCTGCCGCAGTACAACGAGCCGAACGAGGTCATGCGCGAACGGATGCACGCGCTGTTCGGCGATGGCTACGAGTACACCTACGTCTACCCCGGCCTGCAGAAGGTCGTGCAGGCGGCCGGCCGCGTCATCCGCACCGAGACCGATGCGGGCGTGCTGTACCTGCTGGACGACCGCTTTGCGCGGGAGGAAATCCGCGCGCTGCTGCCTGCATGGTGGCGCGTGCAGCCGCTGTATGCGGCGCAAAGGTAGGACGTTCTCGGAAGGTCAGAAGGCGGAGCCGCGCGCGGCGGCGTTGCGGCCGATCTTGCGGAGCTTGGCGGACAACTGCGCCTGCGTTTCGAGTTCACGCTGCCAGAGTTCGTAGCCTGCATCGCTGGGATGAAGGCCGTCCCGCGCACTCATGCGGTGGGGATGGCGCGCGAACGGATCGTCCTCACGCTCGCGGAACAGCGAGACGTGGAGGGCTCCGTTGGCCTGGGCCTCGGCCGAGACGATGGCATGCAGCCGTCGCGACTGGTAGGTCATCCACCAACTCCACGGCGGGAAGAAGAACCGCACGCTCCCGAGATTCCCCGGCGGCATGAACACCACCAGATCGGCCCGCACACGCGCGCGCTGGGCCACGCGCCGGATGCTGTCGCGCAGGGCTGCATCGCGCGTCATGCGGATGACGTCGTTGCCGCCGCCGAGGATCAGCACGGCATCGAAGCGCTCGTCGCCTTCCAGCTGGGGGAGGAAGTCCTCGAACCGCGCGCCGGCAAGGCCCCTGTTGACGACCGTGAGCGACGGATTGGCGCGGCACAGCAGGCCCGGCAGGCTGTACGCAGGATCGCTGGCGCCGGTCCCTTCGGCGGTGCTGTCGCCGATCACCAGCAGCCGGGCACCCTCGGGGCTCGCGAGCTTGTCGAAGGGGTGGCTCTTGCGTGCCAGCCGGGCCGATTCCCGCAGGCGAAGGGCGGCATAGCCCGCGGTGGCCGCGGCCAGTCCGATCAGCACGGAGAGGCCGGCGATAGCTGAAGTGTTGTGGCGTTTCACGCGCTTTCCTCGTCGAATGTCCCAAGCGTAAAGGTAGCCGGTTCGCGCGCTTGTAGGAAGCGGCCGAACGGCCAGCTGCGCGCCGTGAAAGCGGGCACTGACACGGACCGCCCTGCTCTTCCTACCCGCTGCGCGCGCGGGCCGGCAAACATAGGCCGTCCCAGATCAACAGGAGCAACACCATGCCAAGGGGTGACAAGTCGTCGTACACGGACAAGCAGAAGCGCCAGGCCGAGCACATCGAGAAGGGCTACGAGCATCGCGGTGTCGGGAAGGGTGAAGCGGAGCGGCGTGCCTGGGCGACCGTGAACGCGGAAACCGGCGGCGGCAAGAAGAGCGGCTCGGGCCGCGGCAAGGCGGAGAACCACGCGCCTGCCCACAAGGGCGGGCGACTGGGCGGCGCGGCTTCAGCGTCCCGAAGCGCGGCGGAGCGGTCCGCTTCGGCGAAGAAGGCCGCGGCCACTCGCAAGCGCAACGCCGAGCGCCGGGGCTGAGCCGAAGGCGCCGCTCAGGCGGGGTCGGCGTCCCAGCGCTTGGTGACTTCGGTGAGTTGAAGCTCGATCCGGAACAGGCGCTCGTTGAGGATCGCGGTCTGCAACCGCAGCGCCTCGATGATCGCCCGCGTCTGCGGATCGGCCGCGTTGTTCGATAGCTCCTGCAGCTCGTGCAGCTTGTTGCGCAACTCGTTGCTCATGTCGAAACTCCATCGGGGGCAATTGGAGCCATCGTAGGGCCTCGGGTCGCCAGGGCCAACTGCTGATGCGCGCGGGTTGCCGGACTGAGACAGAATCCGGGCTCGTTCTTTCCAGCCTCGCCCATGAACCTTGCCGATTCCTTTGCGGACGTCACCCGTTTCGTCGCGATCCGCCGCGACATCCATGCCCATCCGGAGCTCGGCTTCGAAGAGCACCGCACGTCGGAAAAAGTCGCGAAGCTGCTGGAGGAATGGGGCATCGAGGTCCATCGCGGCATCGCCGGCACCGGTCTTGTCGGCGTGCTGCGTCGGGGCTCGGGCAAGCGCACCATCGGACTGCGTGCGGACATGGACGCCCTCCCCCTGCACGAGGCCAACGAATTCGCCCACAAATCAACGAACGCCGGGCGGATGCACGCCTGCGGGCATGACGGCCACACCACCATGCTGCTGGCAGCCGCGTGGCATCTCGCGCAGAAGGGCAGCCAGTTCGACGGCACGGTTCACTTCATCTTCCAGCCCGCCGAGGAGATGGGCAAGGCAGGCGCGAAGAAGATGATCCAGGACGGCCTGTTCGATCGCTTTCCGTGCGATGCGGTCTTCGCGCTGCACAACTTCCCCGTCGGCGACGTGGGGCGCTTTGCGCTCAACGAAGGCGCGCTCATGGCGTCGAGCAACACCTACAGGATCACCCTGCGCGGCCGTGGCACGCACGCCTCGATGCCGCACACCGGTATCGACCCGGTGGCCGCCGTCGTCACGCTCGCGCAGCAGTTGCAGACCATCGTGCCGCGCACCATCGCGAGCACGGAGCGGGCCCTGCTTGCCGTCACGCAGCTTCTCGGGTCGGACGCGCCCAACGTCATCCCCGATGCGGCCACGGTCGGCGGCACGGTCCGCACCTTCTCGCTCGATGCGCTCGACAAGATCGAGGCGCGCTTGCGCACGGTCGCCGAAGGGGTGGCTGCTGCCCACGAATGCACGGCGGAGATCACCTTCAACCGCGCGTCGCCGCCGGTCGTCAACCATGCCGCCGAGGCGCGCTTCGCGGCGAGCGTGATGCGCGAGGTGGTGGGCGACGACATGGTGACCGACGACTTTCCGGCCGTGATGGGCGCGGAGGATTTCGCCCACATGCTTCAGGTACGGCCGGGCTGTTACGCCTTCCTCGGCAATGGCGACGGCGACCACCGGCTCGACGGCCATGGACCCGGACCTTGCATCATCCACAACACCTCGTTCGACTTCAACGACGAGATCATCCCGATCGGTGCCAGCTACTTCGTGAAGCTGGTGGAGCGCTGGCTCCCGGTCGGCGCGGGCGCCTGAATCTCCACCACCGATCCGGAAAGTGCAATCAACGATGACGCTCCACACCACACGACGTTCGGCCCTTCTCGCCGCAGCCGGCGCGCTCACCCTCGGCGCCGCGGCCCCTGTCCTTGCGCAGCAGCGCGTGATCCACATCGTCGTGCCTTTCGGAACGGGCGCGGTGCAGGACACGGTCGCGCGCGCCTTCAACAACGAACTGGGCACCGCGCTCAACGCCGCGGTGATCGTCGAGAACCGCGCCGGCGCGGGCGGCACGGTGGGTGCGGCCATCGTGGCCAAGGCACCGGCCGACGGGAATACGCTGGTGCTCGCGGCGGCGAGCCATCACATTGCGGGCTTCCTCTACAGCAAGCTGCCCTACGACCCGCTGAAGGATTTCGTGGGCGTTGCCAACATCGGCAACGCTGGCTATGTGCTCGCGGTGGCGAGCGGTCTCAACGTGTCGAACACGGCCGACTTCATCAAGGAGGTCAAGGCCAACCCGGGCAAGTACAACTACGCTTCGGCGGGCAATGGCAGCGCCACCCATCTTGCGATGGCTTCCTTCCTGGCGAAGTCGGGCCTGCAGATGACGCACATCCCGACCAAGTCGACGGGCGAGGCGGTCAATGAAGTGCTCGCGGGCCGCGTCCAGGCGGTGATCTCGTCGAGCATCGGCGTGATCGGCTTCCAGAACGATCCCCGCATGAAGCTGCTGGCATCTACCGGCCAGGAGCGCAGCCCCTTCCTGCCGAATCTGCCGACCGTCGCAGAGAGCGGGCTGCCGGGCTACGCCTTCGACTCGTGGATCGGCCTGCTCGCGCCGGCGGGCACGTCCAAGGCGGAGGTCGACCGCCTCAACGCCGCGACCAACAAGGTGCTGGCCGATCCGGCGATCCAGGAGCGCTTCAAGCGCCTGGGCGTCGAGCCGCGAAGCCAGAGCGCAGAAGAATTCCAGAAGCTGCTGCGCGCCGATTGGGATGCGATGGGCGCGGTGGTGAAGGCGTCGGGCGCAAAGGTCGACTGACGCCCTTCCGCCTCCGCCGGCGAGCTTCGGGCCGTGGCAACGCTGGTCCGCGAGGTCGAGGGCTCCGGCGAAGAAGGCAAGGCGCGCGCCGTCCTGACGACGCTCAGGGGGCGGGCGTGTCGTCGAATGGAGGAGCGGCCCATCCGAGCAATTCGGCGAGCCGCTGCACGATCCAGCGTGCTTCCGCACCCGACACGCCGGCATCCGGCGATTCCAGGCCCGCAAGAATTCGCCGCAGGATTTCGCTCTCCGACGGCACCTCGACGTGATGCAGGATCTGCGCGTGCTGCACCAGATGGTTGGCGAGGTCCTCGCAGACTTCGTAGCGCTGGCGGACAACGGCGATCGGCTCGCTCAGGCGCTGTCTGGCGTCGGTGAACACCGCGAAGAACGAGGGAGGAATGTCGATCTGGTAGTCGTCGGACATGCTTCGGGACCATCCAAAGAAAAACGCGCCCGGAGGCGCGTTCTGGCAAGGGCCGGAGCCCGGGAATCGCGAGTTGCGATCAGCCGCCCTTCTTGGCGCGCTTGCCCGGGTTCTTCTTGCTGCGGGTTGCGGTGCCGCGTTCGAGGCTGACCTTCTGGCCGCCGCCCGACTTGGGGACGTTGTAGCCGGCCATCGGAACGGGCTTGGGGGTGGCAATGCGGTCTGCCTCGGTGCGGATTTTCTTGGGCATGGAAAGCTCGGTAAAAAGAAATCGAAGGACGTAATTAAGCCACATCGTCGAGCAGCCGCACTTTGACGGGCTTGCCCTTGACGCGGCCGGTGGAAAGCTTGTGCGCGGCCTCGCGCGCAATGCGCCGGTCGACCGCCACGTACGTGGAGAACTCGTTGACGTTGATCTTGCCGACCTGCTCCTTGGTGAAGCCGGCGTCTCCGGTCAGCGCGCCGAGCACGTCGCCGGCCCGGATTTTCTCCTTGCGGCCGCCGACGATCTGCAAGGTGGCCATGGGCGGCTGCAGTGGGGTCGGGTCACCGGCGAGCTCGTCGAGCGGATGCCATTCGGATTCGCGGCCTTGCAGCTGCTCGATCTTTCCGACGCTGCCCATCTCGTCCATGCTGGCCAGGCTCAGCGCCAGGCCCTCTGCATCGCCGCGGCCCGTGCGGCCGATGCGGTGGATGTGGATCTCGGGGTCGGGCGTGACATCGACGTTGATCACCGCCTCGAGCTGGGCGATGTCGAGGCCGCGTGCCGCCACGTCGGTGGCGACCAGCACGGAGCAGCTTCGGTTGGCGAACTGCACCAGCACCTGGTCGCGCTCGCGCTGTTCGAGTTCGCCGAAGAGCGCCAGCGCACTGAAGCCCTGGGCCTGCAGCACCTGCACGAGGTCGCGGCATTGCTGCTTGGTGTTGCAGAAGGCGAGCGTGCTGAGCGGGCGGAAGTGATTCAGCAACAGGCTCACGGTGTGCAGACGTTCACTGTCCTTCACCTCGTACCAGCGCTGGCGGATCTTGGCTTCGTCGTGCTGCGCCTGCACGGTGATCTGCTGCGGACTCTTCATGAACTGCGCGCTCAGCTTGGCGATGCCCTCGGGATAGGTCGCCGAGAACAGCAGCGTCTGGCGTTCCTTGGGGCACAGCCGCGCGACCTTGGCGATGTCGTCGAAGAAGCCCATGTCGAGCATGCGATCGGCTTCGTCGAGCACCAGCGTATTGAGGGCTTCGAGATCGAGGCTGCCTCGGTCGAGGTGGTCCATGATCCGCCCCGGCGTCCCGACCACGATGTGCGCGCCGTGCTCGAGGCTGGCGAGTTGGCCGCGCAATGCGACGCCACCGCAGAGGGTGACCACCTTGATGTTTTCCTCGGCGCGCGCGAGGCGGCGGATTTCCGTCGTCACCTGGTCGGCCAGTTCGCGCGTCGGGCACAGCACCATGGCCTGCACCGCGAAGCGCCGCGGGTTGAGGTTCGCCAGGAGTGCCAGCGCAAAGGCGGCCGTCTTGCCGCTGCCGGTCTTGGCTTGAGCGATGAGGTCCTTGCCGAGGAGCGCCACGGGCAGGCTGGCCGCCTGGATCGGCGTCATCTGCAAATAGCCGAGCTGCGTCAGGTTCGCCAGCGTCTGTGGCGAAAGCGGCAGCGTGGCGAAGTCGGTGGCGGAACCGGTCACTGCGAGGATCAGCGGCGCTGCGAGTTGTTGCCGCCGCTGTTCACCGGCGGAGGACCGCGGCGTTCCAGGTGGCGGAACGTGATGCGGCCCTTCGTCAGGTCGTAGGGCGAAAGCTCCAGCGACACCTTGTCGCCGGCCAGGATGCGGATGTGGTGCTTGCGCATCTTGCCGCCGCTGTAGGCGATCAGCTGGTGGCCGTTGTCGAGGGTCACGCGGTAGCGCGAGTCAGGCAGCACTTCGGTGACTGCACCGTTCATTTCGATCAGTTCTTCCTTGGGCATGAATTACCTTCTTGAATGGTTGTCGTGATTGGATAGGAAAAAGGGGGGGCGGTTCAAGCGGCGCAGTGCACTCTCGGGGCCGTGCGCTCGCGCACCCAGCCCAGTCCCTGGTCGACGGCATAGCGCACTGCGGCGGCGCGGTTGCCGAAGCTTGGCGTGAAGCGCATGACGCGATCGTGCATGCCACTTCCGCGGCCGGACCGGATCGACACGGATGCCGCGAAACGGCCGTCGTCCAGGTCCTTGATGAGCGGTGAGACCAGATACTTGCCCACTGCGATGCTGTGTTGAATGATGTCCATGAAAGCCTTGCGCCACGCGACGCCGCGTAACGCTGAAAACAATTGAAAAAACGAGCGCAGGCCGGCCGGAAATGGCGCCCACCGGAGCGGACAGCGCGCTGTTCGCTTCAACAAGTACGAAGGCAGTGGTGGCAATCATGGGCGCCCGATCTGGCGCACCAACACACTGTGAGGGCCGGCTTGAAATGAAAGGGCCTGGAATCTCCAGGCCAGCCAGCGAATTGACGAAGTGCTTCGTCGTGGTATCGAAACGAACCCCCGATTCTAGCTGATCTGGCACGACAGTTGCTATTTCAGTGGCGTGACAGCCTGGCATAGGCCGGCCGGTAGACGGCATTGCCTCGCAAGAGCCGGACTTGCGAGCACGGCGCTTGCGGCGCACCATGGGGGGACCATCGTTCCAAGGAGCGCGGCCATGCAAATGCAAGGATCACCTGTTCGATCTTCGCGGGCCCACTGGCTTTCAGGTGCTCGCGCTCGATGGATCGGCTGCCTGCTCGCGAGCAGCACGGCGCTCCTGTGCCTCCAGGCCGCTCCGGCCACCAATTCGCCAGAGAGCCCATCCGCCAAGGTGCAGATCAAGGCGCTCAAGCGTGCCGGGGACGCAGTCGTCGCCGTCAACGTCACCGCGACCGAGGGTGCCACCTCGGCCGACAGCCTGGGTCAGCGTCGCTCGGGTTCGGGCGTGGTGATCGGGTCCGACGGGCTGATCCTCACCATCGGCTACCTGTTGCTGGAAGCCGAAACCATCGAAGTCGTCACTCAGGACGAGCGTGTCCTGCCCGCGCGCCAGGTGGCCTATGACATCGCGACCGGGTTCGGGCTGGTTCGACCCCTGGTGCCGCTGCGGGGCGTCGAGCCTGTTCCCTTGGGCGGCGTGTCCACCCTGAAGGCCGGGCAGCCCTTGCTCGTGGCCACCGGAAGCAGCAGCGGCACGGAGGTGGGATTCACGCGACTTGTCGGGACGCGCCCGTTCTCCGGCTACTGGGAATATCACATCGACGCCGCGATCTTCACCAGCCCGCCGGTCGCGAATCACAGCGGCGCCTCGCTTTTCAACGCCAATGGGGAGTTGCTCGGCATTGGCAGCTTGTTCGTACTGGAAGCCGGCGGGCCGGATCGCACCTTGCCGGGCAACATGTTCGTTCCCGTCGACCTTCTGCGCCCAGTGCTGGCGGAGATGCAGTCCACCGGCAGGACACGTGCCAGCATCCGGCCATGGTTGGGCCTGTCGTCCTCGGAGCGAGGGGGACATGTGGAAATCGTGCGGGTCGACCGCTCCGGGCCGGCGCTCGAAGCGGGTCTGCAGCCCGGCGACGTAGTGCTGGAAATCGACGGTATCGAGGTCACGACGCTCGAGGCCTTCTACAAGCAGCTCTGGAAGCGCCCGGATGCCGATGCAGATGTCGAACTCACCGTGCAGCAGGGATCCGAGGTGCGAAAAGTGAAGGTGCACGCGGTCGATCGCATGCAGACTTTGCGCAAGCCCGAAGGCATATAGAGGCTCGCCCCCAGGCTGCGCGCACTTCGTGTCGCTTCGCCTACCCCCTGCCGGGGGCAACACCGGCGGACCGGCGGAGCCGGTTCCGCGGTGTTTCACGAACGGGCCGCGCTTCGCGGGCCTTGGCTCAAGCGATGCCTAGGGTTTTTCTGTTGGCGGCTTTGTCGATGCTGCCGGCGGCGAAGTCGTCGAAAGCGCGGTCGGCCACGCGGATGATGTGTCTTGCGATGAACTCGGCACCTTCGCGTGCGCCGTCTTCGGGGTGCTTGAGGCAGCACTCCCATTCCAGCACCGCCCAGCCGGGGAAGTCGTAGGCGGCCATCTTCGAGAAGATGGCGCCGAAGTCCACCTGCCCGTCGCCCAGTGAGCGGAAGCGGCCGGCGCGGTTCAGCCAGGACTGGAAGCCGCCATAGACGCCCTGCTTGCCGGTCGGGTTGAATTCGGCGTCCTTCACGTGGAAGATCTTGATGCGCTCGTGGTAATGGTCGATGTAGTCGAGGTAGTTGAGCTGCTGCAGGACGAAATGGCTCGGGTCGTACAGCAGGCAGGCGCGGGGGTGGTTGTTCACGCGCTCGAGGAACATCTCGTAAGTTACGCCGTCGTGCAGGTCCTCGCCTGGATGGATCTCGTAGCAGACGTCGACGCCGAACTCGTCGAAGCGGTCGAGGATCGGCTTCCAGCGTCGGGCGAGTTCGTCGAAGGCCTCCTCGATGAGGCCGGGCGGGCGAGGGGGCCATGAGTACAGGTAGGGCCACGCCAGTGCGCCGGAAAAGGTGGCGTGGGCCGTCAGCCCGAGGTTGGCCGATGCCCGTGCGGCGTAGTGCAGCTGTTCGACTGCCCATTTCTGACGCTTGACCGGGTCGTTGCGGACTTCGGGCGCGGCGAAGCCGTCGAAGCCTGCGTCGTAAGCCGGGTGCACCGCGATCAGCTGGCCTTGCAGATGGGTCGAGAGCTCGGTGATCTCGAGCCCGTGCTTCGCAAGCGTGCCTTTCACTTCGTCGCAGTAGGTCTTGCTCTCCGCGGCCTTCTTCAGATTGAAGATGCGTTCGTCCCAACTCGGGATCTGCACGCCCTTGTAGCCGAGTCCCGCGGCCCAGCCGGCGATGGCATCGAGCGAGTTGAAGGGCGCGGTGTCGCCGGTGAACTGGGCCAGAAAAATGGCAGGGCCCTTGATGGTCTTCATCGGTTGTCTCCTGGTCAAATCGACGCAAATGATGCACCGGTTTGCGCCGAAGCAACGCAAGGCGGTGTCCGACACGCCGCGACGAGCTTGGCGGGTGCGTTCCGCGAAAGAACGTTTCACAATCGGGTGTCTGTCCACCCGAGGGCGTCTCGCCTCGCGCGGCGCCTCGAAAGAGCGATGTCACAAACGGTTTCCGGGCGCCTGAAGATTGGCCTGTCCGCCTGCTTCTCCCATGCCGACCCCGCACGGTCCTTGTTCACCAACAAGACGCTGCAGTACGTGGAGCAATCGATCGCGCACTGGCTGATGTCCGCCGGCGCGATGGTCGTGATGGTCCCCTGCCCGACCGGTGAAACGGCGCGTGGCGACACCAAGCTCTCCCATTACGCGGAATGGCTCGACGGCGTCGTGATGCACGGCGGCGCCGACGTCTGGCCCGGCAGCTATGGCGAGGTGCCGCTCAAGGACGCATGGATCGGCGACCGCGTCCGCGATCTCTACGACCTGGCGCTGGTCGAGGCCTTCGAGGAGGCCGGCAAGCCGATCTTCGGCGTGTGTCGTGGCTTGCAGTTGATCAACGTGGCCTTTGGCGGGACGCTCTACCAGGATATCGAGGTGCAGCACCCCAACGCGCAGCGGCATCGCGACCCCGTGACCTACGACCAGAACTTCCATGAAATTCGCGTTACCCCGGGATCCCGGCTTTCGAGCCTCTATCCGGGCATGGAGACTGCGCGGGTCAACAGCATCCATCACCAGGGCGTGAAGGACCTCGCTCCCGGCTTCGAGGTCGAGGCCTGGAGCATTCCGGACCACGTGGCCGAGGCCATCCGACGTCGCCCCGACCGTGGGCGCAGCTACATCGCAGCGACGCAATGGCACCCTGAGTTCCACCAGTACGGGGCGACCGATACAGTCGACGATACGGCCATCCTCGAGGACTTCCTCTGGGCCTGCGCGACCGCCAAGGTCAGTCCGCGGGGGCCGCTACGCACCGCCCCCGGCCGCATCCGCAACCGCGCCGCGAGGCTGCTGCGTCAGGCGCTCTTGATGGGCTAGCGGCTCTGGTTCTTGTAGTGGCTCACCCCGCCATCGATCGTGCCGAACACGGTGATGCCGCTGCCGCCCGTGTTGTCCGTGCTCGCCGAACTGCCATTGCCGCCCGAACCCGACGCGCAGCCGGCAAGCAGGCAAAGGGCGGTCGCGAACGAGATGGCGAAGAATTGCCTCATGTGAATCTCCTGTCTCAGGCCAGGTGCTTGCCGACGATCCCGGCGAGCTCGAACATCGTGACCTGGTCCTTGCCGAACACGGGCTTCAGCTTGGCGTCGGCGTTGATGGCGCGCTTGTTGGTCGCATCCTGCAGCCCGTTGGCCTTGATGTAGTCCCACAGCTTCTTGATGACTTCGGTGCGCGCCACGGGTTCCGCGCCGATCACTGCAGCCAGCGCGTCGCTGGGCTTCAGGCCGGCGCCGGGCTTGCGGGGGGCCTTGGGGGTGGCCGCCTTCTTCGCGGCGACCTTCTTGGCTGCGGGCGTCTTCGCGGCCGCCTTCTTTGCCGCGGCCGGTGCGGCCTTGGTAAAGGTCTTGCGCGGCGGGAACTTGCTGGTGCGGGGCTCGAACTCGAAGGTCACCTTGCCCTCTTCCTTGTTCCACGCCAGGAAAGCCTTGAACGCGCGGCGCGTGCGCATCGAGACGAACTTGTCGAGCAGGTCTGTCTTGCCGGTGGCGAGCAGCTTTTCGACCTGTGCGCGCTCCACCGGCTGCTGCAGGATGATCTTGCCGGTCTTGAAGTCGCAGCTCGGCGTGGGCTGGGCTTCCGTCGGCACCGACTTCTCGCACACGTAGTTGCTGCCGTACTCGAACACGCGGGAGGCGCATTTCGGGCACGGGCCGAGCGACTCCTGGCCGCTGAAGTCGACGATCTCGCCGGTCTCGGCGTTCTTGTCGTCGCCGAAGTCGAACTCCAGCTTCCAGTTCTTCGCCTCGTCGTCGAACTTGAGGATGATTTCGGAGGTGAAGGGCCAGCCGGCCTTGGACCGGAAGCCTTCGAGCGGACCGATGTGCTTGTCGCGCAGCAATTGCTCGGCCTCTGCGACTTCGAAGGTGCGCCCCGCAGGTGACTTGCCGAAGGAAAAGCCGCAAGGCTCCTGTCCAGCCTTGCCCGTGCAGGAGTAGCGGCGGTAGTTTTCCCTCACCACGCCGCCGCAGTTCGGGCACGGCGTGGCGAGCGTGGCGTAGTCGCCGGGCACGGTGTCGCGGTCGTACTCCTTGGCCTTCTTGACGATGTGTTCCGTCATCTCGGCGATCTCGCGCATGAAGGCCTCGCGGCTGAGCTTGCCGTGTTCCATCTGCGCGAGCTTGTATTCCCATTCGCCGGTGAGCTCTGCCTTGGAGAGTTCCTCCACGCCGAGCCCGCGGAGCAGCGTCATGAGCTGGAAGGCCTTGGCCGTCGGGATCAGCTCGCGGCCTTCGCGGTGCATGTACTTCTCGGCCAGCAGACCTTCGATGATGGCCGCGCGCGTGGCCGGGGTGCCGAGGCCCTTCTCCTGCATGGCCTCGCGCAGTTCATCGTCGTCGATGGTCTTGCCGGCGCCTTCCATCGCGCCGAGCAACGTGGCTTCCGAATAGCGCGCCGGGGGGCGCGTCTTCAGGGCCTTGAGGTCCGCGGACGCGGCCTTCACCACTTCGCCGGGCTTCACCGGGACGAGGCGCTTGCCGTCCTTGTCGTCTTCCTTCTCGTCGTCCTGGGCTTCCTTGCCGTAGATGGCGAGCCAGCCCGGCTTCACGAGCACCTTGCCGTCGGTGCGGAACGGGTACTTCCTGCCTGCCTGCTCGACGGTGCTGATGCGCGTGGTCACCTGGTATTCGGCGCTCGGAAAGAACACCGACATGAAGCGACGGACCACGAAGTCATAGAGCTTCTGCTCGGCGTCGGAGAGCCCGCTCGGCGCCTGCAGCGTCGGGATGATCGCAAAGTGGTCGCTGACCTTGGCGTTGTCGAAGATGCGCTTCGAAGGCTTGACGTAATTGCCGTCGATCGCCTGCTGCGCGAAGGGCGCGAGGTGGCGCATGCCGCTGTTGGCGAGCATGCCCATGGTCTGCTTGACGACCGGCAGGTAGTCCTCGGGCAGCGCGCGCGAATCCGTACGCGGGTAGGTCAGCGCCTTGTGACGTTCGTAGAGGCTCTGCGCCAGCGCCAGCGTGGTCTTGGCGCTGAAGCCGAAGCGGCTGTTGGCCTCGCGTTGCAGCGAGGTCAGGTCGAACAGGAGCGGCGAAGCCTGCGTGGTGGGCTTGCTTTCCTCGGTGACGGTGGCGGGCTTGCCGCGCGCGGCGTCGGCGATCTCGCGGGCTTCACGCTCGCTCCATACGCGGTCGGCGCGCTGCTCGGGGTCGGGCACGCCGTCCGGGCCGGGCGGCGGCTTCTTCCAGTTCGGATCGAACCACTTGCCCGGATACTCCCCCGCCTCGGCCAGGAAGCTGCCGTGCACTTCCCAGTAGTCGCGGCTGACGAACTTGCGAATCTTCTCCTCGCGCTCGACGACGACCGAAAGCGTCGGCGTCTGCACCCGGCCCACGGTGGTCAGGAAGAACCCGCCGTCGCGCGAATTGAATGCGGTCATGGCGCGCGTGCCGTTGATGCCCACCAGCCAGTCGGCCTCCGAGCGCGAGCGCGCGGCATCGGCCAGGCCCTGCATCTGCTGCTCCGAACGCAACTGGTCGAAGCCGTCGCGAATCGCCTGCGGCGTCATCGACTGCAGCCACAGCCGCTTGACCGGCTTGCCCAGCGGCGACTTGCCGCCAGCGTACTGTTCGATCAGCCGGAAGATCAGCTCGCCCTCGCGGCCCGCGTCGCAGGCGTTGACGAGCTGGGTCACGTCCTTGCGCTTGGCCTGCTTCACGACCGCGTTCAGGCGGGTCTTGGTCTTGTCGACCGGCTTGAGATCGAAGCGCGGCGGAATCACCGGCAGGTTGGCAAAACTCCACTTGCCGCGCTTGACGTCGAACTCCTCGGGCGCCTGGATCTCCACCAGGTGGCCCACGGCGCTGGTCACGACGTACTTCTCGTTCTCGAAGTGTTCTTCGTGCTTGTCGAATTTGCCAGCCACGGGCGTGAGCGCCCGGACGATGTCCTGGGCCACCGACGGCTTCTCTGCAATCACCAACGTTTTCATCAACGAGTCATCCTTACAATCTGGCGCTTCTCGCGTGCGTACGCGCACGCGCATGCGTACATATTCAAACTAACAGACTTCGGCGATGCCATCCAAATCTCCCATTTCCGGCGGCCGCCGCATCCAGACCCGGCGCTCCGGCGTGCATGGCAACGGCGTCTTTGCCGTGCAGGATATAGCGGAGGGCGAAACGCTCATCGAATACAAGGGCGAGGTCATCAGCTGGAAGGAGGCGCTTCGCCGCCATCCGCACGATCCGGCCCAGCCCAATCACACCTTCTACTTCCATATCGATGACGACCGTGTGATCGACGGCGGCGTGAACGGCAACGCGGCCCGCTGGATCAATCATTCCTGCGAACCCAGTTGCGAAGCCGACGAGCAGGATGGCCGCGTGTTCATCAAGGCGCTGCGCAACATCGCGGCCGGCGAAGAGCTGAGCTATGACTACGGGCTGATCATCGACGAGCCGTACACGAAGAAGCTCAAGGCGGAGTTTCCGTGCTGGTGCGGTTCCGACAAATGCCGCGGCACCTTGCTGTCCCCGAAGGACGACAAGGACAAGAAGGGCAAGAAGAAGGACAAGCTCGGCAAGAAGGCCGAGAAGAAGCAGAGCAGGAAAAGCGGCGAGGCTCGCAAGGAATCGAAGAAGGCCAAGGCCGCCAAGGACGGCAAGTCTGCGAAGACCGGCAAGGGCTGACCATGGCCGCGCCCTGGTTCGAGGACGAGATCGCCGGCGCACTGGCACCGCTGTTGCCCGGCTTGCGCGTCGAGGTCGTCGGCGAGATCGATTCGACCAGCAGCGAATTGATGCGACGCGCTCGCGACGGCCGCCGCGAGCCGGTGCTCCTGGTGGCCGAGCGGCAGACCGCCGGACGGGGCCGCCTGGGCCGAGAGTGGCAAAGCGCCCAGGATGGGCTCGAACCGGCATCGCTGACTTTTTCGCTGGGCCTGCCGCTGGCGCCACGCGACTGGTCAGGGCTCTCGCTCGCCGTGGGCGTCAGCATTGCGGAGAGTCTCGATCCTTCCGGAACGACCGGTCTCGCGCTCAAGTGGCCCAATGACCTGTGGGTCCATGAGCGCAAGCTCGGCGGCATCCTGATCGAGACCGCCCTGCTCCAGCCGGATGCCGCGGAGCGCTATCTGGTGATCGGCATCGGCATCAACATCGGGCCGCGCGAGGCCAGCGGGCTGAGCACTGCGCCGGCGTGGCTGCAGGAATGGCGCCCGCTCGCGACACCATCCGAGGTGCTGCGCGATGTGGCGCTGCCACTGGTGCGCGACATCCAGGTCTTCGACGAGAAGGGATTCGTGCCTTTTGCCTCCCGCTTCGCAGCCCGCGACATCCTGCGCGGCCGCGAGGTTCAGCTCAGCGACGGCACCGAGGGCCTGTGCGAGGGCGTGGGTTGGGGCGGTGAGCTGCTGGTCCGCACGGCATCGGGCATGAAGACGATCACGAGCGCGGAAGTCAGCGTGCGGCCCGTGCGCGCGCCGCGATGATGATGCGTCTGATCGTCGTCCTGCTTCTGGCGGCAAACCTGGGTTACTACGCCTGGACCCGCGGCGCGCTCGCCCTGTTCGGCACGGAGCCCGCCCGTTTCAGCGAGCGTGAGCCGCAGCGCCTGACGCAGCAAGTGCGGCCGCAGATGCTGCAGATTCGCAAGGAAGAGCCTTCGAAGCCCTAGACGCGGGGCCGGCCGGCAGGACGCTCGCTTTCATTCGCGTCGAAGCGCAGGCTGACCAGCGTGCCCGGCGGATGCTGACCGGGGTGCGCGTCTTCCAGTCGTGCCGTCGCGAAATGCTGGCGCGCGATTTCCAGCACGATCGGCAGGCCCAGGCCGGAGCCGTCCGCCTCGTTGCCCAGCACGCGATAGAAGGGCTGGAAGACAAGTTCGCGCTCGTTTTCCGGGATGCCCGGCCCGTTGTCCTCGACCTGCAGCATGACGATGCGGCCGAAGGGGTCGGCCAGGATCCGGGCGGTGATCACGCCCGGCCGCTCCGGCGTGGAGGGCGTGTAGTTGATTGCGTTGTCGAGCAGGTTGCGCACCAGCTCCTTCAGGAGCGTCGGGTTGCCTTCGAGCGTCACGCCCGGCGCGCCCGCTTCCGCGCCTTCGTAGCCCAGGTCGATGCGCTTGTCGATCGCACGCGGCACGGCTTCACGCACGACCTCGATCGTGAGCCGCGCAAGGTCGCAAGGCTGCCGCCCGATATTGGCGCCGCTGCCTTCGGCGCGAGCGAGCGACAGGAGCTGGTTCACCGTGTGCGTCGCGCGCACGCTCGCGCGGCCGATCTGCTTGAGGGACTGTTTCAGCTCGTCGGCATTGGCGCCTTCGCGCTGCGCGAGGTCGGCCTGCATGCGCAGGCCCGCCAGCGGCGTCTTGAGCTGGTGCGCGGCATCGGCCAGGAAACGCTTCTGGGTGCCGATCGAGTCATTGAGCTTGTTCAGCAGATCGTTGACCGACAGCACCAGCGGCACCACCTCGAGCGGCACGGAGGATTCGTCGAGCGGGCTCAGGTCGCCCGGCCGGCGCTCGCGGATGCGCGCCTCCACCACGGACAGCGGCTTGATGCCGCGCACCAGGGCGAGCCAGATGAGCAGCACTGCCAATGGCAGGATCGCGAACTGCGGCAAGAGCACGCCCTTGATGATCTCGGTGGCCAGCACCGACTGCTTCTCGCGGGTCTCGGCCACCTGCAACAGCGTCGGCGGCGCATCCGGCGTGGCGCCGGCCAGCCAGAGCGATGCCACGCGCACCGGCTTGCCATGGATCTGGCCGTTGCTCAGGTAGACCACGCCGGGTGTCGGCACATCGTCCGTGCCCGGGAACGGAATGTCGCGCTCGCCGCTGAGCAACGTACCTTGCTCGTCGAGCAACTGGTAGTACACGTGGTCGGTGTCGTCGCCGCCGAGAATCTCGCGTGCCGGCTGCGGCAGCACGAACTGGACGCGCCCGTTCTCGACGTCGACCAGTCTGGCGAGGATCTGGATGTTGGATTCCAGCGCGCGATCGAAAGGCGCGTTCGCGATGCCCTGTGCCACCAGCCAGGTGACGCCGATGCTGACCGGCACCAGCAGCAGCAAGGGCGTGAGCATCCAGTCGAGGATCTCGCCGAAGAGCGAACGCTGCGCGCGCTGAAAAAGTTTCACGCTCGCCCCCAGGCTTGCTCACTTCGTGTAGCCGCCCACCCCCTGCCGGGGGCAACACCGGCGGCCCGGCAAAGCCGGTTCCGCGGTGTTTCGCCAACGGGCCGGGCTGCGCCGGCCGAGGAGTTCAAGCGCGATGTGCCCTGGGGCATCAAGAGGGGATTTTTTCGAGGCAGTAGCCGAGGCCGCGGACGGTGGCGATGCGCACGGGGCCCTTCTCGATCTTCTTGCGCAGGCGGTGGATGTACACCTCGATCGCGTTGAGGCTGACCTCCTCGCCCCATTCGCACAGGCGCTCGACCAGCTGGTCCTTGCTCACCAGGCGGCCAGCACGCTGCAGCAGCACTTCGAGCAGGCCGAGTTCGCGCGCGGAGAGCTCGATCATCTTGCCGTCGATGGTGGCGACGCGGCCGGCCTGGTCGTAGACCAGCGGACCATGCTTGATCGCGTTGCTGGTGCCGCCCATGCCGCGGCGGGTGAGCGCACGCACCCGCGCCTCGAGTTCCTGCAGGGAGAAGGGCTTGGCCATGTAGTCGTCGGCGCCGTAGTCGAGACCCTTGACGCGCTCCTCGACGCTGTCGGCAGCCGTCAGCACCAGCACCGGCAACTGCGAGCCGCGTGCGCGCAGCCGCTTGAGGATTTCGAGGCCGTGCAGGTTGGGCAGGCCGAGGTCGAGGATCAACAGGTCGAACTCGCTGTTGGTCATCAGCGCGGCGTCGGCTTGCGAGCCGGTCGCGACGTGGTCGACCGCCGAGCCGGAGGTGCGCAAGCTGCGCAGGAGGGCATCCGCCAGCACCTGGTCATCTTCCGCAATCAGTATTCGCATGCCGTGCCTCCAGACATCGCGGCTTGCACTGCCGCCGGATCTTCCACCCACCGACTCTCCCAGCGAATTCTAGGCTGCGGCATAGGCTTCGAGACCGATGGTTACCACGGTGGCGATCTCGTCGCCGACGCTGGCGCGGAACTCCCTTTCCGCCTGGGCGACGGCGTTGCGGAAGGCCTCCAGCCACGCCAGGCCGTCGGCGGTGAACAGCACGCGGCGCGCGCGTGCGTCGAGCGGATCAGGCCCGCGCGTGACCAGACCCCAAGCCTCGCACTGGTCGACCAGCGTGCCCATCGCCTGCTTGGTCATGCCGGCGCGTTCGGCGAGTTCGGTCAGGCGCGAACCATCGCGGGAGAGGTGGCGCGTGATGTGGATGTGCGCGGCGCTCACCTGTGCGCGCGCCGCGAGGTTCGACAGCGCCAGCGGCACGTCGGCGTCATGGGCCATCAATGCGAGCACGCGCTCGTCGAAACGGCGCATCGCATGGCCGAGCAGGCGTCCCAGGTGGGTCTGGCGCCAGGCGTCGTGATCGATCGGAAAAATGGGATCTACCATGGGGCTTCGATAGTAAAGCAAACTGACCAAAAAACAGGCTTACTCGCTTTCATTGCCCTCTACACTACTGTTCAAGCATCCAGCCTGTAATTAAAAGCAGCGGGATGAATCCGACACAACCCATTGATATTCAAGGAGTTTTCCACATGGACGCAGTCGTCAAGGGCGCAAGCATCTCGGTCGCCAACAGCGAAAAGGCCAAGGCCCTCCAGGCCGCACTGGCCCAGATCGAAAAGCAGTTCGGCAAGGGCACGATCATGCGGCTCGGCGAAGGCGAAGCGCTGGAAGACATCCAGGTGGTCTCCACCGGCTCGCTGGGCCTCGACATCGCGCTCGGCGTCGGCGGCCTGCCGCGCGGCCGGGTGATCGAGATCTACGGTCCGGAATCGTCCGGCAAGACCACCCTCACGCTCCAGGTCATCGCCGAAATGCAGCGCCAGGCCGGCACCTGCGCCTTCGTCGATGCGGAACATGCGCTCGACGTGCAGTACGCGCAGAAGCTCGGCGTGAATCTCTCCGACCTGCTCATCAGCCAGCCCGACACCGGCGAGCAGGCGCTCGAGATCGTCGATTCGCTGGTGCGTTCCGGCGCGGTCGACCTGATCGTGGTCGACTCAGTCGCCGCGCTCACGCCCAAGGCCGAAATCGAAGGCGAGATGGGCGACTCGCTGCCCGGCCTGCAGGCCCGCCTCATGAGCCAGGCGCTGCGCAAGCTCACCGCCACCATCAAGAAGACCAACTGCATGGTCATCTTCATCAACCAGATCCGCATGAAGATCGGCGTGATGTTCGGTTCGCCCGAAACCACCACCGGCGGCAATGCGCTGAAGTTCTACGCCTCGGTGCGCCTGGACATCCGCCGCATCGGCACCATCAAGAAGGGCGACGAGGCGATCGGCAACGAGACCAAGGTCAAGGTGGTCAAGAACAAGGTCTCGCCACCTTTCAAGACGGCCGAGTTCGACATCCTGTTCGGCGAGGGCATCAGCCGCGAAGGCGAGATCATCGACATGGGCGTGGCCGCCAAGATCGTCGACAAGTCGGGCGCCTGGTACGCCTACAACGGCGAGAAGATCGGGCAGGGCCGCGACAACGCACGCGAGTTCCTGCGCGAGAACCGTGAGCTCTCGCGCGAGATCGAGAACAAGGTGCGCGAATCCCTGGGCATCCCGCTGCTCCTGGCCGAGGCGCCTGACGCGTCGGCTGAAAAGTAAGGGGCGATCCCGCCCGCGCCACCCGCCCTGAGCGGCGGGTGCGCTTCGATCCGAAGCGATTCAATCCAAGCCATGGCATTTGCCGCTCCATCTCTCAAGGGGCGCGCACTGCGACTGCTGAGCCAGCGGGAGCATTCGCGCGCCGAACTCGAACGCAAGCTCGCGAAGTACGAGGAACAGCCAGGCACGCTGGCGCTCGCGCTCGACGAACTGGCCGCCAAGGATTTCATCAACGAGGCGAGGGTGGTCCAGTCAGTCCTGCACCAACGGGCAGGGCGCCACGGTGCCGCACGCGTGCGCCAGGAACTGCTGCACAAGGGCATCGCCCCCGAGGCGGTCGCGGAAGCGGTCGCGAGCCTTCAAGGCAGCGAGCTGGAACGGGCGCGGGAAGTCTGGCGGCGCCGCTTCGGCGAACTACCGCAGGACGCGACACAACGCGCCAGGCAGGTGCGATTTCTCCTTGCGCGCGGATTCGCCAGTGCCGTGGTCGCGAAGGTGCTGCGCCACGACCCAGACGAGTAGACCTTAGGGCCGGGAGGCCAGGCCACTTCGTGAAACACCGCGGAACCGGCTTCGCCGGGCCGCTGGTGTTGCCCCCGGCAGGGGGTGGCGTCTACACGAAGTGAGTAAGCCTGGGGGCGAGCCTAAACCCCCAACATCAGCTTAAGGTTTTGCACCGCCGCGCCGCTCGCGCCCTTGCCCAGATTGTCGAGCCGGGCAATGACGACCGCATGGCGGTGGTCTTCGTTCGGGAACACGCGAATGTCGAGCTGGTTGGTGTCGTTGAGCGACAGGGCGTCGATCTTGCCGTCCTCGGTCGGCGGCAGCACCTTCACGAACTGTTCCGGCGTGTTGCTCTTGGCGTAGTGGGCCGCCAGCGCATCGTGCAGGTCGCTGGCCTTGGGACGGTCGGGCAGGTCATCCAGATGCAGGGGAAGCTGCACCAGCATGCCCTGCTTGAAGTTGCCCACCGAGGGGATGAAAACAGGCCGGCGCGTGAGCCCGGTGTACTTCATGATCTCGGGAATGTGCTTGTGCTTGAGCCCCAGCGCATAGGTCTCGAACAGGGGCGCAGCGCCGCTCTCGTAAGCCTCGATCATGCTGCGCCCGCCGCCGGAATAGCCGCTGACCGAGGGGAGGGCGATCGGGAAGTCGGGCGGCAGGAGTCCTGCGTCGATCAACGGGCGGACGATGGCGATGGCCCCGGTTGCGTAGCAGCCCGGATTGGCCACGCGCTCGGCCTTGGCCACGGCGTCCTTCTGCCCGGCCACGAGTTCGGGAAAGCCGAACGTCCACCCTGCAGCCGTGCGATGTGCGGTGGAGGCGTCGATGATCTTCGGGCGGCGGCCTTCGAGCTGGTCGATGAGCGCCACGGATTCGCGCGCCGCGTCGTCATGCAGGCACAGCACGACGAGGTCGACGCCGGCCATCAGGTCGCGCTTGGCCGAGACGTCTTTTCGAAGCTCGGGCGCGATGCTGACCAGTTCGATGTGCGGCATATTCTGCAGCCGCTCGCGGATCTGAAGGCCGGTGGTACCGGCTTCGCCGTCGATGAAGACCTTGACCATGATGGGAGCCTCGGAGGGTGCCTCTGGAGAAACTACGTATTGACCACAGTGGCGGGCCTGACGTTGGTACGGCGCCCCATGATACAGTCCTTCGCTGTTCGCCGCCCCCGCCCTCTGGGCGCCGTGGCCCGTGGACAACAGCCAAATACTCCCGTTCTCTAAACCTCGTTCCGAGAGACACCCTCATGAAGATTCACGAGTACCAAGGCAAGGAAATTCTTGCCAAGTTCGGCGTGCCTGTGCCGCGCGGCATTCCGGCGTACACAGTGCAGGAGGCGGTCGAAGCCGCTCAGAAGCTCGGCGGCCCGGTTTGGGTTGTCAAGGCCCAGATCCACGCGGGTGGCCGCGGCAAGGGCGGTGGCGTCAAGGTCGCCAAGTCGATCGAAGACGTCAAGAAGCTCGCCGGCGAAATCCTCGGCATGCAGCTCAAGACGCACCAGACCGGTCCTGAAGGCCAGAA